>DATKNV010000083.1:0-36821 GCA_035541215.1 Allostellaceae bacterium | reverse complement strand
GTGCCATCGGCGGCTTCCTCGAGCAGCGGCAGCGCCGCGCGATAGAGCACCTCGGCCCGCTGCGTCGGGTCCGCGAGGGCGCGGCTCCGGGTCACGATCTTGAAGCGGCTCGTCTTTAGCTTGAGGACGACGCCACCGGCGGCGAGGCCGTGGGCGGCGAGGCGTCGCGCGAGATCGTCGGCGAGCGCGCGCAGCTCCGCCGCGAGCGCCTCGCGCTCTCTCAGGTCGCGCTCGAAGGTGGTTTCGACCGAGACGCTCTTGGTGGGTGCGTCGGTCACGACGGCGCGGTCGTCCTCGCCGCGCGAGAAGCGATAGAGCCTGCGGCCGATCGAGCCGTAGCGCGCGACGAGATCGCGCTCGCTCCGCTGCCGGAGCTCGCCGATGGTGCCGATGCCGTCGCGGGCGAGCCGCTGCTGCAATGCCTGGCCGACGCCCCATAGCAGCCCCACCGGCCGCGGCGCCAGGAAATCGAGCGCGTCGGCGCGGCCGATCGAGGCGAAGCCGCGGGGCTTGTCGAGATCGGAGGCGAGCTTCGCCAGGAACTTGTTGTAGGAGAGGCCGATCGAGACGGTGATCCCGACCTCGCGCTCGATGCGCCCAGCGAGGAGCGCCAAGGTGCGGGCAGGCGGCCCGCCGTGGAGGCGCTCGGTGCCCGCGAGATCGAGGAAGGCCTCGTCGATCGAGATCGGCTGCACCAGCGGCGTCGTCGTCTCCATGAGCGCGCGCACCTGCCGGCTCACCTCGCGGTATTTCCCCATGTCCGGCGGCACCACCACCGCCTCGGGGCAGGCCTCGAGCGCCTTGAACATCGGCATCGCCGAGCGGATGCCGCTGAGCCGCGCGACGTAGCAGCAGGCGAGGACGACGCCGCGCCGCCCGCCACCGACGATCACGGGGCGGTCGAGGAGGGCGGGGTTGTCGCGCTTCTCGACCGTCGCGTAGAAGGCGTCGCAGTCGATGTGCGCGAGGCTCAGCTCCGCGAGCTCTGGATGCCGGACGAGGCGCGGCGAGCCGCAGTGGCCGCAGCGCCGCTCCGCGGGCACCGCGGGCGCGAGCGTGCCGCAATCGCGGCAGAGCGCGGTCACGCCTTCTCCTCGGGAGGCCAGAGCCAGGCCGCCCCGCGCACGCCGCTCGCATCCCCGTAGCGCGGCGGCAGAAGCTGCGTCGCGACCGTGTCGGAGAAGACATAGGCGCCCCAGAGCCGGGGCACGCTCGCGTAGAGCCGCTCGATCTGCCCGAGCCCGCCGCCGAGCACGATCACGTGCGGGTCGATGAGATTGATCGCGACCGCGAGCGCGCGCGCGAGCCGGTCCTCGTAGCGCCGAAGGCTTGCCTCCGCGCTGGAGCCCCCCGCGGCGGCTTGGGCGGCGATCTCCGGCGCCGAGAGGCGCTCGCCGGTACGAGCCGCGTGATCCTCCGCAAGCCCGCGACCCGAGAGGAAAGCCTCCGTGCAGCCGCGCTTGCCGCAGAAGCAGCCGGGGCCCGGACGCTCGTCGTCGCGGGGCCAGGGGAGCGGCGAATGGCCCCACTCGCCCGCGATCGCATTCGGTCCCGAGAGCAACTTTCCGCGGACCACGACGCCGCCTCCCACACCGGTCCCGAGGATGACGCCGAAGACGGTCGGAGCGCCGGCGCCGGCCCCGTCCACCGCCTCCGAGAGCGCAAAGCAATCGGCATCGTTCGCTATTCTAACGGGTCTGTCGAGCGCCGCGCTCAAGTCCCTGTCGAGGGGCCGTCCGTTGAGGCAGGTCGAATTCGCGTTCTTGATGAGGCCGGTTGCGGGCGAGATCGCGCCGGGCGTGCCGACGCCGACGGAGCCGCGGGCGCCCAGCTCCGCCTCCAGCGCCAGCACGAGGTCGCGCACCGCGGTCAGCGTCGCGGCATAATCGCCGCCGGGCGTCGCGATCCGGCGCCGCGCCGCCGTCCGCCCCCCTCCATCGAGCGCTGCCGCCTCGATCTTGGTGCCGCCGAGATCGACGCCAATTCGATATTTATTTGATGCTTTGCCCATTTCGGGCGTCCCGACTCGTCGCTTACGCTGGGCAACAGTTACGAAATATTAAGGCAAAGTTTGCTACTTGTGGAACGGTTTGGGACCGGCTTGCCAGTAAGGCAAAGTTCGAATGGCGGTTTTGTGGTGTAGAATGCACCGATCGGGCAGAGCCGGGATGGCCGCGCCTCGAAGCGGATCAGCGCGGGAGGATCAGAACGCCGCATGACGAAGCGCGTGCTCATCGTCGAGGACAACGACCTCAACATGAAGCTGTTCCACGACCTGCTGGAAGCTCATGGCTACGACACCTTGCAGACCAAGGACGGGATGGAGGCGCTGAAGCTCGCGCGCCAGCATCATCCCGACCTCATCCTGATGGACATCCAGCTCCCCGAGGTCTCCGGCCTCGAGGTGACGAAGTGGATCAAGGAAGACGACGATCTCAAGGCGATCCCGATCATCGCGGTCACGGCCTTCGCGATGAAGGGCGACGAGGAGAAGATCCGCGAGGGCGGCTGCGAGGCCTACATCGCAAAGCCGATCTCCGTGGCGAACTTTCTGCAGACGGTCGAACGCTTTCTAACCTGAGGCGAGGACCATGTCCGCGCGAGTGCTCGTGGTCGACGACGTCGAGGTGAACGTCAAGCTCCTCGAGGCGAAGCTCGCCAGCGAATACTTCCACGTCATCCCCGCCAACAACGGCATGACCGCGCTCGCGCTGGCGAAGCGCGAGCGCCCGGACATCGTGCTCCTCGACGTGATGATGCCGCAGATGGACGGCTTCGAGGTCTGCCGCCGCCTCAAGGCCGATCCCGAGACCGCCGACATCCCCATCGTCATGGTGACCGCGCTCTCCGACACGAGCGAGCGCGTGCGCGGGCTCGAGGCCGGCGCCGACGATTTCCTGACCAAGCCCGTGAGCGACGTCGCGCTCTTCGCGCGCGTGCGCTCCCTCGTCCGCCTGAAGCGCATGACCGACGAGTGGCGGCTCCGCGAGGAGACTTACGGACGGCTTGCCGCGCTCGCGGACCGCGAGTCGAAGGCCGCGGAGGAGACGCAGCCGGCGTCGATCGTGGTGCTGGAGGACCGGCCGCTGAGCGCGCAGCGGATCCTGGAGACGCTCGCGGCCCATCGCGTCGTCCATGCGCCGAAGAGCGGCGACGTCCTCGCCCACGCCACCGCCGACGTCGAGCTCTTCGTGCTCGCGCTTTCCGAGCGGGAGGACACGCTGCGGCTCGTCGCCGAACTTCGCGCGGAGGAGGCGACGCGCACGGCGCCGATCCTCCTCATCGGCGAGGTCGAGGAGCTGCCGCGCCTCTCCAAGGGCCTCGATCTCGGCGCCACCGACTATCTGATCCGGCCGATCGACCGCAACGAGCTCGTGGCGCGCGTGCGCACCCAGATCCGCCGCCGCCGATTGCAGGAGCGGCTGCGCGAGACCTATCAGCGCAGCCTCTCGATGGCGCTCACCGACAGCCTCACCGGCCTCTACAACCGGCGCTATCTCTCGGCGCATCTAGACGGGCTGATGCTCCGCGCCGAGGCGGGGGCCGACGGGCCGGCCATTCTCGCGATCGACGTCGACCGCTTCAAGGCGATCAACGACAGCAAGGGCCACGCCGCGGGCGATGCCGTGCTGGTGGAGATCGCGCAGCGCCTCAGCCGGAGCGTTCGCGCCTTCGATCTCGCCGCGCGCTACGGCGGCGAGGAGTTCGTGGTGGTGATGCCCGAAACCAACGCGCAGATCGCGACCGCGGTCGCCGAGCGCTTGCGGCGTGCGATCGCCGACGAGAAGATCGTGACGCCCGACGTCCCCGAGGGCATCGCCGTCAGCATTAGCGTCGGCGTCGCGGTCGCCGTGCCCGGCGGCCGCGACACCTCCGCCGCGCTTCTTAAGCGCGCGGACGACGCGCTCTATTCCGCGAAGAGCCTCGGCCGCAACCGGGTCGTCGCCGCGCCGCAGCCGCAGGGCCTGCCGCCCGCCAAGGGCAGGGCCGAGCTGAAGATCGTGAGCTAGAAGCGCCGCCCGGAGATGGGCGCGCGTCTCTTCGGCGCGTAATATCGAGGCATGCCCTGGCTTCTCTTCGCGTTCTCGGGTCCCGTCCTTTGGGCGATTTCGACGCACATCGATAAATACCTGGTCGACCGCTATTTCAAGGAGACCGGGATCGCGGTGCTGCTCGTCTTCACCGCCCTCATCGGCTTGGTGCCGCTTCCGTTCATCGCCTTCTTTCAGCCCGGAGTGGCCGCGCTGCCCCTTCCGAGCGTCGCCGTCATCCTCGGGTCCGGGTGCCTTTACATGACGGGAATGTTCTTCTACCTGTCGGCGCTGCAGCAGGAAGAGGCGTCGGCGGTGGCGCCGTTCTATCAGGCGGCTCCGCTCTTCGGGTATGCGCTCGGCTATCTCCTGCTGGGCGAGACGCTCACCGTCGTTCAAATGGCGGGGGGCGCGCTCATCGTCTGCGGGGCGCTGCTGCTCTCGTGGCAGAGGGAGGAGCGCCGGCGCAGGTTCAAGGCCCGCCTCGCGGGCCTCATGCTGGCCTGTGCGTTCTCGCTCGCGCTGAGCTCGGTGATCTTCAAGATCTTCGCGGTCCGCGACGAGTTCTGGATCACGAGCTTCTGGACCTATGCGGGCGAGGCGCTTTTCGGCGCGGGGGTGCTGGCGATGGCGCGGCACCGCCGAGAGTTCCTGGCCTTGCTGCGCTCGAACGCCGTCCGGGTCCTGACGATCAACGGCGCGAACGAGATCATCAATCTCGGCGGCGGATTGGGCTCCCGCTACGCGCTTCTGCTGGCGCCGCTGAGCCTCGTCCAGGCGATCGGCAGCACGACCTCGCTCTTCGTCTTCATCTTCGGCATCGCGCTCTCGGCCTTCGGCAGCGGGCTTGCGATGGAGGATCTCTCCGGCGGGAGCCTCCTGCGCAAGGCCGTCTCGACCGTCCTCATCGTGAGCGGCGTCGTCTTGATCAACCGGTAGGGCGAGGCTTTCGCAGCCGTGCCGGAATCGGTACGCTTTCCTCCGCCGGAACTCCCCCGCCGGCCCCGGCCGGACGGCACGATGCGCGAGCCCTGACGATGGCGCCTGATGCGACAAACGCCGCCGAGAGCGCAGCCGCGGCCATCGAGACGGTCGAGCTGACGAAGCGGTACGGCGACGTCGTCGCGGTCGATCGCGCCTCGCTCGTGGTCAGGCCCGGGGAGATACTCGGGCTCATCGGCCCCAACGGGGCGGGGAAGAGCACGCTCGTCAAGATGCTGACGACGCTCCTGCCTCCGACCTCCGGGCGCGCGAGGGTCGCGGGCTTCGACATAACGGAGGCGCCGGCGCAGGTACGGCGCCGCATCGGCTATGTCCCGCAACTCCTCTCGGCGGACGGATCGCTCACGGGCTACGAGAACCTCCTGCTCTCGGCGCGGCTTTACGGCGTGCCACGCGCGGAGCGCCGGCGGCGCATCGAGCGCGCTCTCTCGGTCATGGGGCTTGCGGAGGCGGCCGACCGCCTGGTGCAGGGCTATTCCGGCGGCATGACGCGGCGGCTCGAGATCGCGCAGAGCATGCTGCACCGTCCGGCGGTGCTGTTCATGGACGAGCCGACGGTGGGCCTCGATCCCGTCGCTCGTCACGCGGTCTGGCACCACGTGCGCGAGCTCCGCGCGCATCTCCGCACCACCATGGTGATCACGAGCCACTACATGGACGAGGTCGAGGAGCTCTGCGATCGGATCGCCGTCATCGATCGCGGACATATCGGAGGAGTCGGTACGCCGGCGGAGCTGAAGAGCGCCGTCGGGCCGGAGGCCACTCTCGACGACGTCTTCGCGCATCTCACCGGGGGCGAGATCGACTCAGGAGGCAGCTATCGTGAAACCCAACGCGCCCGCCGCGCCGCCCGCCAGCACGGCTGAGGAGGCGCCCGCCGCCGGAGCGGCGGACTATGCGACCCAGCTCTTCGCGGTCATTGCCGCGGAGGCGCAGAAGCTGCGGCACGACCCCATGGAGCTCGCGACGCGCGCGGTCCAGCCGGTGCTGTGGCTGCTGCTCTTCGGCGAGGTGATGGCCCGCGTGCGGGGGATCTCGCCGGGGAACCTCCCCTATCTCGATTTCCTCGCCGCGGGCATCCTCGCCCAGAGCGTGCTCTTCGTCGCGATCTTCTACGGCATCTCCGCGATCTGGGAGCGCGACCTCGGCGTCCTCCATCGCTATCTCGTGAGCCCCGCCCCGCGCTCGGCGCTCGCGATGGGCAAGGCGCTCTCTGCGAGCATGCGCGGCCTCTCGCAGGCCTGTGTCGTCTACGTCCTCACCCTGGCGCTCGGCGTCCGCATCGACCTCATGCCGCTCCATCTGCTGGGCGTCGTCGTGTTCATCGTGCTGGGCTCGGGCCTCTTCGCGACGCTCTCGCTCATCATCGCCTGCATCGTCAAGACGCGGGAGCGCTTCATGGGCATCGGTCAGGTCCTGACCATGCCGATTTTCTTCGCGAGCAATGCGATCTATCCGCTCGACCTGATGCCGGATTGGCTGCGCGCCGTCGCCGCGCTCAACCCCCTCACTTACGAGGTCGATGCCCTCCGTGCCCTGATGCTCCAGGACGGGACCTCGGTTCTGGGACTGCCGCTCGATTTCGGGGTTTTGGCCGCGACGGCAGCGGTGCTGATCGCGATCGCGGCGCGCATGTACCCGCGAATGGCTTACTGAGGCAGCGGCCTGCTCGAACGAAAAAGGGCTCCCGGAGGGGAGCCCTTCGGTCGCCGTTGCGGCGCCTCTTACTTGATCTTGCTTTCCTTGAAGACCACGTGCTTGCGCGCGACGGGGTCGTATTTCTTGAGCTCGAGCTTCTCCGTCTTCGTGCGTGGGTTCTTGCGCGTGACGTAGTAGAAGCCGGTGTCGGCGGTGCTCACGAGCTTGATGAGGACGCTGCTGGTCTTGGCCATGGTGGACTATCCGAAGGGGTCGAAATCAGGGGCGGGACAATAGCCGAGCGCGCGCTCGTGTCAAGGTTCGGGCCTCATTGGGCGAGCACGGCCGCCGCCGCCGCGACCCCGGCCCCCGCGCGGACCGGCCGGCCGAGATCGGCGAGGCTCCGCTCCAGATAGTGCAGGTCCGCGAGGATGTCGGGGCCGTCGACGTGGCCCATGGTGCCGATGCGGATCACCTTGCCCTGGAGCCGGTTGCGGGCGCCGGCGATCACGGTGTTGTAGTGCTGATAGAGGTGCCGCACGAGGGTCCCGCCCTCGAGCGTCTCCGGCATCGCAAAGACGCTCACGGTGGGCGAGAGGAGCGGGGCCCGGGTGAAGACCGGGAGCCCCAATGCCTCGCCGCCCGCCCGGAGCGCCGCACCGAGCCTGCGGTGGCGCTCGAAGACCTCGGGCAAGCCCTCGCGGTGGATCATCCGCAGCGCCGTCCGCAACCCCGCCACGAGCGAGACCGGCGGGGTGAAGGCGGATTCGTCCTTCTCGAGCGCGGCCTTGGCCTTGCGGAAATCCCAGAAGAAGCGCGCGCCGCCGGAGGAGCGCTCGATCGCGGCCCAGGCCTTGGCGCTCACGCTCGCGAGGCCCATGCCCGGCGGACACATCAGCGCCTTCTGCGAGGCCGTCACGACGATGTCGAGGTGCCATTTCTCCTGCTGCAGCTCGATCCCCGCGAGGCCGCTCACGCTGTCGACCACGAGAAGCGCCTTGCTGTCCTTGACGACGGCACCGATCGCCGCGAGGTCGGCGACCGCGCCGGTCGAGCTCTCGTTGTGGGTGACGAAGACCGCGCGATAGTCCGCGCCCGCGAGGCGGCGCGCGATCTCCTGCGGCTCCGGCGCGGTGCCCCAGTCGCAGTCGATGGTGTCGACCGCGGCGCCGAAGGCCTCGGCGATCGCCTTGAAGCGCTCGCCGAACTGGCCGTTGATCGCGATGAGCACGCGCTCGCCGGGGGCGACGACGTTCGCGATCGCGGCTTCCATGACGCCGGTCCCCGAGGCCGCGAAGAGCAACACGTCACCGGAGGTCCCGAAGAGCGGCCGCGCCAGCGCGATCGTCTCGTGGAACAGCGCGTGGAATTCGGGGCCGCGGTGATTGATCACGGGCTCGGCGATCGCCTGCCGCACTTGCTCCGGCACCGGCGAGGGACCGGGGAGGCGCAGCCGGTATGCGGCGGGGCGCAGCGGCTCGTTGCTCATGGGAGTGAACCCTCGAAAACGCGGCAATCGACGGACCCTATTACCGGCCCCGCCATGCGACCAGCGACAATCCGGCAGCGCAGGCTTGCAGCGCCCTCGCAAACGAAAACGCCGCCCGGCGGGGGCGGCGTCTCCGTTCCGGCAGGTGGGCCCGGTCAGGCCGCCTTGCTGAGCGCTCCCGCGATATCCACGAGCCCGCTCCAGTTGCCGTTCGAGATGAAGTGCGCGAACACCCAGGGCAGCCAGCCCTTGCGCCGCCACTCCAGGAAGGCGCTGTCGGGCAGGCCCGCGAAGCGGTCGCGGTCGATCACGTGGAAGCCCGTGACCGAGAGCTTCTCGCCGGAATTGAGGGTGATTTCCGCCTGGTTCGGGATCAGCAGCCCGCGCTCGCTCAGCTGCTCCACGAAGTCGCGGGTGTTGTTGTAGTCGCGCTGGAAGGCCGCGCAGAACTGGAGCGCGCTCTGCACGATCTCCGTGGGCTTGCCGTCCGTGAAGAGGCGGCGGTCGCCGGTGTCCTCGAGGGCGCCGGAGGTCTCGTCGATGCAGAGCGTGTACTGCTGCTTGTCCTGGCTCTCGTGGAAGATGAAGGGATAGCGCCGGATATAGGCGGGGATGTAGGTCCCCGGCCGCCAGTCGCCATTGGCGTCGACCATGAGGTTCTCGTCCCGGCGCACCCCCAGCACGACGAGCGCCGCCGGCTGCGGGGAGGGCGTGAAGACGATGGGATAATGCCGCGCCGCAGCCTCGAATTCGGTGCCGTTGAGGAGCACCGCATGGCTGCCGCGGGCGAAGTCGAAGCCGATGCGCTGGCGCAGCGACTTGCCGCCGTGACGGACCCCGTCGATCGCCGTCAGCGAGCGATAGAAGATCGGGAACCGCGGGTCCTGCGGCGGCGGGGCCGGACGCAGGGGAGCGGGCTGAGGCGCTTGAGCCGCCGGCGCGGCGCTGGGCTGAGGTGCCGGCGCCGCGGTCTCACTGATCTTGGCCGAGCTGCTCGCAGGCGCCGTGCTTGCGCTTGCGCCGTTGCCGCCGGACTCGCTCTTCGATCCCCCTTTGGGTGGCATGACTGCTCCGTTGTTGGTACAGCAAATGATGGGCTGGGCCTAAACCCCGGCCCTTCTGCTGTCAAGGCCGATCGGGCGTTTTGATACCAGAGCGGGACCGGAAACCCAACCGGACCCAGGCAGATGCCGCGTGGCGGCTCCTACATGGCTGATTTATCAGAGGCTTTTCTGCGCGCGGAGCAGATTGGCCTCGCGCCAGTCGACCCCGTCGAGCTTGGCGCCTGTGAGGTTCGCGGAGCTGAGATTGGCGCCGCGGAAGACCACGCGCTGGAGGTTCGCGCCACGGAAGTCCGCGTGGCGTGCATCGGCCCGCTCCAGGTTGCTCGGGAGGATGCGGCCGTTCTCGAGGGCGAGCGGACCGAGGTTGCAGTCCCGGAGCTCGGCGTAATTGAGCCGTGCCCCCTTGAGATTGACGCCGCGGAGGTCGGCGTTGGCGAGACGGCAGCCCCGGAGGTCCGCTCCTTCGAGCTGCGCCGCCTGCAGCGCCACGCCCTCGAGGTTCATGCCGTAGAAGATCGTGCGGTAGCCCGCGAGCGCCGAGAGCTGGCGCCGCGCCAGGGTCTCGACCTTGCGCAGGTCATAGCCGCTGAGGTCGAGCGGCTCGCCTTCGGCGCCGTCGCTGGCCGCCCATTGCTCGTGCCGGCGCAGCAGCTCGTCGAAGGGGCCGGGAAGGGCTGCGAGCGGCCGCCCGGCCTCGCTGTGTGTGAGCACGCCCGTCATGTCCGCGCGATCGGTCTCGGCCTCCGCGAGCACGGTCCGCACGAGGATGGCGTTCCGCAGGCTCGCACCCGAGAGGTTCGCGCCGGACATGTCCGCGCCCTCGAGATTGGCGCCGTTGAGGGTGGCGTTGCGCAAATCCGCGCGCACGAGCTTCGTGTCGCGCATCATCGCGTCCGTGAAATCCGTGTGCAGCGCGACCGAGCCCGAGAGCCGCGCCTGTGTGAGGTTCGCATTGATCATGGTTGCGCCGACGAGCTCGGTCGATTCCGCGTCGACGGCGACGTACTCGATCTCGCCGGTCCGCGTCTTGCGCGCGAGGCGGCCGTCGCGGAGATCGGCGTCGAAGAGGTTGGCGCCCGTGAGGTCCGCCTCGCGCAGGCAGGCGCCGCGGAGATCGGCGCGCACCAGCGAGGCGCCCCGGAGGTCGGCGCGGGCGAAGTTGCAGGCGAAGAGGATCGCGCCGTTGAGATTGGTCTCCGCGAGCTTGGCATCGCAGAGGAAGGCGGCGGTGAGGTCGGCGTCCGCGAGGTTGATCCCGGAGAGATCGACGCCCGTGAGATCGCGATAGGCCAGGAGCGCCCGCTGCCCGCCGGGGCGGGCGGCATGATAGAGCTCATTGCGCCGCAGGATCTCGGCAAGCTCGCTCTTGCCGATGGGATCGCGGGGACGCATGACCGTGGTCGGATGAGCCTGCATGGCAGGCATGATCGGCAGCCCCCGTTAACGTCTGCTTAAGCACGGGGGATTTGCGTGACTTACCGGCCGAAATCGCCGGGTTTCAATACCGGCAGATCACGTTGAGGAGGGATTGGCGCTTTTCCTCGCGCACCGCGCGGAGTGCGCGGGTAATGGCGGCCGGGAGGTCGCCGGGGGCGGCCACGCGCTCGCCGTAGCCGCCGCTCGCCTCGACGAGCTTCTCGAAGGCGGGGCTCGGCGAGAGGTCCGCGAGGAGGCGGCCGTCGTCCTCGGCGGCACTCCCCTCGCCGTACATCGAGAGCGTCGCGCGCCGCACCGCGCCGTATCGCTCGTTGTTGAAGACCACCGTGAGGATCGGGAGATCGTATTTGGCGGCGGTCCAGTGGCAGGCGGTGGGGTTCGCGAACATGTAGGCGCCGTCGCCGAGCGTCGCGACGACCAGGCGGTCCGGCGCCGCGAGCTTCGCGCCGAGCGCCGCGCCGAAGCCCCAGCCGAGCCCGCCCGCGGGGCTCAAGCCGAAATAGGTGCCGGGCCGCTCGCGCGGGCAATGCTCGAGCTGCAGCGGGTACTCGTTGACGACGATCGCGTCCTCACCGATCGCCGCGCTGAGGCAGCGGCTCAGCCATGCCGGCGTAATCGCCTCGGCCCTCCCCGCGGCGGCGCCGTCGGCGGCCCATTTCTCGCGGAGCTCGCGGTGACGCCGGGCGAGACGCTCGCGGCGCGCGGCGATCCGCGTGTCACCGGCGGGGATGAGCGCCGCGAGCTTTTCGTCGAGGGCCGAGAGGATCGTCGCGGTGTCGCCGGCGATCGCGAAATCGCTGCGGTAGCTCCGCATGGGATAGCGCGCGAAGCTGGGATCGGGGCCGATATGCGCGACGCGGCATTCCTCGGGCGGGCTCTCCTGCGCGGGAATCCACGGCACGTCCGCCTCGAGGACGAGCACGAGATCGGCGTCCTTGAGGAGCGGGCCCGGCTGGTGCCCCTGGTGCATCGCGTGGCTCGAGGGCAGGCACAGGAAGCGAATGTTCTGCTCGACGACCGGCAAAGCCGCGCGCTCCGCGAGACGGGCGAGCGCCGTGACCGCGGCGGCGCGCTCGCCGCTGTTGGAGGCGATGACCAGCGGACGCTCCGCCGCGAGGATCGCGCGCGCGAGCGTCTCGATGGCGGCCGGGTCGGGATGGGGCGCCGCGGGGACCGCGCGCCGGGCGAGAGGCGCATTGCCGAGCCTCACCGTTCCGCCGATCACCTCGCGCGGCAGCATCAGATAGGCGGGGCCTCGGGGCGAGGCCATCATCAATTCCATCGCGCGCGCGACCGCATCGGCGGCCTGCTCGGGAGTGCGCAGCTCGTATTCCCATTTCACGAGCTCGCGCACCAGCGCGGCCTGGTCGAACATCTCCTGCGCCCAGTGGATGTGCCGGTTGCGCGCGCCGTGCGCGCGGCCCTCCGTGAGCGGCGTGCGCCCCGCGAGCAGCAGCATCGGGATGTGATCGCGGCTCGCGTTGATGAGGGTGTTGAGCGTGTTTCCGGTGCCGACGCTCACGTGCACCATGACCGCCTGCGGGCGGCCCGTCAGCATGTAGACGCCGTGCGCCATCGAGACCGCGGTGTTCTCGTGCGGGATCACCATCGGCCGCGGCACGGGCGCGCCCGACTTCTGCGCGCGCGCGAAGGCCTCGATCACCGGCGGGAAGTCGGTGCCGGGATTGGCGAAGAAGAAGTCGATGCCGTGCTCGTGGAGCGCGCGCAAGAAGAGCTCGGCGGCGGTGGTCTCGCGCGTATCCGGAGTTGAGGTGCGCTCTGCGTCCATGGCTAGGTGCTGTCCCTGCGGCTTCCAACGCCCCTCTCATGCCATGATTTTTGCTCTTAGCGGTAGCGCAATTCTGGGGATCGCGGGGCTCGGGCTGCGCCGCTATGATCCCGGCCACCGGATCGATCTAACGGGGGCGGACATGCGGGTCTTGGTGCTGGGCGCGGGCGCGATCGGCGGGTATTTCGGCGCGCGGCTCGCCGAGGCGGGCGCGGACGTGACCTTCCTGGTGCGGCCGCAGCGGCGGAAGCTCCTCGCCGAGCGCGGCCTCGTCGTGAAGAGCCCGGTCGGCGACGCCGCCGTCAAGCCCGCTACGGTACTCGCGGAGGAAATCCGCAGCCCCTACGATCTCGTGCTCCTGACCTGCAAGGCCTACGACCTCGACGCCGCCATGGCCTCGATCTCGCCCGCGATGGGCCCCAAGAGCGCGGTGCTGCCGCTCCTCAACGGCCTCGTCCACATCGAGACGCTCGTCGCCCGCTTCGGCCGCGAGCGCGTGCTCGGCGGCAGCTGCCAAATCGGCGCGACGCTGACGCCGGCGGGAGAGGTGCAGCACGTCAGTCCGCTCGCCACCATCGTCTTCGGCGAGCTCGACGGGACGCGCTCGGCGCGCGCCGAGGCGGTCGCGACGGAGCTGCAGAAGGGCAAGTTCAAGACCGTGCTCTCCACGCGCATCGTCGAGGACCTGTGGGAGAAATTCGTGCTGCTGGCGACGCTCGCGGCCATGAGCACGCTCACCCGCGCGACGATCGGCGAGATGATGGCGGCGCCGGAGGGTGAGCGCGCCATGCTCGCGATGCTCGGGGAGAGCGAGGCGGTGGCGGCGGCCGAGGGTCACGCCATCTCCGCCGACACCCAGCAGCGCATGCGCAAGATGCTGACGGAGCGCGGCTCCAACTTCACGGCCTCCATGCGCCGCGACATGGAGCAGGGCGGTCCGACCGAGGGCGACCACGTCATCGGCGACATGGCCCGCCGCGGCGAGGCGAGGGGTGTGGCGACGCCATTGCTGCGCCTCGCCCTCTGCAATCTGCAGGTTCAAGAGGCGAGGCGGGTCAAGAAATAGCGCGGGGCCACCCGGGCCTGCGCGGCGGGACCCAGCGCCACAGCAGCAGCGTGTAGACGAAGACCGCGACGTAGGCCGTCGCGAAGATCCAGAGCGGCAGCGGCCAAAAGAGGAGCCCGTTGATCCAGGTCGCGATGAGCGGTGGCGGATCGCCTGCATCCGCGCGCGCCTCGAGGCTCGCCTGCCAGAGCGTGAGGAAGCAGGCCTGTCCCAGGATCGATTGCAGCGCCACGACCGCAAGCGACCCCAGATGCGCAAGCCGCCACCAGAAGCCGCCGACGAATCGCCAGCCCGCCCACTTGCCGAGGGGAACGACGACGAGCCCACCGACGTTGAAGGCGACGATGCCGAGATGGACGGCGAGAACCGCCGTGGCGAGGCTTTGCGGCGAAGGGTGCATGGAAAGGTCCTTCGGTATCGCCGGGATCAGCTCCGGAACGCCTGCTTGTCGGTGCCGGAATAGAGCGCCTTGACCTGGCGGCCGACGGCGTCGGCGTGAGCGGCAAGCGCGGCCGTATCGAGATCGGCCGCGGGCTCGGGCTCGGGATCGTAATGGCCGAAGCGGTCGACGCCGCGCACGAGCATCGCGGAGTCCCGCACCTTGAGCTGGCGCACATAGGGCGGGATGTAGCGGATGGCGAGGCCGATGCGGCGGTCGCCGGTGCGATTGGGCCCGGAGCCGTGCACGAGCTTCACGTGGTGGAGCGACATCTCGCCCGCCTCGAGCGGCACGAAGACGCCGTCGCGGTCGTCGACCGCGACCTCGATCTCTTGGCCGCGGCTCAGGAGATTGTCGGGATGAAACGTGTCGACATGGGCGAGCTGGCGGCCGCGATGGCTTCGCGGCAGGAACTTCATCGCGCCGCTGTCGATGGGCGCGTCGGAGAGCGCGAGCCACGCCGTCACGACGTCGTCGGGATCGAGGCCCCAATATGTGGCATCCTGGTGCCAGGAGACGAAGGCGGGGTTGTGCGCCTCCTTGATGAAGAAATTCGTGGTCCAGCAGAGGATGTCCGGGCCGATGAGGTCCTCGACCGCGTCCAGGATCTTGGGATGACGCACCAGCTCGTTCGCCCAGCGGAAGAGCAGATGCACCTTGTGGCGCATGTTGCTCTGCAAGGGACCGCCCTGCTTGCGCTCGTGCGCCTCGAGCCGGTCGCGGTAAGCGCGCGCCTCGGCGGCCGGCATGACTCGCACCGGAAAATAGAAGCCGTCGCGCCGGTATTGCTCGACGGCCGCGGACGACAGCAGCTTCGGCATCGGGGCCCTCCTTCAGGGGCGGTCGAGAGCATAGCGCGGGCACGCCGGGAGTCCACATCGCCCGGATATTCTGCGATCCTAAGTATGTGGCGATCCATCAGGGGAGAACCGACATGACCGCAATCGATCCGGAGAAGCTGCACCAATTCATGGGCAAGATGCTCGGCGACATGGGGGCGGCGATGGGTGCGGCCCTCGTCCTCATCGGCGACCGGCTCGGCCTCTACAAGGCGATGGCCGCGGCAGGGGCCGTGACTTCCGCGGAGCTCGCCAAGCGCACCGGAACGGCCGAGCGCTACGTGCGCGAATGGCTCGCCGCGCAGGCGGCGGCGGGATACGCGCAATACGATGCCAAGAGCGGGCGCTACTCGCTCTCGCCGGAGCAGGCGGCGGTCTTCGCCGACGAGGGCGGGCCCGTGTTTCTCGCGGGCGCCTACGACGTGATCGCGGCCACGCTGCGCGACGAGCCCAAGATCACGGAGGCGTTCCGGAGCGGGAAGGGTGTGGGCTGGCACGAGCACGACGTCTGCCTCTTCCGTGGCACCGAGCGGTTCTTCCGCTCCGGCTACAACCAGCACCTCGTCAGGGAGTGGCTGCCGGCGCTCGAGGGCGTCGTGGCGAGGCTCGAGCGCGGCGCGGAGGTCGCGGATGTCGGTTGCGGCCACGGCGCCTCGACCGTGCTGATGGCGGAGGCTTTCCCGAACTCGCGCTTCGTGGGCTTCGACTATCACGTGCCCTCGATCGAGCGCGCGCGCGAGGCCGCGGAGGCCGCGGGCGTCGCCGACTGCTGCCGCTTCGAGGTCGCGACCGCGAAGGAATATCCGGGCCGCGGCTACGGGCTCGTGACCTTCTTCGACTGTCTCCACGACATGGGCGATCCCGTGGGCGCCGCGCGCCACGTGCGCGAGAGCCTCGCCGCCGACGGCACCTGGATGATCGTCGAGCCCTTCGCGCACGATCACCTGCACGAGAACCTCAATCCCGTCGGCCGCCTCTACTACGCGGCCTCCACCATGATCTGCACGCCGGCCTCGCTGAGCCAGGAGGTCGGGCTCGGCCTCGGCGCGCAAGCGGGCGAGGCGCGTCTCAAGGACGTCGTCACCAAAGGCGGCTTCGGCCGCTTCCGGCGCGCGACGGAGACGCCGTTCAACCTGGTGCTGGAGGCGCGGCCCTAACGCCCTCAGGCGCTCGCGCGGCGCGTGAAGACGGTGATACCCAAGAGGATGTCCGGGAGCCGGCCGTCTCGCGCGAGCGGCAGGATCAGACGCTCGATCGAGAGGAAATCCTTGCGCACGAAATAGACCGGCGGTCCCCGATAGTGCGAGATCGCGGCGCCGCCCGCCGCTGCCGAGAAGGCGGGATGGGCGGAGGAGTCCAAGAAGGCCGGGTGCGCCTCGTCGAGCCATTCGCCGGTGAGATCGCGTCCGAAGGCCGCGACGTGCTCGGAGCCCACCAGCCGGTAGCGGAAGCGCAGGGGATCGCGCACGACGTCGACGAGCCAGAGCCACCGCAGCAGCTGCGGGATCGCGACCGGGTCGAAATGCCGGCGGCCCGGGAGCCTGTCCGGCGCCGGGCGAATCCCGAGCCAGTAGCGATGGAGCTCGACGACCCGGGGGTCGGCGCCGAGGGGAAGCTCGGCATCGAGCGTGAGAGACGGAAGCTGGGACATCGGCAGTGGTGTGCGCAGTTCAGGGTTAAGGGACCGTTAACCGGCGGCGCTCCGCGCATTGTCGCACCCGCGCGGCGGCTGTAGCCTCCCTCGCGGTGCACGAGACGGGAGAAGACCATGGCGCGCAGGCTCATCGACATCTCGATGTATCTCGAGAACGACGTGATCTCCGATCCCCCGGGTTACGGGCCGCGGATCGAATACCTCACGCACAAGAGCACGGCCGCCGATGTCGTGAAATTCTTCCCGGGCCTTGCGGAGAAGGACCTGCCGGAAGGCGAGGGATGGGCGATCGAGTGGATCCGCCTCATGACCCACAACGGGACGCATCTCGACGCCCCCTACCATTTCCATTCCACGATGAACCGCGGCGAGCGCGCGATCGCGATCGACGAGGTGTCGCTCGACTGGTGCCTGCAGCCCGGCGTCAAGCTCGACTTCCGGCGCTTCGCGGACGGCTACGTCGTCACCGCCGCGGACGTCGAGGCCGAGCTCGCGCGCATCGGCCATCGCCTGAAGCCGCTGGAGATCGTGCTCGTCAACACGCGCGCGGGCTCCGCCTACGGCAAACCCGATTACGTCGCCGCCGGCTGCGGCATGGGGCGCGAGGCGACGCTCTACCTGCTGGAGCGCGGCGTCCGCCTCACCGGCACCGATGCCTGGAGCTGGGACGCGCCCTTCGTGCACACCAAGGAGAAGTACCGCGCGACCGGCGATGCGAGCGTGATCTGGGAGGGCCACAAGGCCGGCCGCGAGATCGGCTACTGCCACCTCGAGAAGCTGCACAATCTCGAGGCGCTGCCGGCGGACGGCTTCGTCGTGAGCTGCTTTCCCGTCAAGATCCGCGGCGCCTCCGCGGGCTGGACGCGCGCGGTCGCGATCCTCGATTAGCTCCGGCGCTTCAGATGGCGACGACGAAGAAGCCCGTCACGATGACCATGAGCGCGCCTCCGATGAGGAAGACGCGATCGATCCAGGGGCGCGCCGGCTCTTCGGGCTCGGACGCGGGCCGTGCTTGCGCGAGCTCGGCCCTGAGCGAGGCGTGCGTGATCTCGGCATTCGGCGCGGGCAGCAGGCCCGCCGGCCCCGCAAGGGCCTCGCGCTCTCCGCGCGTGTAGCTCGAGCGCAGGCCCACGAGAGCGGCGAACTCGCGCGAGGCGAGGATGCCCTCGATGATCGCGGAGAGCTGCTCCGCGAAAGCCGTGCGGTGGCGCCGCGCCTCCCGCGCCTGCGCGTCCTCGACGACGGGAACGCTCGCCGCCGGCGGCAGTATCTCCACGACCCCGGCCGGCGGCTCCGGCGGCGCCGGCGGAACCTCGAAGGGGAAGATCGGCTGCTGAGGGTCGGCGAAGGCCTCGAAGAGCGGCGCTATCTGAGGCGGGGACGCCGCCGGTGGCGCGAGCAGAGCCACCACGGGACCCGCGGGCGGAGCCGCCGCCTTGTCGCCATCGTAGGTCCAATACCAGGGCTTGAACGTCGCGGCGCTCGCAGTGCCCTTGCGCGAGAAGAGACCGCCGCCTTTCGCGAGCGCGCTGCGAAGCACCACCGCCTGCGCCTCCGGGTCGGGCGCCTGGCTCTGCTTTGGCTCGGCCTCGCCCTTCACGTCGAGCAGCACCGGCCGCTTGGGCGTGCCGCGCCGCGTCTGCCGCGCGCCGGGCTCGTCGACCAGCCCCGCGGGCTTCGCGGCCAGGAGTTCCGACGCCAAGGTCGCTCTTTTCTTCGCTACGGCCATCGCTCGCGCGCACTCCGCTGAGATCTCGAGCCGCGCGATCGGGCTGCGCCGGTGGGACGGGCCTCCTCGCGCGATCAAAGCCGAGGCTCGCATGAGCGAGGACTTCCGGTAAAGCGCGTTTCCCCGAGATTCGTTGGGAATTTGCGGCGATTTCTCGCGACCGCCCGCGCCCGCTAGCGGGGCTCGGTCACTGGAACGGGTTTCCGTTGACCTGGTGATCCCGGAGGCACTCCGCGACGCGGTGCATCGCGGCGTTGGTTCCGACGAGACTGACGCGCCAGGTCCTGCCGCTCGAGAAGCGCATGGTCATTTGCGAGCCCTGGGCGAAGGGACGGCCGAAGTCGGAATCCCAGGGGAAGTTCGTGATGATGCCGTGGATGTCGAAGACTTTCGCGCGGCCGGTCCAGCGCGCGCTGTCGACCGTCACCTCGACGCCGTAGCTCTGCCCCACGGGCAAGCTCCAATCGGGGTTCCAGAGCGAGAGCACGTAACCCGTCGCACTCACCGTGAGCGTGAGCGTCTCGCGTCCGGTGCGGCTCTGCGTCTCCATGCCGCAATGGCCGAAGCTCCCGTCGTCCTTGATGTAGGCGTAGGTCTTCCAATAGCCGGTGACGCCGTAGGAGACCTCGCGCGCATGCGCGCTCGCCGAAAGCGCGAGGAATGCAGATGCGGCCGCGACCACCAGAGCTCGATGCATGATTCCGCCCCCCATTTCTTATGCAAGAAACTCTAACGCGCCGGTGGGAATGCGGCAAGGCGGCGGCATACCGGCGGTACAGCTTTCCCGCGTCTGCTCTCACTACCGAACGTTTCGATTTCCGGGATTCCACCGTATGGGCCTTGCCGCGGCCATGGCGTAGAGAAAATCGGCACTCTTGCGCCGGCTGCCGCGCACGCGATGCATGCGGAGGTATCCGGCGCAAGCCGTTTCAGCTTCGTGACAATTCCTCTCGGGAGGTAAAGGACCATGCCAGCGAAATCGCTTTCTTCGAGAAGCCGCACGGCCGCAGCGGTCGCGGTCTCCGTCCTCGCGCTGGGGCTTTCGTCCTGCGTGTGGAAGTCCGACTACGACAAGGTCGTCGCCGAGAACCAGCAGCTCAAGCAGCAGCTCTCGGAATCGCAGGCGCAGCAGACCTTCGTCGAGGCCGGCGACCTGCTCTTCCCGCCGGGCGGCTTTCAGCTGAGCGCCGCCGGCCAGGCCGAGCTCGCGAACAACATGGTGCCGCGCCTCAAGCAGTTCCAGAACGTGAAGATCGTGGTCTACGGCTACACCGACAACACCGCGATCGGGCCGCAGCTTGTGGCGCAAGGCGTTCCCGACAATCTCGTGCTCTCGACGCGCCGCGCCGCGACCGTCGCGAACTTCCTGATCGCGCAAGGGATCAATCAGAACATCATCTCGGCGAAGGGCTTCGGCGAGACGCACCCTGCCGCGTCGAACGACACGCCCGAAGGGCGGGCCGCAAACCGCCGCATCGAGATCACGGTGCAGGGACCGGGCGCGTTGGTCGGGCGCTGATCTCCGCGCTCGAGGGCGAGGGGAGCCGCCGGTCTTCGGCGGCTCCGCCGCGCTCAGGTGGAGGGAACTAGGGCGTGGACTCATTAACGCGAAGCCACAGCCGTATTGAGGCGAGCTGAATGAAGGCCAGGTAGTTGGCGGCGAGTTTGTCGTAGCGCGTTGCGACCCGACGACACTGTTTGATCTTATTGAAGAACCGTTCCACCATGTTGCGCGCCCGGTAGAGAAGCGGGCTGAAGCAGATCGGCTCGTTGCGATTGCTTCTCGGCGGGATGTTGGCCCAAGCGCCCCGCTTGGCCGCGAGCGCTCTGATCCAGTCAGCATCATAGCCACGGTCAGCGAGCAGCATCGTTCCCGGCTTCAGGCGAGAGAGAAGGTTGCCGGCAAGTCGATTGTCGTGCGCCTCACCGGCTGTCAGAGCCAGCCGCACCGGAAGCCCGTTGGTATCGACGACCGCATGAATCTTGCTGGTTAACCCACCGCGCGACCGGCCCATTGACCGTCTTCTGTTCCGAATGATGCGGGCCCCGTGCTGATGCACGCGGATAATCGATGTGTCGATCATTTGAACGGCTGCATCGTGGGTGCCTGCAAGCGCCTCCATCATCCGGCTCCAGATGCCCGCCCGCCGCCAGCGAACGAAGCGATTGTAGCAGGTGGTGTATGGACCGAAGCTGCTCGGCAGGTCGCGCCACGGCGCACCGGACCGCAACGTCCAGAAGATGCCGTTTAGGACGCGGCGGTCGTCCACACGGGGAACGCCGCGCGGCTTGTGCGGAAGCATTGGGGCGATAATGCCCCATTCAACATCGCTCAGTTCGTACCGCATGATTGGAGGCTCCTGTTTGGGGCCTTGAATCATGCTTGACGTGACGCGATCAACCACGAACCTGTATTTCCGAAAGCACCCGCAAAACGGACATTTGGTGAATTTGGCAGAAGCGACGCGATTGACCGCGACCTCGAGCGGCCTCTTGCTGATGGCTACACGCGACCTGGGCGTGTAGCTCGATGGGATTGCTGAACGCTGTGTCGCCAGCTGTCGGATCGTCCTTGCCATTTTGAGCTAAGCATCACGTGACGGTCGCCGATCTCGCATCAACGCATTGGCAGCAGCACCTGACGCAAACGTCGCTACCGCAATCACTAGGATCGCCGTTTCGAATCCAAAGACGTCTGCGATCAGGCCGGAGGTGAATGCGCCCGCCGCATATCCGATGTCGCGCCAGAAGCGATAGACGCTGAGCACCCGCGCCCGCATCGTCGGATGCGATGCATCCGAGATCGCCGCGATCAGGGTGGGATAAACCATTGCGGTACCGAGGCCGAGCAACGCGCTTGCGGCGAGCCACCAGGCGAAAGAGCTGGTAAGTGAGGTCATCGCCAACGCCGCGGCTTGCAGCCAGAGCCCCCATGCGACTAATCCGCGCCGTCCTATCCTGTCGCTCAACGGTCCCGTGATGATTTGCAGGATGCCCCAGCAAGCGGGGTAGACCGCCTTCAGCACGCCGATGCGTTCGACATCGAGGCCATAGGCGAGGAAGAACAACGGGAACAGTCCCCAGACCATGCCGTCTTTAAGGTTATTCACGAAACCGGCCTGGCAGGCCGCGAACAACCGCCGGTCGCCGAAGCTGGTGATGCGGAATACGCCCCAGAATCTCAAAGCCTCCGCAGCGCCGTGGCCGTGGGCACGGACCTCGTGACGGACATGCTCACCCGTGTCGCGCACCACCAGAGCCGACAACCCGAAGCCGAGGGCGGCGTAAGCGGCGCCAAGATAGAACGGGGCTGGGCGCAGGCCGTAGCCCGCGGCGATCCAGCCGGTTAGAAAGGCGGTGAGGCCGACGGCGGCGTAGCCGGCGAATTCGTTGAGCCCTATGGCGAGACCGCGAGATTTCGGCCCGACGAGGTCGATCTTCATCAGGACGGTCATCGACCAGGCGAGCCCCTGGTTGATACCGAGCAGCGCGTTGGCGGCGATGACCCAGCCCCAACTCGGCGCCCACATGATCATGAACGGGACCGGCAGCCCGACCGCCCAGCC
Source organism: Allostellaceae bacterium (assembly GCA_035541215.1). Classification (GTDB taxonomy): domain Bacteria; phylum Pseudomonadota; class Alphaproteobacteria; order ATCC43930; family CGMCC-115725; genus DASZHJ01. Next base: position 15,078 of record DATKNV010000083.1, on the reverse strand, counting down.
CAATACGAGCGTGTGCTTGCGGCCCCACGCCTCCGCCAATTGGCCGGAGATCAGGTTGGTCAGTCCCTTTACGACGCCGAAGCTGACAATGAAGCCGGTGATGATGCTGGCGGAGGCGAGGTGAAAGGTCTCCGAGCCGATCAGTGGCACCACCGTGCGTTCCAGCCCGACCATGCCGCCGACGAACGCATTCAAAAGGATCAGCAGCAGAAACTGACCCAGGTTGGCGCGGATGCCCAGATTGATTGTGGATGGAGCGGGCGCGGACGATCCAGCCGACATCGTCACCTTCCCCGGCAATCCATAGATGCCGGAACCCCCGTGAACCCGACCCTGGCGTGCCCTATTTGCCGCGAGGGCGCACTCTCATCGGGCTATTTCCATGTTGCCGCCGCACGGCCTCGGAAAAGCGCGTCAGCAGCATCGCCGCGCCTCGTTCACCGGCGCCCATTCGGCGTCCATGATGCCTTGTTGGGTCTCGATCGAATCACGCAGGATGAGCAGGGCGTCCTCGGCACTCAGCGCGCCCCGCTCGACGAGAAGGAGAAATATTTTTTGCACGAGATTGTGAGCAGCGACACCTGCAGCCTGCGCATCGATCCGCACTTTCTCGCTTTCCATGGTGCGCTCCCGGGTTGTCGGCAACCCGCTTCGGACCCCGGAGATTCCGCCATCTGAGGCGGCGCTTGACAGGCCCGAGATATTCAACAATTCTGTTGAATGATTCTTTCTAATGCGGGCCATGTCAAGCGGAACTCCCAAGCGCGCGCTGTTTGCCGGATTTGCCGAGGTCGCAAAGGCCCTCGGTCACGCGCACCGGCAGGAGATTGTCGAGCAATTGGCGCAATGCGAGCGCAGCGTCGAGGCTGTTGCCGAACGCGTCGGTCTCTCGGTAGCCAACGCGTCCCAGCATCTCCGGCTGATGCGAGGGGCGGGTCTACTAGCGTCGCGGCGGGCAGGCAAACATGTCCTCTATCGGCTGAGCGATACGAGCGTCATCGACTTGATCGCGGCGCTGCGGCGCGTGGCCGAGCGCAACCTGGCAGAAGTGCGCGAGGTCATCGGCGGATATTTTCGCGAGCGCGATGCCCTCGAACCGGTTTCGCGCCGGGAGCTGGTTCAACGCTTGAAGGACGGTCTCGTGACCGTTCTCGACGTCCGGCCAGAAGACGAATACGCGGCCGGACATCTGCCCAAAGCGGCCAATATTCCGCTTCGCAAGCTCTCGCGGCGACTGCGCGAGATTCCGAAGAACCGCGAAGTCATCGCCTATTGCCGCGGACCCTATTGCGTTCTTGCGTTCGAGGCGGTGGCGTTACTGCGCAGCCGCGGATACAGGGCGCGACGCCTGGAAGACGGCTATCCCGAGTGGAAGGCGGCGGGATTGCGCGTCGAATAGCACTCGCGCTTCACCCGAGTTCCGCTCGATTAGCAGCGGCGAGCGCTATGAGATCGGAGGTTTCGATGCAATCGCCCATGGATCAAGTCCAGCGCGGCTTGAAAGTGCCCCTGCTGTGCTTGCGCCTGCGGACGCGGCGGTCGAACACCGGCCGAAAGCAGAAGCAGCTGTCATCTGATTTGCAAGCGGTGCGGACCGAACGCCAAACCGCGATCGAAATTCGCATCGGCCTCGAAAAAAGGAGAGCGAGATGATCGGCCTAATCTACGGAGGCGTCTGCTACGTCGTGTTCTTTCTGACGTTCCTTTACGCCATCGGCTTTGTCGGAAATGCCATCGTGCCCAAATCCATCGACAGCGGGGCCGCGGGCCCGCTGGGCGAAGCCTTGGTAGTGAATGTCCTTCTGCTTGGCGTGTTTGCGATACAGCACAGCGTGATGGCGCGGCAAGGTTTCAAGCGCTGGTGGACCCAATATGTTCCGCGCGCCGTGGAGCGCAGCACCTATGTTTTGCTGTCGGCCGGCGCGCTCGTTCTGCTCTTCTGGCAGTGGCGACCCATTACCGGCATCATCTGGTCGGTGAGCAATCCCATGGGTATCGGGATTTTGCAGGCGATCTTTTGGATTGGCTGGGTCGTCGTGTTGATAAGCACGTTTCTGATAAGCCACTTCGAACTTTTCGGATTGTATCAGGTGTATGCGAACTGGCGGGGGCAAAAATTCGAGCATCCGAGCTTCCGCACACCGCTGTTCTACAAATTTGTCCGTCATCCGATCTATTTCGGCTTTCTGCTGGCGTTCTGGTCGACGCCGACCATGACGGTCGGCCACTTGCTGTTCGCGATCGCCACGACCGGCTACATCTTTATCGGAATGATGCTGGAGGAGCGCGACCTCATCTCCTTCCATGGCGACGCCTACGCTCGCTATCGCGAGCGCGTGTCCATGATCTTGCCGCTTCCGCGCCGAAGGGGCTAATGCGACGCCAATCGAGCCAGTCCCGCGCAGGTGCGAGCGCACGCGAACGAGGAATCGCATTGACACGGAACACAGTGGATCGAGTGGGGCTTAGGGTTCATCCGCGCAGCGGGCGGATGGGCGAATGTCGCCAAATGGCACTTTTGCGACGTTGGACCGTGTCTGAGTTGAGTCCGAATGCACCTGAAAACGGACATTTGTGCGCAACGGAATTAATGAGTACGCGCCCTAGAAGGGCAGGCCCAGCTTGACGTGACCGCGGGCGCCATTGCCGCCGGCGTTGCCGTCCGCGGAGACCTTGTTGTCGCATCCCGCGAGCGAGAGCAGCAGCAGCGCCGCCGCCGCAAATGCGCCGAGGCGCCGCGCCGGCCTGGCCGCGGGCGCGGCATCGCGATCCGCCGCTACGACCTCTGCGGGCGGTGGGACGGGTCTGGCGGGCTTCCGCTCAGACATAGGCGGCGGCGGGATTGTCGAGCCTGAGCGTGCTGCTCGCGCTGCGCACGCTGTGGCTGATCCCGCAATAGCGGTTGCATTGGCGCATGTGCTCGCGAACGAGATCTGTGCCCTCCCAAAAGCGCCGGAGGTCGCCGTGCTCGCGGAGCATCATGCCCGGGAACGCGCTCGAGAAGCAGAGCCGAGCGATCCCGTAGTGGTCGACCATGACGTTGCGCTCGTAGGTATTGCAGATGTGCTCGGCGGTTCCGGTGCGCGCGTCCCAGCCGCGATGCGTCTCGCCGCTGAGGGCGAGCGAGCGGAAATAGACTCGGACCTGCCGTTTCCAGCGCGGATTGAAATTGAGCCGATACTTCCGCTCGCAATGCTCGATGACGCGAAGCAGCTCGTCGGGATCGATGCGGCAATGCCGCGCGAAGAAGCGGTCCGCGCCCGTGGGCGCCCCGAAGGTCGGCTGCAGGAAGTTGAGCTTGAGCTTGTCGGCTCCCACTTGGTTCAGCACGAAGTCGTAGAAGGGATCGAGCTCGCGGAAATTCTCGTCGAAGATCAGCCCCATGACGTAGATCCGTGTGCCGCGCCCGGGATTGCGGCGGCGGGCGTCGAGGAGGAGCCGCAGCGCGCGCACGGCCTTGTCGAAGGAGCCCTGGACGCCGCGGGTCTCGTCGTGGAGCGCCGCGCGATGGCTGTTCAGCGACACCGAGATCTCCTTCGGCCCCTCATCGATCATGCGGTCCGCGAGCGCCTCATCGCGCACGCGGGTCCCGTTGATGACGGAGAGGTTCTTGAGCCCCAGCCTCTTGCACTCGCTGGAGATGTCGAAATAGTCCTCGAGGTCGAGCATGCTCTCGCCGCCGCAGGTGACGACGGATCCCGCGGGGCTCATGGCCGCGAATTCGCGGATGATGTCGCGCTTGCGCTCCCAGCTCAGGTAGTTCGGCTTGTCATCGTCGTCGAGCTGCCAGAAATTGCAGTGCTGGCACTTGAGGTTGCAGCGCTTGTTGACGTGCACGAAGAGGAAGCGCGGTGGGTCTCGCATCGCAGGCTCCAGTGACGGTGTGTCCTCGCGATCTAAAAACGGCGCACGGCAACGTCCTCCGGCAGCAACAGAGGCAGGCCGAGCGCGCGCTCGATGACCTGCTTGCTGTGGGCGTCGAGGCCGCGCCACCACTGCTGCGCGGCCCTGAAATTCGCTTCGAGGTTCTTGCAGTTCGGGGGCGGCTCCTCGCCGGCCATGCGATAGACCGATTCCCAAAGGCAAGTATAGCCGACGGTCTTGGCCTCGTTGAAGACCATCCTGAGCTCGGGATGCTTACGGGTGAGGATTGCGAAGAACACCCGGTCGTCCATGAAGCTGATCTGGCGCGGGATCAGGCTCCACCTGATCGCGACGCGGAAGGCCGTGCGGTAGAAAATGTAGCAGCTGGTGTCGACGTGGTGGCGGGCATCCTCCTCGGGAATCTCCACGGCTATGGGGGTGCCGTCGGGCCGCAGCATCCGGCGGCGCGCCACGACGAGGTCGGGATAATCCTTCTCGGCGCGGCCGCTAAAATGCCTCAGCGTCACCTCGAAGTGGTCGGGCGTCAGGAGATTGTCGGCATCCAGGAATTGCACGATGTCGTATTGGGAGCGGATGGCCATGATGAGCCCGATCGTGCGCGGCGTATCGCCGTAATCCGCGCTGCGCTTGCGCAGGATCGCGTGAGCGACGTTGGGCTCGTCCTCGACCCAGGATTGAGGATTGCCGTCGGCGACGAGGATCTGATCCACCGGAACCGCCTGCGCGCGCACCGAGGCGATGCAGCGCTCCAGGACCTCCCGGCTTTCCTCCCAGTAGGGCGTCACGACGGCGATGCGCACGGCCTTGGCTCCGGAGGAAGAGGTCGGAAGTCGGCGGAGCAGAGACTAGATGGCGGGTATGGCCGCGACAAGCGCCGGCGCGGAGCGGGCTCGATCCTGCCGCTCGTCCCTGCGCCGGCGGGGGGGGGGTGCCTCCTAGAAGGTGTGGCCGACGAGACCGGCCGCAGCGCCGGTCTCCTGCACGCGCAGGACCGCGATGATCTGTTCCTCGTTGAGCCTCGACGGCCGCATCGTCCGCCTCCCACAGGTGGACGGACTCTACTCAAATCCGGAGGAGTTCTAGGGGCTCAGGTCAGCGGTGCTGATGGTCTACTGGACGTCGCTAGTCTCATCTGCCTCGTGCGTGAGGACGGCGTCGTGCTCGAGTTCCGCCAGCGTGAACGGGGTCTTGGCTTCCTCGAACACGTAGAACAGCGCTAAGTCGGTGGGCATGCCCTCCGCAACGTAACGGCGGTAGAGCGCAATCAACTCCGAACGTCTGTCGTAGTGGATTACCATGGCGGTGCTCCTAGGAGAGTCACGGGAGCACCCTACGCGCATGGACGGCACGGACCTTGATGTGCATCAAGCACCAGGGCCGCCCATGCAAGCTGCCAATCGCACGCTGCCGTTCTTGGCGATCACATCAGGCACCGCCGAGCCCGTGAACGTGCGCGGCATCGTTCATGGACGGTCGCGGCCCGAGCGGCTCTGGCTGTCAGGGATAGGTGTCAGGGGCATGGCAGGGCGGTTCCTGCAACCCGTTGAAATATAAGGGCTGAGTGGCCTTGGCGTCCCCACGGGGATTCGAACCCCGGTTTGCGCCGTGAGAGGGCGCCGTCCTGGGCCTCTAGACGATGGGGACCCGGAGCAAGGGGCTCCTTCTAGCGGCTTCGGGGGCGGCGATCAAGGAGGATGGGCGTCAATCGCCGCGCCCTCATCGCCGCTACTCCCGGAAATTCACGAATTGCAGCGGCTGCTCGGTCTTCAGCGCGCGGATTTCCGCCATCGCGGCCTGGAGGTCGTCGCGCTTCTTGCCGGTGACGCGGAGCTCGTCGCCCTGGATCGCCGCCTGGACCTTGAGCTTGCTGTCCTTGATGCGCTGGCCGAGCTTCCTCGCGAGCTCGCGGTCGATGCCCTGGCGGAGCTTCACGGTCTGGCGGAGCGCGCCGCCCGCGGCCTTCTCGGGCTCGGCGAAGTCGAGCACGCCCGCATCGACCTTGCGCCGCGTCAGATGCGCCTTCAGGAGCTCCTGCATCTGCTTGAGCTTGAGCGCGTCGTCCGCGAGCACCGTGAGCACGAGCTCCTCGCGCTTCACCGAGGATTTGCTGCCCTTGAAGTCGAAGCGCTGGGCGATCTCGCGCCCGAGGCCCGCGAGCGCGTTGTCGACCTCCGCGAGGTCGACGCGCGAGACGATGTCGAAGCTCGGCATGGCGATCTCCTTTTCCGCCTCCCCGGCTATACCGCTTCCCGCTCGCCCGCGTCCATCATCGCGCGGACGCGCAGCAGCACCGCGACGGAGACGAGCGGTAGCACCGCCATCGCGAGGAAGCAGGGCCCGTATCCCCCGAGCACGGGGATCGCCGCCGTCATCGCCGCGGGCGCCGCGACGTAGCCGAGGAAGGTGAGGAGGGTCGTCCCCGCCGTCACCTCGCTCACGCGCCCCTCCGGCGCGAGCCGCGCAACTTCCGCCAGGAAGACGCCGTTCCAGCTCACGCCGGTGAAGCCGATGACGGCGCTCCCCGCGAGCACCAGCGGCCAGGGAAGGCGGAGGCTCAGCGCCGCCGCGATCAAGGAGGCGAGCGACGAGCCCATGCCCAGGAGAATGAGCGCGCGGACGCCCGAGCCGAGCCGGTCCGCGAGAAACCCCATGGCGACGCGCGCGACCATGCCCACGGCCTGCAGCACGGCGAAGGCCGTCCCGGCGGCGGTGAGGCTCAGATCGAGCGCCGTGTTGAGGTAGGTCACGTAGAAGCCGAAGATGCAGCCCTGCACGCAGGCGAAGCTGAAGCCCGTGCCCGCGAGCCAGCGCAAGGCGCGGCGCGAGGCGATGACGCGGAAGGGAAGGAGCGCCGAGCGCGGCGAGAAGAGCGCCGCCAGCAGATTGTCCGCCGGCGGCGCGCGGCCGCGGTCGATGCCGCGCCGCCAGGGCTCGACGAGGAGCGCCGAGAGCGCGGAGACCGCGGCGGTCGCAACGAGCGCCCAGCGCCAGCCCCAGACGGCGACGATCGCCGGCAAGATGAGCCCCGCGGCCGCGCTTCCGAGCGGCGCGCCCGCCTGCTTGATCGAGAAGATGAGCGCGCGGCGCTCGCGCGGCGCGTGGCGCATGAGGATGTCGCTGCCTGCAGGCGGCGCGGGACCGTAAGCAACCCCCATCAGCAAGGCAGCCGCGAGTAGGGCAATCCAGGACCCGCTCAAGCCCAGCAGCACGCCGCCGGCGCCGAGAAGCGCACCCGCTTGCAGGGCGCCGACCGCGCCCCAGCGCGGCAGGAGCACGTGGCCGCTCGCGAGGAACCAGAGCGTCCCCAGCGAGATGATCGAGGCGAGCGTGCCAATCGCCTCCGGCGAGACGCCCGCGGCCGAGGTGAGGCTCGGCCCGATCACCGGCATCGATTGGCTGAGGAACGAGCTCGTGATCTGCATCACCACGGTGACGCCGAGCGCCTCGAGCCAGACCGGCATGCGGCCTTTCGGCTTCGGCTCAATCACGGCCGCCCGCCGATGACGCAATCTCTCTCACGATTCCCTCGCGGCGCCCCTCTTGTGCGGCATTGCGGTGCTGCGGGCGCAGTTGAGCACGCGGGTTGCCTCAAAACCAGCCGTCGAGACAAGCGCTTGCACGGCTTCACGGCGCCGTGATCGAAGGGGTAGCGTGAGGGCGGCCCTAAGTGGTAGATGAAAGTTAAAGGTCCACCCTGTCCTGGACCCCTAAGGAGCCGTGCCATACCGGACCATTTGAGCATTCTCGGCGAGGATTTGCTCGTCATGCTCGTGCTGGCGCTGGGCCAATCCACGCTCGAGCGCTGGCTCGCGGGATGGGAGCCGAATGCGCGTCAGGTCGTCAGCGGGATCTGGTTCGGGGTCAATGCCGCGATCGCCATGCTCTTGGCGGTGAGGCTCGGGATCGGCGCGCTTCTCGACGTGCGCGTCGTCGTGCTCATGGGCGCGATGGCCTTCGCGGGGCCGGTCGCGGGCGTGATCGCGATGCTGATGGCGATGGTCGTGCGCGCGGGGATCGGCGGCGAGACCATGCCCGTCGGCCTCGGCTTGATCGTCACCTCGGCGGCGCTCGGCTATGCGCTCGTGCGGATCCGGCGTCCCGAGCGCAGCGTCATTTGGCCGCTCGCCTATGGCCTCATCGGCAGCCTCGGCCAGATGGCCTGGCTCCTCCCGATGACGTGGGAGGATCCGAGGGGATGGGATCGCGTGCTCGCGACGGTGCGCGAGGGCGGGCCGGTGCTGCTCACCTCCTCGATGCTCGGCTTTGCGCTCCTCTCCTTCGTGATCTCGCGCGAGCGCGAGCGGATCGAGCGCGAGCGCCGGCTGGGCGCGATCCTCGACTGGACGCCGCTCTTCATCGGCCTCCTCGATCCCGACGGCCGCGTGCTGCAGGCGAACCGCACCGCGCTCGATTTCGTGGGCGCGAAGGCGGGGGATATGGAGGGCAAGCCCTTCTGGCATACCGCCTGGTGCAGCGGCGATCCCGAGGTCGGCGAGCGCTTCCGCTCGGCGGTGGCGCAAGCCGCCGGCGGCAAGACCGCACGCTTCGAGGTGGAGCTCGCGGGCACCGGCGGACGCTGCCGCACCTTCGACTTCCAGCTCTATCCCGTCCGCGACAATGCCGGCCGCGTGGCGATGGTGCTCCCGGAGGGCCGCGACGTCACCGCGCAGAAGGAAGCGGAGCAGCGGCTCGAGGAGGCCGAGGAATCGCTGCGTCACGCGCAGAAGATGGAGGCCGTGGGACAGCTCACCGGCGGCATCGCGCACGACTTCAACAACATCCTCGCGATCGTCGGCGGCAATCTCGAGCTGATGCGCCGCCATCCGCTAGCCGAGGAGGTGCGGCGTCTCGTCGACGCGGCCCTGCGCGCGGTCTCCCGCGGCGGCACGCTCACGCAGCACCTGCTGGCCTTCTCCCGCCGGCAGCACCTGACGCCGACGGTGGTCTCCATGAACGAGATCGCCGCGGACACCGCGGCGATGCTGCGCCGCATCCTCGGCGACAGTATCGTCGTCCGCGCGGAGCTCGCGCACGACCTGCGCCTCGGCTATTTCGATCCGCATCAACTCGAGACGGCGCTGCTCAACCTCGCGATCAACGCGCGCGACGCCATGCCCAATGGCGGCACGCTCACGATCTCGACCGGCAATGCCTGCTTCGAATACGCGATGTCCGACGATGCGCCGCCCGGCGACTATCTTCGTCTCGCCGTGCGCGACACCGGCATCGGGATGTCGCAGGAGGTGCTACGCCGCGCCTTCGAGCCGTTCTTCACGACGAAGCCCGTCGGCCGCGGCAGCGGGCTCGGGCTCAGCATGGTCTACGGCTTCATCAAGCAGTCGGGCGGCCACATCGAGCTGCAGAGCATCCCCGGCCGCGGCACGATCATCGTGATCTATCTGCCCGCCGCGCAAGGCTTCGAGGTCGAGGAGCTCGCGGAAAAGGCGGCGACGCCGGTGATCTGAGCGGGCGCTAGCTCTGAGCGCGCCGCTCGCCGATCCGCTGCCGCGTGCGCGGGGGATGGCCGGCGTTGCTCCGCTCGCTGCCGATCATCCGGTCGATGAGCTGACGGAGCAGAATCCTGAGCTGCCGGACGTTTGCCTCGCCCTGCTCGTTGACCACGGCACTCTCCTGCGCGCGAGCCTCGGCGACCAGAGGAGAAGCAGTTTGGCGGCCTTGCTCCGTGAGGAGTACCAGCGTACGACGCCGGTCCTGGTCGGGCGTGCGGCGCTGGACCAGGCCCGCGCGCTCCATACGGTCGACGGCCTTCGTGAGCGTCGGCTGCTTGGTCAGCACGCGCTGCGCCAGCTCCGACATCGTGAGGCCGTCCTGATGCGAGAGGATCGCCAGCACGCGCCATTCGATGACGCCGATGCGGTGCCACCGGGCCTGGGCGTAGAGCCGCTCGGTCATGAGATGGTCCGCCTGCGCCAGCAGGTCGGAAAGCCGCTCTTCGAGGAAGGGGCGGCTATGACCATTGCCGGCTAGGTCAAGGCCTTTTCCGTTTTTGATCATCATGTTCATCGGCTGCACACGCGGAGTTAGAATACTGACAGAAGGGGTAAATTGCACGCGAAATATTGCTACTCTGGGTGTAGTTGATTCCTCGTGCTAACCCCCTAAAGACTTAAGACGCAACAGACGGGGCTTTGGTTCAATGGAAACGGCATGCGGCACTTCCTCCTGATCGTTGCCGGCGTCAATGGGTTGGCAGCCACCGCAATTGGGGCGGTGGCACAGCATCTCTGGGCGGGAGATGCCGGGGCCCGGATGCTCGTCGAGACCGGCGTTCGCTATGCGCTCCCGCATGCGGCGGTACTCGTGGCGTTGGCAGCCTTTCCTGCACCCAGCACCGATAGGCCGCGCCGGCTTCATGGCGCCGCAGCCATCAGCCTCGCCGTCGGGACGACGCTCTTCTCCGGGGGTGTCTTCGCCCTCGCCGCCGGTGCGGGCGCCGCGGTCGCGGCGATCGTGCCCGCGGGCGGCAGTCTCATGATCCTGGGCTGGGTGCTTCTGCTGGCCTTCGCGCTGGCCTTGGTGCGCCGGCCCTGAGTCCTACGTGAGCAGGCGGTCGGGCAGGATATCGGCGGCGGCAAGCCCAAGCTTCAGCAGGTCCGCGGGGACCGGCTTTCCGGTCGCGAGCGCGGTCACGAGGCGGCCCATTGCGGGCGAGGTCATGATGCCGTAGCCGCCCTGCCCCGCGAGCCAGAGAAATCCCGGCGCACCCGGCGCGGGGCCCACCACCGGCGTCTTGTCGCGAACGAAGCTGCGCAGGCCCGCCCATTTGCGCACGATGCGCCGGACCTCGATGTCGGTCCTCGCCTGCAGCCGGTCGGCCGCCTCGGCGATGTCGAGCTCCTCGGGCTGGACGTCGCAGGGCGCGACCGGCGTCTCGTCCGCGGGCGAGACGAGGAGGCGCCCGGACTCCGGCTTGAAGTAGAGCGTCTCCTCGATGTCGATCACCATCGGCCAGCGGCTCGTATCGTGCCGCGCGGGCGGCTCGATGGTGAAGGCGGTGCGGCGCTTCGGCACCAGCCCGACCGGACGCACGCCCGCGAGACGCGCGACCTCGTCGGCCCAGGCGCCGGCGGCATCGATCACGACGGGCGCCTCCCAGCGCCCGGCGGAGGTCGTGGCTTCCCAAAGCGTGCCGCGCCGGGCGAGCGCGGTGACTTCGGCCGAGGTCACGATCTCGCCGCCCCGCGCGCGCAGGCCGCGGAGGAATCCCTGATGGATCGCGTGCACGTCCATGTCCATGGCGTCGGGCTCGTGGATCGCGTAGCCGAGCCAGTCGCGCCGCAGCGCCGGGCAGAGCGCCATCGCCTCCTCGACGGCGAGACCGCGCACGCTCGCGACGTAGCGCTGCCCGTCCGCGAGCGCCGCGCGGTAGCTCTCCCCGGCGTCCCGCGGCGCCACGATCATGGCGCCGCGCGGCGTGAGCAGCGGATGCTCGGTGAATCCCGCGGGCGGATCGCGCAGGAAGGGGCCGCTGCAGACCGTGAGGGCGCGGATCGCCGCATTGCCGTAGGTCTCCGTGAAGAGCGCGGCCGAGCGGCCCGTCGAGTGATAGCCCGGCGCCTCCTCGCGCTCCAGGAGGACGACCCGTCCGTGCTCCGCGAGGAAATACCCCGCCGAGGCTCCCGCGACCCCGCCGCCCACGATCAGGAAATCGACAGCCATGCTCTCACCACGGATTTTGCTTCAGCGCAGCTCGGCCGGGACCTTGACGCCGGCCTCGCGATAATAGCGCAGAGCTCCCGCATGGAGCTTCGTCCCCAGCACGGAGAGCTGCGCCGGCGTCACCGAGGCCCAGGCGGGATCGCTCCGAGCGAGGATCGCGCGGACGGTCCAGAAGGCCTTGGTGATGCGATAGGCATCGGTGGAGCTCAGGCGCGTCGTCGTATAGACCGCCGCCGGGAGCGCCACCGTCACGACGTCCTCGTCGATCCCGGGATAGGTCCCGTGCGGGATCGTCATCGCTACCGTCGTGCCGTCGTTCGCGAGCTGTTGCGCCCGCTGCTCCGGGGTGAGCGAGAGGAGCCGCAGCGGCACCTCGCCCGCGAGCGTGCGCAGCGCCGGGATAGGGTAGGGGCCCGCGGCTGCGAAGCCGATCACCTGCTTGCTCTTGAGCGCGGCCGGCGCTGCGCTGCTGTCGATGTCGATGAGCTGGACCTTGGTGTCGATCCCCAGGAGCTTCAGGAGCGCCGCCGTCTGCCGCTCGCCGAGGCTGCCGCGCGTGCCCGGGATGAAGGGGCGCCCGGCGAGATCGCCGAACGTCTTGACGCCGCTATCCTCGCGCACGACCCAATGCATGGTCTGAAAAGGGATCGGGAACAGCACCCGGATGTCCTGATAGCGCGGGTTCTTGCCATAGGGCTTGTCGCCGTGCCGCGCTTCCTTGATCACGTTGGGGGGCGCGGTGAAGAGCGCGCGGGCACGCTCGCCCGCGGCGTCGATCACGTTCTGCACGGAGCCCTGGCTCTCCTCGAGCGCGACCGGCGGAGCGCCGGTCGTGAAGCTGCCGAGGGCGGCGACGAGCGCCTTCGCAAGACCGTAGTAAGGCCCGTCGGCCTTGCCCGCCCGCAGCGCGACCGGCGGAGCCGGAGCCGCCGCAGCGCCGCCCAGGGTCAGCGCGACCGCGACTGCGAGCGCCGCGCCGACGCGGCGCCATGTTCTTTTTCCTCCCGCCACCGCGCACCCCTCATAGCGCTTTTGCCGGCGCATAGTGCAGGGTGCGGCGCCATCGCCGCAAGCCTCCGCTGCGCCCGAGCGATACCGCGGTGGCGCGGCCCCTGAGGGTTGTGCCAAACTCGCGGGCCTACACGCCGCGCATCGAGGTTTCCGTGACGACTCTTTTGCTCTCGCATCCCGCCTGCATCGAGCACGACCCCGGCGATTTCCATCCGGAATCGCCGGCGCGATTGCGCGCGGTGCTGTCGGCGCTCGAGACGGAGGAGTTCGCGCCGCTGGAGCGGCGGCAGGCGCCGCGCGCGGAGATCGAGGACATCGCGCGCGTCCATCCCCGCGATTTCGTCGAGGCCGTCCTCGCGGCGGTGCCGAAGGAAGGCCATGTCGGCGTCGATCCCGACACCATCCTCTGCCCGGCCTCGGGCGAGGCGGCGCTCCGCGCCGCGGGCGCGGTCGTCGCCGCGGTCGATGCGGTGGTGAAGGGCGAGGCCAAGAACGCCTTCTGCGCGGTGCGGCCGCCCGGCCATCACGCCGAGCCCGATCGCGCCATGGGCTTCTGCCTCTTCAACAACGTCGCCGTCGGCGCCGCGCGCGCCCGCGCCATCCACGGGCTCGAGCGCGTCGCCGTCGTCGATTTCGACGTCCATCACGGCAACGGCACGCAGGCGATGTTCGAGCGCGATGCCGCGCTCTTCTACGCCTCGACGCACCAGTACCCGCTCTATCCCGGCACCGGCGCCGTGGGCGAGCGCGGCGTCGGCAACATCGTCAACGCGCCGCTGCGCCCGGGCTCGGGCTCGGCCGAGTTCCGCCGCGCCTTCGAGACCGCGATCCTGCCGGCGCTCGACGATTTCAAGCCGTCGCTGATCCTGATCTCCGCGGGCTTCGACGCGCACCGTCGCGACCCGCTAGCCCAGCTCATGCTGGTCGAGGACGATTATCGCTGGGCGACGGAGCAGCTCCTGGCCTTGGCGGCGCGGCATGGAGGGGGGCGTCTCGTCTCCGCTCTCGAGGGCGGCTACGACCTGCAGGCGCTCGCGGCGAGTGCGGCGGCCCATGTTCGCGCACTGATGGCGGCCTGATCCGGCGCTTGCCCGGCCCGGGTCTCCCCCATAGAGTGGCGCGCAATTTTGGGAAGGGGAACGTGGCCGAATCGAAAGTGCCCCAGGACATCGCCAAGCTGAGCTTTGAGGAGGCGCTCGCCGAGCTCGAGCAGATCGTGCGCCGTCTCGAGGGCGGCGCCGGCAAGCTCGACGAGGCGATCCAGTCCTACGAGCGCGGCGCGCTCTTGAAGCGTCACTGCGAGGCGAAGCTGCGCGAGGCGCAGGCGCGCGTCGACAAGATCGTAATTGCCGCCGACGGCAGCGCGAAGACGGAGCCCGCCGATCTTGATTGAGCAGCTCTGGCCGCAGGGCACGGCCTTTCCCGCGGCGCTCTCCGACGCCGCGAAGCTCACGGACGAGGCGCTCGACCGCCTGATGCCGGTGCCGGCGGGCCTCGAGGCGCGGGTCGTCGAGGCCATGCGCTATGCCGCGATCGCGCCCGGCAAGCGCCTGCGCCCTTTCCTCGTCCTCGCGAGCGCGCGGCTCTTCTCCGTCGCGCAGCGAAGCGCGCTGCAGGTCGCGGCCGCGATCGAGCTCGTGCACTCCTATTCGCTCGTCCACGACGATCTCCCCGCGATGGACGACAGCGACCTCCGCCGCGGACGGCCGACCTGCCACAAGGAATTCGACGAGGCGACGGCCGTGCTCGCGGGCGACGGGCTGCTCACCCTCGCTTTCGAGGTCCTGGCGCAGCGCGACACGCACGGCGATCCCGCCGTGCGCTGCGAGCTCGTAAGCGCGCTCGCGCAGGCCGCGGGTGCCGCGGGCATGGTGGGCGGGCAGATGATGGATCTGATCGCGGAGAACCGCACGCTCGACATCGGCGCAATCACCCGGCTCCAGCGCCTCAAGACCGGCGCCCTCATCGCCTTCTCCTGCGAGTCCGGCGCGATCCTCGGCAAGGCTTCGATGGAGATGCGCCTGGCACTCCGCGGTTACGCGCACGATCTGGGGCTCGCCTTCCAGATCGCCGACGATCTCCTTGACGTTCAAGGCACTGCGGGCGAGACCGGCAAGCCCGTCGGCCAGGACGCCGCCGCGGGGAAGGCGACCTTCGTCTCTATTCTCGGCGTCGAGCGCGCACGCGACCAAGCGGAGCTCTTGGTTCGCCAAGCGGTTGCGCACCTTGATTTATTCGAGGAAAGAGCCGACCTTCTCCGCCAGGCGGCCCGTTTCGTGGTCGACCGCCGCACCTGAAGGAGAATAGCTAGCGTGGATCGGGAAGCGTCAGGCCCGTCGATCTCGAACCGCACGCCGTTGTTGGACCGGATACGGGTGCCCGCGGATTTGCGGGGGCTGCCGGAGAGCGACTTGGCGCAGGTTGCGGACGAGCTGCGTCAGGAGCTGGTGGACGCGGTCTCGATGACGGGCGGGCATTTGGGCGCGGGGCTGGGGGTGGTGG
>DATKNV010000082.1:0-15819 GCA_035541215.1 Allostellaceae bacterium | reverse complement strand
GACCCAGTAGTAGAAGCAGCGGCGCTTCAGCGCGTCGTGGATCTCGCGCGTGCGGTTCGAGGTGATGACGACGATGGGCGGACGCGCGGCCTTGATCGTGCCGAGCTCGGGGATCGTGATCTGGAAATCCGAGAGCACCTCCAGGAGATAGGCCTCGAAGGGCTCGTCGGTGCGGTCGAGCTCGTCGATCAGCAGCACCGGCGGCCCCGCGATGTCCCCCTCGATCGCCTGCAGGAGCGGGCGCTTGATGAGGAAGCGGTCGGAGAAAATCTCCTCCTCGACGGTGTCCTTGCTCTCGGCGCCGCCTTCGGCGAGGCGGATCTCGATCATCTGCCGCGGGTAGTTCCACTCGTAGACCGCGGAGGCGACGTCGAGGCCCTCGTAGCACTGGAGGCGGATCAGGCGCCGGCCCAAGGTCTCCGCGAGCACCTTTGCGATCTCGGTCTTGCCGACGCCTGCCTCGCCCTCGAGGAAGAGCGGACGCCCCAGCGAGAGCGAGAGATAGACGGCGGTGGCGAGGCTGCGGTCGGCGACGTAGCGGCCGCGGGCGAGAAGCGCCAGCGTCTCGTCGACCGATGTGGGAACGGAGGGCATGACTTTAGGAGTTCCAAGCAAGCGCGGCCCCCTCACTCGTCCGTTCCGAAGTCGGGAATGGGCGGGCGAGGGGGCGCGCGGCAACGATTATCTGCTACCTCACTTCGCCGCGGCGACCGCGCGCTTCGCCATCACCGTGACGAGATGCGCGCGATACTCCGCGCTCGCGTGGATGTCCGCGTTGAGGCCGGACGGCGAGACCTTCACGTTCGCGACCGCATCGGGCGCGAAGGACTTGCCGAGCGCCGCCTCCATCTCCTTCTGGCGGAAGACGCTGGAGCCGGCCCCCGTCACCGCGACGCGCACGCCGCTCCCGGTCTTCGCGACGAAGACGCCGACGATCGCGTAGCGCGAGGCCGGGTTGGGGAACTTGGAGTAGGCGGCCTTCTCGGGGATCGGGAACTGCACGGCGGTGACGATCTCGCCGGGCTCGAGCGCGGTCTCGAACATGCCCTTGAAGAAATCGTCGCCGGCGATCTTGCGCTTGTTGGTGACGACCGTGGCGCCGAGGCCCACGACCGCCGAGGGATAATCCGCGGCGGGGTCGTTGTTGGCGATCGAGCCGCCGATGGTGCCGCGGTTGCGCACGGCGGGATCGCCGATCCCGCCCGCGAGCGCCGCGAGGGCGGGGATTGCGGACTTCACGACGTCCGAGGACGCGACCTCCGCGTGCCTGGTCATCGCGCCGATGACGATGCTGTTGCCGTCCTTCTTGATGCCCTTGAGCTCCGCGATCTTGCCGAGGTCGACGAGATCGGAGGGTTTCGCAAGACGCTGTTTCAACGTCGGGATGAGCGTCATGCCGCCCGCGACGAGCTTGCCCTCGGGGGCGGATTGCACGGCCTTCGCGGCGTCGGCGACGCTGGAGGGCTTGTGATAGTTGAAGTTGTACATGGGGCTATGCCTCTCTCAATTCGGTTCCGTCGCGGCCGTCAGTGCGCGGCCTTTTGTCCATGAAGCGCCCGCCAGACGCGCTCGGGCGTGGCGGGCATGGGCAGGTCCTTGATGCCCAGCGGTGCCAATGCATTCACCACCGCGTTCATCACCGCCGCCGGCGCGCCGATGGCCCCGGCCTCCCCGCAGCCTTTGACGCCCAGCGGATTGTGCGTGCAGAGCGTCGTGTGCGTGCCCACGGAGAAGGTCGGAACGTTGTCCGCGCGCGGCATGCAGTAGTCCATGTAGGAGCCGGTCAGGAGCTGGCCGCTCTTGCCGTCATAGACGGCATTCTCGTAGAGCGCCTGTCCGATCCCCTGGACGAGGCCGCCATGCACCTGCCCCTCGACGATGAGGGGATTGATGATGCGGCCGAAGTCGTCCGCCGCGGTGAAGCGCACGATCTGCACCGCACCCGTCTCCTTGTCCACCTCGACCTCGGCGATGTGGGCGCCGGAGGGGAAGGTGAAGTTCTTGGGATCGTAAAACGCGGTCTCGTCGAGGCCGGGCTCCACGGTCTCGATCGGATAGTTGTGCGGGACATAGGCCGCAAAGGCGACCTCGCCGAAAGCCTTCGACTTGTCCGTGCCCACGACCGTGAACTTGCCGTCCTTGAACTCGATGTCGGCCTCGGAGGCCTCGAGGAGGTGCGCGGCGATCTTCTTGCCCTTGTTCACGATCTTGTCGATCGCCTTGATGAGGGCGGAGCCGCCCACCGCGATCGAGCGCGAGCCGTAGGTCCCCATGCCGAAGGGGATCTTGCTGGTGTCGCCGTGGACGACCTCGACGTTCTCGACGGGGACGCCGAGCCTGTCCGCGATCACCTGGGCGAAGGTGGTCTCGTGGCCTTGCCCGTGGCTGTGCGTTCCCGTGAAGACCGTGACGGAGCCTGTGGGGTGTACGCGGACCTCCGCGCATTCGTAGAGACCCGCGCGGGCCCCGAGGGCGCCCGCCACGGCCGAGGGCGCGATGCCGCAGGCCTCGATGTAGGTGGCGATGCCGATGCCGCGGAGCTTGCCGCGCTTGGCGGCCTCCTCTCGGCGCTTGGCGAAGCCCGCGTAATCCGCGGCCTTCGTCGCCATGTCCAGCGTCGAAAAATAATCGCCGCTGTCGTATTGGAGCGCCACCGGCGTCTGATAGGGATAGGCGTCCTTGGGGATGAAGTTGCGCCGACGGAGCTCCGCCGGATCCATCTTCATCTCGTGCGCGGCCATCTCGACGATGCGCTCGACGACGTAGGTCGCCTCCGGCCGTCCGGCGCCGCGATAGGCGTCGACCGGCACGGTGTTGGTGAAGACCGCCTTCACCTCGCAGTAGATCACGGGCGTCGTGTAGGTGCCCGCGAGCAGCGTCGCGTAGAGGTAGGTCGGAATCGCCGGCGCGAAGGTCGAGAGATATCCTCCGAGATTGGCGACGGTCGAGACCTTGAGCGCGAGGAACTTGCCGTCCTTGTCGAGCGCGAGTTCGGCATGGGTCACGTGATCGCGGCCCTGCGCGTCGGAGATGAAGCTCTCCGAACGCTCGGCCGTCCACTTCAGGGGCTTGCCAACTTTAGCGGAGGCCCAGGTGACGAGCGCCTCCTCGGCATAGTGATAGATCTTCGACCCGAAGCCGCCGCCGACGTCGGGCGCCACCACCTTGAGCTTGTGCTCCGGCAGATGCAGCACGAAGGCGCCCATGAGGAGGCGGATGACGTGCGGGTTCTGGCTCGTCGTGTAGAGCGTGTACTCGCCGGTGCCGCGGTCGTATTCGCCGATCGCCGCCCGCGGCTCCATGGCGTTGGGGACGAGGCGGTTGTTGACGATGTCGATTTTCGTGACGTGCGCGGCCTTCTTGAAGGCGGCGTCGACCACGGCGGGATCGCCGATGTGCCAATCGAAGCAGACGTTGCCCTTGGCGGCGTCCCAGATCTGGGGCTTGCCCGGCTTGATCGCATCGACGGCCTCGATCACCGCCGGAAGGGTCTTATAGGCGACGTTGATCTGCTCGGCGGCGTCCTTCGCCTGCTCGCGGCTTTCCGCGATGACCGCGGCGACGGGATCGCCGACGTGGCGCACGCGTCCTTGCGCCAATACCGGATGCGGCGGCTCGATCATGGGCGAGCCGTCCTTCGACTTCACGAGCCAGCCGCAGGGGAGGCCGCCGACGTTGTCGGCGGCGAGATCGGCGCCGGTGAAGACCGCGACCACGCCGGGCGCCTTCTTCGCCTTCGAGGCGTCGATGCTGCCGATCTCGGCGTGGGCGTGCGGGCTCCGCAGAATATAGACGTAGAGCTGGCCCGGCCGGTTGATGTCGTCGGTGTAGGTGCCGCGTCCCGTGAGGAACCTGGCATCCTCCTTGCGCCGTACGGAGGCGCCGATGCCGCCGTCGCTCATGGCTATTTGCCTCCCTGCATGGCCGTCGCCCCGGCTTTGATCGCTTTGACGATGTTGTGATAGCCCGTGCAGCGGCAGAGGTTGCCCTCGAGCCAATGCCGGATCTGCTCCTCGCTGGGGTTCTTGACCTTGTTGGCGAGGTCGACCGCGCTCATCACCATGCCCGGCGTGCAGAAGCCGCACTGCAGCCCGTGATGCTCGCGGAAGGCCGCCTGCATCGGATGGAGCTGGTCGCCCTTGGCGAGGCCCTCGATGGTGGTGACCTGCGCTCCATCCGCCTGCACCGCCAGCATGGTGCAGCTCTTGACGGAGTTGCCGTCGACGTGGACGACGCAGGCGCCGCACTGGCTGGTGTCGCAGCCGACGTGGGTTCCGGTGAGGCCGAGGTGCTCGCGCAGGAATTGGACCAGCAAGGTGCGCGGCTCGACCGAGCCGCTGACCGTCTTGCCGTTCACCGTCATGCTAACGGTGGTCGCCATTGTTTTGCTCCCTGAAGTTGTCGGACGCCGTGATCCCCGGGCGACCTCGCACACCGTTGCTCAATGAAGGGCACGACACCGAGGTCTCTCAGGCGGGAGTGTCTTGCGATGCCAGCGCCGGGTCAAGCCGCTCGGGATTGCCGGTTGGCGGCATTGTGAAACTTCGGTGACTGAGCAGCCTGGCCGTTCGCGAGGCGACCCTTGTGCAGCGCTCGCGAGATCGATTGCGATTTCCCTCCGCATGGCGATTTATCGGTTGCGCCGATAGTATGACTAAAGAAGATTATTACTTTGTCAATATTAATGGTGCATATTTTCCGACGAATCCGGAATAAGTTTCTTGACGTTTAATTTCGCCGAGGTATTACTTCGGCCCGCCGGAGAAGTTTACTTGGATTTCTTTGGAATAAACGTCGGAAATACGAAAGCCAGTGGGGTGGGGAGCGGCAAGAACGGGCGGTGGGCGACGCTACCCGCCGAGAAGGATCCGCAGGAATGGCCGGCAGACGCCCGGCCGCCCAAGGCAGAGCAAGGGAGTTCGCGATGATCGCACGCACATTCACGCTCGCCGCCGCAATGGCGGTGTTACTGACGACGCTGATTGCTCCAACGCAGATCGCAGTTGCGGACGCTCCGGGCGAGGGTGCGATCGGCCCCTTTAGGGAGCGTGGCCCCGGTGGGATCGTTTGGTGCAAATGGCTCGTTAGAAAATGGGGCGGCGGTTACTCGACCTTTTACACGGATTGCGACGACTGAGCCCGGCTGACATCGTAGAAGGCTCGAGGTGCGCGCGGCGGATGGGTGGTTTCCGCCGCGCAGCGCCTAATCCGACGACATGGCGGTTACCAGCTCGAAGCGTGCTAGCGTCATCGGCGCATGGTGAAGAAAAGCTCGCTGCAGGCGAGTTCGGGGTTGGCGGTGGCTCCCGCACTTGCGCTGGTGCTGCTGGCGACGGCCGCGATGAGGCAGCCGGCAGTCGCGCGCTGTACGATCGTCCCCGGCGAGCCCGTCACGGCAACCGGCTGGATCATGGACGCCTGGTTCGACCGCCACGGCAATGCGATTTACGTGCTGGATGCCGATCCGCCGAGTTGCGACGGCGAGATCACGTTCGTCCGCGGCCCCGGCGCCGTGCTGCAATGCCGGAGCGGGCAGGAGGCGCAGGTCGTCGGGCGCTATGAGCCCGTCACCTTCGACTTCACGGGCTCGGGCTACCTCATCCGCGCGGAAAGCCTGAGCTGCCGCTAGGAGCGGGCGAGGAAATAGAGGAGGACGGCGACGATGCCCGTGAGGAGCGCGGCCCAGACATAAGGCGGCACACGGAAGCCCGCACCGGGTGCGGGTGGGGGCGCGGGCGCGGCCGCCGGCTTTTCGGCCTCCGCAGCGGCTGCGCCAGGTGCCGCCGCCGGCGCGGCGGCGCTCACCGCCGCTGCGAAGCGCGTGAAGAATTCCTCCGCCATCTTGCGCGCGGTCGCGTCGATGAGGCGGGAGCCGATCTGCGCGAGCTTGCCGCCGATCTGCGCCTGCACGGCATAGGCCAGGAGCGTCCCGCCGCCATCGTCCTTGAGCCGCACCTGGGCGCCGCCTTTGGCGAAGCCCGCGACGCCGCCCTGGCCCTCGCCGCTGATGGTGTAGCCGTTCGGCGGATCGAGATCGCTCAGGGTGACCTTGCCGCTGAAGCGCGCGCTCACCGGCCCCACCTTCGCCGCGACCCGCGCCGTGAGCTCGGTGTCCGAGACCTTCACCAGCTCCTCGCATCCGGGGATCGACTGCTTTAGGATCTCGGGGTCATTGAGCGCCTTCCACACGGTCTCGCGCGGCGCTGGCAAGCGGAACTCGCCGGTCATGTCCATCGGAATGCTCCTCGCGATTTGGGCCTGCGGGCATGGGGCGCGAAGCTAGCTTGAGTGCGCCCGCGCGACAAGCGAGGGCGGGATCGCGGCGATCAGACAACGGGCTCGATGAGGCGCTCGCGGTGCGCACGGATCCAGCTCTCGCTTTCCTCGAGCGCTTCTTTGCCGAGTACGACCAGGAGGTCCGTCCGTCTCTCGACCTTGGCAGGGATGGGCTCCGACGAGTTCTCAATCGCTTGCAGTTCCTGTTTTGCGCGCTGGAACGTTCGCAAGGCATCCTCGTACCCGTGCAGCTCGGCTTCCCAGGACAATTTCTCCGCGACGTAGCGGACTGCTCCGGCGATGGCCGCGGGGACGACCGCGAACACTGTGGCGAGAGCTTCGCCGAGCAGAATGATCTGAGCCTTGAGATCGGCTCCGGGGTCTTGGCCGGTCTTCTCGGAGAGTCCCGCGCCGACCCTGAGCGTGTTGGCGACGCCTTCGAGCAAGTGGTGCTCGAGTAGCAGGGCCGCAAGGTCGAAGAGGCTCGCTGCGAAGATCATGCCGATGATGACGACGATGCCAATCGTCAGCAATCGCACGAAGGGGTGGCGTTGCTCGATCCAGCGGAGAATTCCGGATGTCTGCAATCGGATCGCCAGCAATGACGCGAGAATCGCGAGAGAGAGAGCCGCGCAGAAGACGATCCCTTCCGGCAGGCGATTCCACATTGCCTTCAACAGATCGTAAGTCCAGTCGTGGGCGCGGGGCGCCAAGAGGATGAGCGTGATGAGGGCGGTCGCGCCCATGGCGCCGAGAAACAGTATCCAGGTACAGGTCTCGACTGCGAGCAGATATCTGTGCCGCGCCTTGATGCGCATCGTGAAGAATCCGATTTGGCCGTCGATCCATCGCGCGCCGGAACCGGGAGCTTCCGGCGGGCTCTCGCGCAGCAGAAGCGCGACATTCACGCAATGCCGGACGGCCCCCCGCACGAGGGCGAGTGCGCCGGAGGTGCCACAAAGGAACGACCGATCGACGCGATGATCGGGCCCGGTAAGGCCGGAATCCCACCAGGCGATCTGCACCCGCAGGGCCTCCGCGACCGCCCGATAGTCCTCTGCGATTTGCTGCCAGAATGCTCGCGCGGCGACCCAGTAGATGACGACGGCGATCACTCCGGCGCCGAGATAGATGCGCCACCACAAAAGGCGGAAATCCGAGAAGCCCTCGCGGAGCTCGACCACCGCAACCGCCACCGAGAACAGCGCGGCGAGGCCGAAGACGGTCAATTTCCGGAATCGGTTGGCATTCACCTGTATCGCCGACATGGTCAGCCTGAGGTGCTTGAGCATGGCCGTGGCATCGCCTGTGTCGGGTCCGGCGCGCTCCTCCACGCTTCTGTGCCAGCGTCGGTCCGGCAACGCTAGTGCGCGCCTGTTGAAACGGTTGAGGCGGTCGATAAGCGCAAGACTCGCGGCGAGGCGGCGGCGCTCGGTTCCGGGCCAGCCGACGATCCGGCCCGATGGCAGCTGCACGATCGCCGGAAATCCGCGTTCGTCGGGCGCGCCCGCGGGATCGATGAGCCAGACCGGGCCGGTTCCGAAGTCGTCCAGGAGGTCCGGCGCGCGCAATTCCTGGCTGCGAGCGAGGACGTCCCTGCATGCGTCGTCGAACGCGCCGTCCAGGCGGTATTTGACGATGCGCGCGGTTCCGCCGATGCGTCCGGCTTGCTCGTGGGCCGGCATCACTGCGATCAGCAGCGTCGAGCGTTCCGCGATGAATAGACCGACTTGCTCGTAATGTGCGGTGCGCTCGGGGTTGGAATCTCCGGACTGCCGTCTTAGGGAACCCGGCTCCAGAGGCTTGCCGGGGTCGGCTGCATCGAGTAGCGGCGGCAAGGTGAATGATCGAACCCGGGGATTGCGCAACATGGTCTGCAGCGCAGCGGCCCCGGCCTCACTGAAATCCTCCGTGTAGAGGCTGAGCGGGAGCGGCAGCGGCGCGATCACCTGCCAGTCCTCGCGCTCGAGCGCCTCCTCGGCGGCGATGGTATCGGCGCCTTCGGCAAGCGCGCTCAGCAGGATTTTTGGGCTTGCGGGATACCTTTCGTCGAGAAGCTCGAATAGGCGCCCGAACGAGGCACGCACCGAGTCCTCGCGCCCGTTCAGCTCGCGCTTTCCGGTCACTCCAACGACGATCGGCGCGAGCACTCGACCGGTCATGCTGATGCCTCCGCCTCTCCCAATCGAGGTGAAGAGGCAGCCTAATACCCGATATGAACCCTATCAATCGGATGGGCACCGCCGATTGCGGAGGCCGGGCATTCGGCCGCATACTCAATGCACCGCATTTCCGGGAGCGTATTACGATGGCGATAGCGGTTCGGCCGTTGCATCCCACCCTCGGTGCCGAGGTATTGGGCGTCGACCTGCGCAATCCCCTGCCGGCGGCGGACTTCGCGGAGATAGAGGCCATTTTCAATCGCTACGCCGTGCTGGTCTTCCCGCGGCAGCTGCTCACGGACGAGCAGCAGATGGCGTTCAGCCGGCGCTTCGGCCCGCTCGAGACCAACCCGAGCTACGCCGGGAACAAGCTGCGGCTCCGGCCGGAGATCGCGGACATCTCCAACATCGACTACGAGGGCAACATCCAGCCGCTCGACGCCCCCAAGCGGCTCTTCAGCCTCGGCAACCATCTCTGGCATACCGACAGCTCCTTCAAGCACGTGCCCGCGCGCTGCTCGCTGCTCTCGGCGCGGGAGGTCCCGCCCTCGGGCGGCGAGACGGAGTTCGCGGATTTGCGCGCCGCCTACGACGCCCTGCCGGAGGAGCGAAAGCGCCAGCTCGATGGACTCGTCCTCGAGCACAGCATCTACCGCTCGCGCAGCCTCATCGGCTTCGCCGAGTTCGACAAGGAGATCTACAAGAAGCTCCCGCCGGTGCGGCAAATGCTGGTGCGCAGGCATCCGGGCTCAGGCCGGATGTCGCTCTACCTTGCCGCGCACGCCTCGCACGTCATCGGTTGGCCGGTGGAAGAGGGGAGGAGGCTGATCGAGGAGCTCATCGCCTTCGCCACCCAGCCGCAATTCGTCTACAGCCACCGCTGGACAGTGGGCGACCTCGTGATGTGGGACGACCGCTGCACCATGCATCGCGGCCGGCCCTACGACGAGGCCAAATACCGCCGCGACATGCACCGCACCACCGTCTCCGACGAGATCAACACGGTCGAGCGCGCGGAGGCCGCGCGCGGCTCGGCCGCCTAGCTCAGCGTGGGCGGCGGCGCCGGGCGTTCCTCGACGAAGATCTCGATCCGCTCCTTGCCCTTGCCGATGTTCTTGCGCCTGAGCGCGATCGCGCCGATCTCGCCCGTGCGGCGGAGATGCGTGCCGCCGCAGGGTACCCGCGCGAAGCCCGGTATCTCCCAATAGCGCCGCTCCCTCGCGACGTCGCTGTAGGCGCTGACGATCCCCTCATCCGCGGCGACCACCGCCATCGCCTCCTGCTGGAGCGCGGCAAGGAGAGGCGTGACCGGCTCGGCCCATTGAAAATCGATCCGCGCCTTGTCGGCTGCGATGTGCGCGCCGATCTTGGTGCCGGTGCCTAGTCTCTTGTAGGCGAGCTCGAGCACGATTTCCGCCGCGAAGTGGAGGCGCATGAGCCGGTAGCGCCGCTCCCAGTCGATCGCCACGCGGACGGCGTCACCGGCACTGAGCCCGTGTCCCTGCGTAAGGGCATAGACGATCTCGGCGCCGTCTTTCCGCGCTTCCAGCACCTCGCGGCCGCCGATGGTGCCGCGGTCGCTCTCCTGGCCGCCGGAGAGCGCGAAGAAGATCGTGGCGTCGAGCTTGAGGTCGTTTCCCGCGACGGCCGCGACGCGCGTATCGAGCGCCGCGCGATAGGGGTCCTCCCAGAAGACCTTGCGGGTCATGCAGCCCCGTCAGTTTCCGAGCGCCTGGTCGAGATCGTCGATGAGGTCGCGGGGATCCTCGATCCCCACGGAGAGGCGCAGCAGGTCCGGCGGCGCCGGGCTGCCCGCGCCTTCGATCGAGGCGCGGTGCTCCACCAGGCTCTCGACGCCGCCCAAGGAGGTCGCGCGCTTCCAGAGCTGCACCCGAGCGGCGGTGCCGATCGCGGCCATCTCGCCGCGGGCGACGCGGATGCTGAGCATGCCGCCGAAGCCGCCCCGCATCTGCCGCGCCGCGACGGCGTGTCCCGGATGGGAGGGGAGGCCGGGATAGAGCACCGCGGCGATGCGGGGATCGCCCGCGAAACGCTCGGCGATCGCTTGCGCGGAGCGCGAGGCGCGCTCGACCCGGAGGTGCAGCGTCCGCATGCCCCGCAGCAGCAGCCAAGCCTCGAAGGGCCCGAGGATCGCGCCGATGTCCTTGCGAACGGCGGTCACGCGCTCCCAGAAGTCGTCCTTCCGCGCGGTCACGAGCGCGCCCGCGAGCACGTCGGTGTGGCCGTTGAGGTATTTCGTCGCGGAATGCATGACGAGATCGGCCCCGAGCGCTATCGGCTGCGTCAGGACCGTGGCGCAGACGGTCGCGTCGATCGCGACCCGCGCCCCGACTTTGTGGCCGAGTGCCGCCGCCGCAGCGATGTCCGTGATCGCCCAGGTGGGATTGGCGGGGCTCTCGAGCCAGAGCAGCTTGGTCTTGCCGGGCCGGAGCGCCGCGCGGATCGCCTCGAGGTCGCTCGCATCGACGAGCTCCACCTGGAGGCCCCAGGCGGTGGCGAAGGTCATGAGCCAATTGCGGAGGCCCCAATATATGACCTTCGGCACCACGACGTGGTCGCCGGGCTGCAGAGCCAGGAAGACCGCCGTTGCCGCCGCCATGCCCGAGGAGAAGAGCATCGCGCCCGCGCCGCCCTCGAGCCGCGCGAGCAGCGCTTCCGGCACCTCGTGGGTGGGGTTGTGCGGCCGGCCGTAGCTGCGGCCCGTCCGGTACTGGTTGTCGGGATCGCGGATATAGGTGGTGGTGAGGTGGATCGGCGGGATCACCTCCTTGGTTGTCTCGTCGACCCACCCGAGCCCCTGGGCCGCCAGGGTCGCGGGGCTCCAGTGCTTTTCGTCCTTCATGCCGCGCCTCATCTTCCGTCAGAGGGTTCAGCACTAGCAGACCCCGCGGGCCGAGGAAACCCGCGGCAAGACCGGCCTTGAACGCGGTGGCGAGGCCGCGTAGTCTCCCGCGCGCCCAATGCCTGCCGAGCCATTCGCCGCAGCTTGCGGGGCATCACCGGCACCCCTGCTGCAAGGCTCTTACATGCGCCATCGGATCGTGCACGGCACCGCCCTAGGGAAACGCGAGAGAGGAATGTCGAAGAAGATGACCGCGTGGCCGCGCCGCGTCCTCGCGCTGTGCCTCGCGATCGTTGCCGTCGCATTCGGCGGCAGCGCGGAGGCGCAGAACCGCACGCTCCTCGAGTCAAAGGAGTCCCTCTACAACAACATCTTCGTCTACAAGGAAGGCAACTTCATCAGCATGACGTTCGGCTACAACCGGACGATCTACACCGAGAGCGTATACAACACGCGCGACGACCGCGACCTCCCGGTGGCCTACACGCAGTTCATGACGGAGAGTCTCGCCTATCCCCGCGAGATCAAGTCGATCCTGGAGATCGGCTTCGGCGGCGGCCGCACCTCCTGGTATCTGCATCGCTATCTCCCGAACGTGCCCGTGACCTCGGTCGAGCTCGATCCCGCCGTCGTCGAGCTCGCGCAGAAGTATTTCGGTATCCGCGAGGAGCCGAATTTTCACGTGGTCAACCGCGACGGCCGCGTCTTTCTCGCGGAGTCCAAGGAGAAGTACGACATCATCCTGATCGATGCCTATCGCGGTCCCTTCGTGCCGTTCCATCTCCTGACCAAGGAGTTCTACCAGCTCGTGAAGGACCACCTCGCCGAGGGCGGCGTGGTCGCGCAGAACGTCGAGCCCTCGACCATGCTCTTCGACAGCGCCGCGAACACGATCCATTCGGTATTCCCGCAGATTGACTTCTACCTGGCGGAGGGGAACGTCGTCACCATCGCCTATGACGGTCCCGCGCGCTCGACGGAGGAGCTCAGCGCCGCCGCGCGCGAGCGGCAGGCCGCGCTCCAGACGCGCTACGACCTCCAGGCCATGCTCTCCTACCGCAAGCCCTTCGTCCCCGGCGTGTCGCCGGTCGATCCCAAGGCCAAGGTGCTCACCGACGATTTCGCGCCGGTCGAGACGCTGAAGGCGATCGAGCAGCACAATCGCAAATGGACCGGTCAGTAGCACGGCGGCTTCTCGCCGTCTCGATCTACGCCAACGCCTTCGTGGTGGGCGGCGTGCTCATGGGATTCGAGATGCTCGGCAGCCGCTATCTCTACCCCTATTTCGGCGGCGGGATCGGGACTTGGGCGAGCCTGATCTCGACGGTTCTGCTCGCGCTCACCATCGGGTATTTCGCGGGCGGGGAGATCGTCGATCATTATCCCACGCCGCGGGTGATCGCGACGGCGGTGGGACTCGCCGCGGCATATCTGGCGCTGGTGCCGATGGCCGCGGACGGCGTCATGGCGGGGATCCTCGATCGCATGGGCGACGGTCCGAGCGGCATCCTCGCGGGCGCCGCGGCGCTCCTGCTGCTGCCGCTCTCGTTTCTCGGGACCTTCTCGCCGGTCGCGATCCGCCTGCTGATCCGCACTACCGAGGAGTCCGGCCGCGTTGCGGGCTTCGTCTACGGGATTTCCACGGTCGGGAGCGTCTTCGGAACCCTCTTCACGACCTTCACGCTGATTCCGACCATCGGCTCGCGCGCCATCACCTATCTCTTCGCGGGCGTGCTGGCGCTCTGTGCCGCGAGCCTCTTCCTCTCGCGCGCGGAGGAGCGAGCGTGAGACGCGCTCTCGGCATTCTCGCCCTCGCGCTCGCCCTTGCGGCGGTCGCGCCGGCGCGAGCGGCCGAGGTCGATCTCTCGATCTGGCGCGGGGAGCGGGCGATGGAGGACATCGCGAAGCAGCTTTCCTTCGGCGTCCGCGCCATCGGCTCGCCCGGCCACGAGAAGACCGCCGCCTACATCGAGCAGGAGCTCGCGAAGCTCTCTCTGCCGACGCAGCGGCAGAGCTGGACCGAGGTGACGGGCGAGGCGATCCTGCCACTCGCGAACGTCGTCGGCCGTTTCGCGCCGGAGAATCCCCGCCGCGTCATCGTCGGCACGCACTACGATTCGATCGTCCGCGCCTACCGGGACCGCGAGCATCCGGATGCGCCGATGCCCGGCGCCAACAATTCTGCCTCGGGCGTCGCGGTGCTGCTGGAGACCGCGCGCGTCCTGAGCCAGTCCTTCGTCCGTCCCGCGGTCGGCGTCGATTTCGTGTTCTTCGACGGCGAGGAAGGTCCGGTGTCGCTGGGGGAGGGCGATCCGCATTGGGTTCCTCTGGGCTCGCCCTATTTCGCCAACAACCTCGCGGGGCTCTATGGACGCGGCAAGCCGAGCGAGGCCGTGATTTTCGACATGGTCTGCTACGAGAAGCTCAAGCTGCAGCCGGAGCCCGTGTCGCTCACGGGCGCCAGAGCCCAGGTGCAGGAGTTTTGGCGGATCGGCAGCGAGCTCGCGCCCACGGTCTTCTCCACGACGCCCACGCAGAGCCCGATCTACGACGACCACCTCCCGCTCAATCAGGCGGGCATACCGAGCTTCCTCGTGATCGGGTTCGAGTACGAGCCTTGGTACAACACGACGCGGGACACGCTGGACAAGTGCTCGACCGCGAGCCTCGAGGCCGTCGGCCGGACGCTCACGCGCTACCTCTATCAAGTCGGTAAATCCGGACGATAAGCGCTTGCGCTCTGCCGCCTTGCGGAAAAAGCGAGTGCCACGGTAAAAGCGGCGAGCACGATCTCGTGCGGGCGAAATCGGCAATGAGGGTTTCGGTCATGCGAAGACCGGTCGGCAGGCGTACGTTGCTGCTCGCGCTGGCGCTGTCGGCGGCACCGCTCGCGGCGCGCGCGGACCTCGCGACCTTCTCCGTCACGAAGGTCGTGATCGAGACAGGGAAGGGTAAATTCCCCTTCAACGTCGAGCTCGCGGTGACGCAGGCACAGATGGGGCAGGGACTCATGTACCGCCGCACTCTCGCGCCCGATGCGGGCATGCTCTTCGATTACGGCGAGCCGCAGACCATCGCCAAGAACATGAAGAACGTCTTGATCCCGCTCGATCTCATCTTCGTGGGCGCGGACGGAAAGGTCGTCTATGTCCGCGAGCGCGCGGTGCCGCTCTCGCTCGACGCGATCGTGTCGACGGCACCGGCCCGCGCGCTGTTGGAGGTCAACGGCGGGACCGCGGCGCGCCTCGGCCTCAAGCCCGGCGACGTCGTCCATCACGCCTTCTTCGGCAACGCCATCGGATCGGATTGAGCGGCAATGTCGACCCGCAGCATCGTGCTCCTCCTGATCCTGGCTGCGATCGCCGTCTTCATCTTTCGCGGCGCCAGGGACGGCGCGCAGTGGACGCGGCTCGCGCTCGCCTGGACCCTGGTGGCGGTCGCGGTCTATTTCGCGCTAGTGCTCGCGGTCGGGTTTTACGTCGAGTACCGGGTGGGCGAGGATCACCCCGCGATCGTCCTCCTGGCGTTCCTGCTGGCGATCGCCGCGGGATTCCTGCCGGCGCTGGCGGTCGCGCGGAGTATCCGCCGCCGCTATAGCGCGACCAGGGGGCCTCAGGGCTAGCGCCGGGGTTGCCTCCTCTGGAGAAGCCCGATACAACCGCCGGCACCGGAGGGCGCGGGGCGTAGCTCAGCCTGGTAGAGCGCTAGCTTTGGGAGCTAGATGCCGGAGGTTCGAATCCTCTCGCCCCGACCAGCCGCTTGTGGCGCGACGAGCTCGCGCTTGGAGATGGAACGAAGACATGGCGCGCGCACGGATCTATCGTCCTACGAAGACTGCGATGCAGTCGGGCACCGCGAGCACGCGGAAATGGGTGCTCGACTACGAGCCCGAGACGCCGCGCGAGCCCGATCCGCTCATGGGTTGGGCGAGCGCCGGCGACACGCTCAATCAGGTGCTGCTCCGCTTCGACACGCTCGAGGAGGCGGTCGCCTACGCGAAGAAGCGCGGCCTCGACTACACTGTGATCGAGCCGCACGAGCCCTCGATCCGTCCCAAGAGCTACGCCGACAATTTCAGATACGACCGTCCGACCTGACCCTGCCGCGGTGTTAGGATGCCGCGGCGGTCCCGGAGCGCCCTTAGCTCAGCTGGATAGAGCAGCCGCCTTCTAAGCGGCAGGTCGTGGGTTCGAGTCCCGCAGGGCGCGCCATATTCGCAAGCAAAATGCCCGAGCATCATCGGCACCGGGACACGGCTCACCGTCTGCCATGCCTAACCCGAAAGGGCTTTGCGAGCATCCGAAAGGGCAGGCAGCGCGTCGGCGGACACCGAGTCCGCCATAGCCCTCAGGGAAAAACTGCTGTGATAGCGCCTCCTTAGAACACACCGGTATGGACACCGCATTTACCATTGGTAAGAATTAGCCGCACAAGCAGTTAGGGTGAGACGTTGGGTAATTGGGGAACCACGCCCAGCACTACGCGGATCGACCGCTCCGCGGATCCTCTCTCGCGCAC
>DATKNV010000081.1:0-38961 GCA_035541215.1 Allostellaceae bacterium | reverse complement strand
CGTGGAGTTCCAGCTGATGTTCGCGGGCCACAACGCCTACCGCTTCGCCGGCGACCCCTTCTACAGCAACGGATTCATTCCGACGGTGAAGGAGCTGGTGGAGCGGCTGCAAACCGGCGACTGAGCGAGCCCACCGCCGGTTCTGCGCTTCGTCATCGCGGGCAAAGTTACCGTCTCCGATTCAGCTCCTTAATTTTCGTCATTGCCGGGACAACCCGGCCATAAGGATTCCTTACTGTGACGACGCGAGGCGTGCCGAGCCGAATGCCCCCAAGGGGATAGCTCTGGGGTCCCAGGTGTTTCTCGCCGACAAGCCACCTTGCGATAATTTAGAAACGCTCTATCTTTCCTTGGATGCCCACCATGCCCGCCAACGCCGCCCGCCCCTACGCTAACGCGCTCGAGCTCCTGCGTGCGGCGAAGCTGCGTCCGACGCGGCAGCGGCTGGCGCTGACGCGGCTTCTCTTCGACAAGGGCAACCGGCACGTCACCGCCGAGCAGCTCCACGGCGAGGCGCAGACGGCCTCGGTGCGCGTCTCGCTCGCGACCGTCTACAACACCCTGCATCAATTCGTGGGCGCGGGGCTCTTGCGCGAGGTCGTGGTCGATCCCGGCCGCTCCTATTTCGACACCAACGTCGGCAACCACCATCACTTCTATTTCGAGGATAGCGGCCGGCTCCAGGACATTCCCGGCGAGCGCGTGGGCGTCGCCGAGCTGCCGCCGGCGCCCGCGGGAACCTCGATCCGCCGCGTCGACGTGATCATCCGCGTGGGCACCGACCGCTCGCGCTAAGAGCCGCCCGCCTCGCGGCGCGCCATCCAAATTAGAATAATTCTAAACTATTGACAGGCCCGCCTCAGCGGTTCATATACCTTTTCACCAGACACCGGACCGCCACAGCAAAGCCGCAGAGGAGAGCGTCATGGCGAAGTTGAAGGGTACGAAAACCGAGCAAAACCTGAAGGATGCGTTCTCTGGCGAGAGCCAGGCCAACCGCCGCTATCTCTATTTCGCGCAGAAGGCCGACGTCGAGGGCTATAACGACGTCGCCTCCGTCTTCCGCTCCACCGCCGAGGGCGAGACCGGCCACGCGCACGGCCACCTCGAGTTCCTCGAGGAAGTCGGCGACCCCGCGACCGGCAAGCCCATCGGCGGCACCGGCGACAACCTCAAGGCCGCGATCGCCGGCGAGACCCACGAGTACACGGACATGTATCCGGGCATGGCGCGCACCGCGCGTCAGGAGGGTTTCGACGAGATCGCGGACTGGTTCGAGACCCTGGCGAAGGCCGAGAAGTCCCACGCCGGCCGCTTCCAGAAGGCGCTCGACACGCTCGGCTGAGCCCGCGCGCCCGACCGCGAGTGCGACGAAGGGCGCCTGACGAAGGCGCCCTTCGCGCTCCTGCGCCCGATAATTCGCCCAAAAGGACCGCGACATCATGCGCGAAGGCAGCCTAGAGGCGCCCACCCGCCACAAGCTCGACTGGGAGCATCCGGATTTCGCGGATCGCGCCAAGATCGAGGCGGAGATGCACCGCGTCTTCGACATCTGCCACGGCTGCCGGCGCTGCTTCAATCTCTGCGACAGCTTCCCGCGGCTCTTCGACATGGTCGACGCCTCGCCCACGGGCGAGCTCGACGGCGTCGACCGCAAGGACTACGCCAAGGTCGCGGAGGCCTGCACGCTCTGCGATCTCTGCTTCATGACGAAGTGTCCCTACGTCCCGCCGCACGAATTCGACCTCGATTTTCCGCATCTGATGCTGCGCTACCGGGCGGCGGAGCTGAAGGAAGGCAAGCTCCCCTGGAGGCGGAAGCAGCTCGTCGAGACCGACCGCAACGGCAAGCTCGCGGGCACGGTGGCGCCGCTCGCGAATTGGGCGACGAAGACCGGCAATGCGCTGACGCGCCCCGTCCTCGAGAAGGTCGCGGGCGTAGACCGCCGCGCGGAGCTTCCGAAATATCACGGCAAGACCTTCGTCATGCGCGCCAAGGCGAAACCCCCTGCGGTCAATGAGAAGGCGCCGGCCTTCGGCCGCAAGGCCGCGCTCTATGCGACCTGCTTTGCCAATTACAACAACCCCGCGATCGGCGAGGCGACGCAGGCCGTCCTCGCGAAGAACGGGGTCGAGACCGAGGCCATGTATCCCGGCTGCTGCGGTATGCCGAAGCTCGAGCAGGGCGACCTCGCGGCGGTGGCGGCGGCGGCGCGCAAAGTAGCGGCGGCGCTGGGACCCAAGATCGACGCGGGCTACGACATCGTGGCGCTCGTCCCCTCCTGCGCCCTCATGCTCAAATTCGAGTGGCCCCTCATCCTCCCGGACGACCCCGCGGTGAAGAAGCTCGCGCAGGCGACTTTCGACGTGAGCGAATACGTCGTGGACATCGCGAAGAAAGAGGGCTTGGCGCCGGGCCTGAGCAAGCTTCCGGGCGGCGTGACCTTGCATCTCGCCTGCCACGCCCGCGCGCAGAACATGGGCGCGAAGGCCGCGGAGATGCTGCGGCTCCTCCCCGAGGCGGACGTCGCCGTGATCGAGCGCTGCTCCGGCCACGGCGGCTCCTGGGGGGCGATGAAGGAGAATTTCGACGTCTCCCTCAAGGTCGGCAAGCCCGTCGCGCGCCAGGCCGCCAAGAACGGCAAGGCTTTCCTCGCCTCCGAATGCCCGCTCGCGGGCATGCACATCATCCAGGGCATGGAGCTCCTCGACGGCGAGGCGAAGCCGCCACGGGAGTCGCTCCATCCGATCGAGCTCATGGCGCGCGCCTACGGCCTGACGGAGGCCCGGCCGTGAGCGCGAAGCGCGCGATTTCCGCCGCCGAAATCCTGCCCGCGGAGCAATACGCGCGCGAGCGGCGCGAGCACCGCCGCCGCATCGCCGAGCTCAAGCGCGACCGGCGCATCGAGGTCGGCCCCTTCTGCACCTTCTATTTCGAGAATTGGGACACGATGTGGCTTCAGGTGCAGGAGATGCTGCACATCGAGCGCGGCGGTGCGGCGCAGCTCGCCGACGAGCTCGAGGCCTACAATCCCATGATCCCCGACGGCAGCGAGCTCAGCGCCACGGTCATGTTCGAGATCGAGGATGCCGAGCGGCGGCACGCGATGCTCACGCGTCTGGGCGGCGTCGAGGAGAAGCTCTTCCTGAGCTTTGCGGGCGAGACCGTCCGCGGCGTTCCCGACGCGACCCGAGAGAACACCAGCCCCGAGGGCAAGGCCTCCTCGGTGCAGTTCGTGAAGTTCCCGCTGACGCCGGCGCAGAAGCAGAAATTCCGCGCCGCCGGCACGCAGGTGATCGTCGGCATCGACCATCCCAATTACGGCCACATGGCCGTGATGCCCGAAGCGACGCGCCAGGCGTTGATCGCGGACCTCGACTGAGGCCGTCGAGTTCCCACTCGCGGCGAAGCCGCGATACCCTTCTCCGCGTCCTCTGCGAAACCTCTGCGTCCTCTGCGCGAGGGCAAAAGTAACTTTAGATCCGCGCAGAGGACGCAGAGGTTTCGCAGAGGACGCCGTGACGCCCCGCAGATGCTTCCAACGACTCAGTAATTGACCGCCGCCGGCATCGCGGGAGGCTGGGCGCGGGCGGTTTCGGCGGGGAGCCGCACCGTCGCTTTGGTGCCGCGCTTCTTCTCGCTGTCGATCGAGACCGTACCGCCGTGGAGCTTCGTGAGCGAGGCGACCATGGCGAGGCCCAGGCCGGTGCCGCCCTCGGAACGGGCATAGGTGTTGT
Organism: Allostellaceae bacterium; assembly: GCA_035541215.1. Taxonomy (GTDB): domain Bacteria; phylum Pseudomonadota; class Alphaproteobacteria; order ATCC43930; family CGMCC-115725; genus DASZHJ01. The sequence continues at coordinate 35,224 of DATKNV010000081.1, read as the reverse complement.
CGATCTGCTCGAAGGGCCGGAAAATGCGCGCGATCTCGGACTTGTCGATGCCGCGGCCGGTGTCGGCCACCTCGATCTCCACCATGGCGCGGCTCCCGGGCGGCACATCGGCGGGCCGGACGGCGATGGTGACGGAGCCGTGGTCCGGCGTGAACTTGACCGCATTCGAGAGCAGGTTGAGCAGGATCTGCAGCACCGCGCGCTCGTCCCCGCGGATCGCGGGGCAATCGCTCCTTGCGTCGACCTCCAGCAGGATCGATTTCGCCGCGGCCTTGGCCTCGATCACGTGCAGCGCCTCCTCGACGAGGTCGCGGACGGCGATCGGCTCGAGGTGCAGCTCCATGCGGCCCGCCTCGATCTTGGAGAGGTCGAGGATGTTGTTGATGAGCGCGAGGAGATGGCTGCCGCTTCGCCAGATGTCCTGGGCATAGGCGCGGTATTGCAGCGAGACGCCCGGCCCCAGCATCTCGCCGCCGATGATCTCCGCGAAGCCGATAATGGCGTTCAAGGGTGTGCGGAGCTCGTGGCTCATGTTGGCGAGGAATTGCGATTTCGCGATCGTCGCGGCCTCCGCAGCCTCGCGCGCGTCGACGGCGGCGGCGCGCTGCAGCTCGGCCGCGCGATGGGCGGCCGCGAGCTCCGCGAGCTGCGCCGCCTGGCGCTTGTTGGCGGCGGCGAGATCGGCGGAGAGCCGCGCGTTCTCCCGCTCGTGCCGGATGCTCGCGACGAGGCGGACGAAGGCCGCCTTCTGCCGCGCCCAGAGCAAGAGCGTGAAGGGCACGCCGAGCAGCCCGAGCTCGATGAGCGGCGTCTCGCCGCTCAGGAAGTAGCGCGCCATCGCCGGCAGGAGCATCGCCAAAAGGTAGGTCCGGCACCAGGCGGCGTTGGCGAGGTTCATCATCGTGGAGACCGTGACCAGTCCCATCACGAGGCAATCCAGGAGGACCTCGTGGGCGGAGCTCGCGCTCGGCGGCACCGCGAGGATCGGGAAGAGCCACGGCGTGGTCGCGGCGAAGGCGGTCGCGGCCATGCGGAAGTCCCATTGGCCGAAGCGGTAGCCGCTCGGAATCTCCGCCCAGCCTCGCATCCAGCGCCGCCATCTCGGCTGGAAGACCAGCAGCGTGTAGAGGAGCCAGAGCGCTAGCGCACCCAGGCTCGCATAAGGCCGGATCGCGGCCGAGACGGTCGCCACCGCCACGACGTTGCCGATCAGCACGGGGCGGAGAACATTGAGCTGCGCCTCCGCCTGATACCGGCGGATTGCGGTCTTCTCCTCCTCGCTCAGCCCCTGCGTACGCTGCTCGCTCGCGGCCATTCGCTGCTCGAACCCTGATCTTCGGCGGTCTCGCCCGCGACCGCCGAACCCCCGAAACTACGGGGATCAGGGTTAACTGCCGGTTTCCAATAAATCCTCGCCGCGCGCGAAAGCGACCCCGAAAGAGCGTATGCGCGGCATCGCGCCCGCCCTCTTGCGAAATCATGGCCGGCAAAAGGCCGGCCATGATGCAAAAAGCTGCGACGCCGGCGCGGAAGCGCCGGCGGCCTCGGCTTAGAGCCCGACCTGCGACACGAACTTCGTGTTGAGGTAGGCCTCGAGCGCCTCGGTTCCGCCTTCGCTGCCGTAGCCGCTGTCCTTGACGCCGCCGAAGGGCACCTCGGGAAGCGCCAAGCCGAAGTGGTTGATCGAGACCATGCCGGATTCGAAGGCGCTGCCGATCGCCGCCGCGGTCTTCGCGGATTTCGTGAAGGCGTAGGCGGCGAGACCGTAGGGGAGCCGGTTCGCCTCGGAGACCACGCTGTCGAAATCCTTGAAGGGCGCGATCGGCGCCAGCGGGCCGAAGGGCTCCTCGTTCATGATCTTGGCGTCGAGCGGCACGTCGGTCATGACCGTGGGCTCGAAGAAGAAGCCCTTGTTGCCCTTGCGGTGGCCGCCGGTGTGGATCTTCGCGCCCTTGGCGACGGCGTCGGAGACGAAGCTCTCCATGGCGTCGATCCGGCGCGCATGGGCGAGCGGACCCATCTTGGTGTCGGGCTCGAGCCCGCTCCCGACCTTCACCGCTTTGGTCACCTCGACGAAGCGGTCCACGAACTTGCCGTAGATCGACTCGTGCACGAGGAAGCGCGTCGGCGAGACACAGACCTGGCCCGCGTTCCGGAACTTCGCCGCGCCCAGCATCTTCGCGGCGTGATCGACGTCGGCGTCCTCGAAGACGATCGCGGGCGAGTGGCCGCCCAATTCCATGGTGCAGCGCTTCATGTATTTGCCCGCGAGCATCGCCAGATGCTTGCCGACGGGCACCGAGCCCGTGAAGGTCACCTTGCGGATGATCGGACTCGGGATCAGGTACTCCGAGATCTCGCCGGGAACGCCGAAGACGAGATTGACGGCGCCGGCGGGAACGCCGGCATCCGCGAAGCAGCGCACGAGGGCGGCGCAGCTCGCGGGCGTGTTCTCGGGGCCCTTGACGATGATCGAGCAGCCCGCGGCGAGCGCGCAGCTGATCTTGCGCACGGCCTGGTTCACCGGGAAGTTCCAGGGCGTGAAGCCCGCGACCGGGCCCACGGGCTCCTTGATTACGAGCTGATAGACGCCGTTGGCGCGGGCGGGAATGACGCGGCCATAGGCGCGGCGGCCCTCCTCGGCGAACCAGTCGATGAGGTCGCCGCCGTTCAGGATCTCGAGCTTCGCCTCGGCGACCGGCTTGCCCTGCTCCGTCGTCATCGCCGTCGCGATCTCGTCCGCGCGCGCGCGCAGGAGGTCGGCGGCCTTGCGCATGATCTTGTAGCGCTCGAAGGCCGAGACCTGGCGCCAGGACCGATAGGCCTTCTCGGCCGCGGCGAGCGCGTGGTCGAGGTCCGCCTTGCTCGCATGCGGCACCTCGCCGATGGGATCGCCGGTCGCGGGGTTCAGGACCTTGTCTGCCTTGCCGCTCGAGCCCTTGGACCACTTGCCGTCGATGAAGAGAGAAACCTCGGGATACATGGGGATTGCCTCCGCTGCCGGGCCTGAAAGATGGGGGAGAGTAGCGCATTTGAGGGGCGCGACGAACCCCCGAAAAACGCAGGTGCGACCGCTATTTAGCGCACGACCTCGTCGGGGTAGACGCCCCAGATCTCGTTGCGCGAGAGCCAGCCGCGGAGGCTCTGGACCTCGACCCGGCACCAGAGGCCTTGGCATTCCAGGAGCTTGGCGATGACGCCGGGTTCGAGGCGGGCGACGACGGAGGCCGTGGGGTCGGGATTGGCGTGCAGGAAGCGCACCTCGCCGCGCACGATGACGCTCCGCGTGTCCGCGAGCATGCGCTGATGCACCCAGCCCTCGGTGCCCTGCCAGTCGCGGATCTTGCGCCAGACGTCGTATTTGCCGACGACCTCGACCGGGAAGTCCTTGCGCTTGTAGACCCACTCGATCGGGTACTGCTCGCCGGGCCCGGCGCGGAGATTGACCTCGCTCGCGCGCAGGCTCGCGAAGCGCGGATAGGCGTTCTGGTCGGTGGCGGCTTGGAGAAGACGCGGCGCCAGCGCCATCGCGAGCAGCAGAAGCAGCACCGCGAGGCCGCGCGAGAATCGAGAGTGCGAATCCGTGGCGGGCACGGACTCATCGTGTAGTCGCGCCGGAGTCCGCGGTCAAGTCAGCGGCGCTGGGCGAGCGCCACTCCCGCGACGACGAGGAGTGCCGCAAGCACCAGCGGTAGAGTCAGAGGCTCGCCGAGCACGGCAGCAGCGAGGATGAGCGCGATCACGGGCTGGCTGAATTGCACGGCGCCGATTCGCGCGATGCCGCCGCGCTGGAGCGCCCAGTACCAGCAGATATAGCCGAGGATGGTCGAGCCCAGCGAGAGATAGGCGACGGCGCCCCAGCCGAGGAGCCCCGCCCCCGCCCAGGCCGAGGGACCGAGCCGCAGCGGCACCAGCGGCAGCAGGATGAGGCCCCCGATTCCGATCCCCCAGAAGGTCGTGGCCCAAGTGGTGATGCTCGCGGCGAGCCGCGCGCCCGCGACGTAGCCCGCGGCCGAGGAGATGCAGGCGACGACCACGAGGAGATCGCCCGCGAGGCTCGCCTCGCCGCCGGGCGCGCCGGCGCGGAAGGCGATGAGCGCGATCTCCCCGAGGATCGCGAGCCCCGCGCCGAGCCACCAGGCATGGCGCGGCATCCGCCGCTCGCTTGCGGCGGCGATCACGCCGGTGACGAGCGGCGAGACCGCGAGGATCAAGGCCGCGTGCGAGGCCGAGGTCTCGCGCACGCCCGCGCTGAAGAGCACGGGAAAGAGCACGAAGCCCCCGAGCGCCGACACCAGCAGCAAGAGCCACTCCCGCCCTCCCCGCGGCCGCGGCAGCCTGAGCAGCAGCGCAAGCGGCACCGCGATCAGGCTCGCGAGCACGGTGCGCAGCATGCCGACCGCCACCGGCTCGATCTCCAGGACGGCGACTCGCGTCACCAACGGCGTCGAGCCCCAGACGAGCATCGCCATGGCGGCGGCGGCGAAGACGAGCGCGGAGTCGCGACGAGCGGCGGGTCGGTTTTGCGTCTTCAAGGACAAATGGTCCGTGCGCTCTTTCATCGTCATGGCCGGACTTGTTCCGGCCATCCACGTGATCCGCCGTGCGATGACGGCCGCGTGGATGGCCGGGACAAGCCCGGCCATGACGGCCTATTGCTGTATGAACAGACGGAAAAAGCAACCGAAAACGCGGCGCCGTAGGCTTACGCGCTGCCGGGGTTGCCAGCCGTGCGCGCCCGTCGTAAGACCCTCTCCATGCCGCAGAAGAAGCCGCTGGTCGTCGTCACGCGCAAGCTGCCGGACATCATCGAGACGCGGATGATGGAGCTCTTCGAGCCGCGCCTCAATCTCGACGACCACGCGATGACGCCGCAGGAGCTGATCGCGGCGGTCTCCCAAGCAGACGTGCTGGTGCCGACGGTAACCGACCGCATCGACGCGGCGCTCCTCCAGCACGCGGGGCCGCGGCTCAAGCTCGTGGCGTCCTTCGGCACCGGCGTCGATCACATCGACCTCGCCGCCGCGCGCGCCAAAGAAATCACCGTCACGAACACGCCGGGCGTCCTCACGGAGGATACCGCCGACATGGCGATGGCCCTCATCCTCGCGACGACGCGCCGTCTCGTCGAAGGCGAGCGGCTCGTGCGCGAGGGGCGCTGGCAGGGCTGGGGGCCGACGCTGATGCTCGGGCATCGCCTCGGCGGCAAGCGGCTCGGCATCATCGGCATGGGCCGGATCGGCCAGGCGGTCGCGCGGCGCGCGCGCGGCTTCGGCCTCTCGATCCACTACCACAACCGCCGCCGCGTGCCCGAGGCGGTCGAGCAGGAGCTCGAGGCAACCTACTGGGAAAGCCTCGACCAGATGCTCGCGCGGATGGACGTGATCTCCGTCAACTGCCCGCACACGCCGGCGACCTTTCACCTGCTCTCGGCGCGGCGGCTCAAGCTGCTGCGGCCGCACGCGATCCTCGTCAACACCGCCCGCGGCGAGGTGATCGACGAGGACGAGCTGACGCGCATGCTGGTCGCGCGCGAGATCGCGGGCGCGGGCCTCGACGTCTTCGAGCACGAGCCCGCGATCAACCCGAGGCTCCTCAAGCTCGACAACGTCGTGCTGCTGCCGCACATGGGCTCGGCGACGCTCGAGGGCCGCATCGACATGGGCGAGAAGGTCATCGTCAACATCAAGACCTTCATCGACGGTCACCGCCCGCCGGACCGGGTGATCGAGGGGGTGGCGTAGGCCGCAGGCGGAGTGCCCTGTAACGAGGGCGCGGGCGGAGATCGTCGATCTCCGCCCGCGTTCTGCCGATCAGCTCCTTGGACGAATTGGAGCGCTCACCGCCTCCTCACCAGCCCCGTCGTCGACTGCGGGGATGGCGAGGACAGGGCGACATCACGGCGCATGCAGGGTATGCCCCGCCAAGACGCTGGCGGCAGTGCACAGCGACGCCGCCCAGACCAAGCCAAAGCCAACGATCATGAGGCCGAGGCCCCTCGCCAATCCGATAACCTGTTTCATGAAAGACTCCCTGTCTGAATCTTTGGAAATCCGGCCGCCCCGGCGTAACCCGGGCCGCCCGTTCGAGCTAGGTTGCTCACTAAAAAGTATTATAAACGCGGCAAACTGTTGTCAAACTAAATGATTGTTGAAACTGACTATTCAGCGGCGCCACCTCCGCAGGTCGGGCAATGGGGATCGCGGGGGATGCGGACGCGGTGGAAGCTTGCGCGAAGCGCGTCGTACATGAGGAGCGCGCCGCTGAGCGACTCCCCGATGTCCAAAAGCTCCTTCAGCACCTCGGTCGCTTGCAGCGTGCCCATGACTCCCGCGACCGCGCCCAGGATGCCCGCGGTCTCGCAGCGCGGCACCAAATCCGGCGGCGGCGCCTCGCGGAAGAGGCAGCGGTAGCAGGGATTGGGCGGACCCAGATAGGCCTTGAAGGTCGAGAGCTGGCCGTCGAAGGGTGCGAGCGAGGCCGCGACCAACGGCCTGCGCAAGCGAAAGCAGGCGTCATTCAGGAGATAACGCGTCGTGAAATTGTCGCTGCCGTCGGCGACGAGGTCGTAGGCGCCCACGAGCGCATCGGCATTCTCCGCAGTGAGGCGCACCGCGTGCGTCTCGACCTTGACCTCGGGATTGAGCGCGGCGAGCGTCGCCTCCGCGCTCGCGGTCTTGGCCGCGCCGATGCGCCCGGTCGGATGCACGATCTGGCGCTGCAGGTTCGAGAGATCGACGGTGTCGTCATCGACGACGCCGATCGTGCCGACGCCGGCCGCGCCCAAGTAGAGGAGCAGCGGCGAGCCCAAGCCGCCCGCGCCCACCACGAGAACGCGCGCGCGCATGAGCCGCGCCTGCCCCTCCTCGCCGACCTCCGGCAGGATCAGGTGGCGCGCGTAGCGCTGGAATTGCTCCTCGGTGAATTCCATCAGTAGCCCTCGAAGAGCGCGGTCGAGAGATAGCGCTCGGCGAAGCTCGGGAGGATCACGACGATGCATTTCCCCGCCATCTCCGGCCGCGCGCCGAGCTCCACCGCCGCCGCGAGCGCCGCACCCGAGGAGATCCCGACCGGCAGCCCCTCGAGCTTCGCCACCTCGCGCGAGACCTTGAAGGCGGTGTCGTTCCCGATGCGGAGGATCTCGTCGATGAGCTCGGTGTCCAGGATCGCGGGGATGAATCCCGCGCCGATACCCTGGATCTTGTGCGGGCCAGGCGGGCCGCCGGAGAGCACCGCGCTGTCCTCGGGCTCGACCGCGATCATGCGCAGACCGGGTTTGCGCGCCTTCAGCACCGAGCCCACGCCCGTGAGCGTGCCGCCGGTGCCGACGCCGCTCACGACGGCGTCGACCGCGCCCGCGGTGTCCTTCCAGATCTCCTCGGCGGTGGTATGGCGGTGGACCTCGGGGTTCGCGGGATTCTGGAATTGCTGCGGCATGAAGGCGTCGGGGAGCGTGCGCAGCAGCTCCTCGGCGCGGGCGATGGCGCCGCGCATCCCCTGCGCCGCCGGCGTGAGCTCGAGCTCCGCGCCCAGGAACTTCAGCATTTTCCGCCGCTCGATCGACATGCTGTCGGGCATGGTGAGGATGAGGCGATAGCCCCGCGCGGCGCAGACGAAGGCGAGCGCGATGCCGGTATTTCCCGAGGTGGGCTCGACCAGCACGGTCTTGGGCCCGATGCGTCCGGCGCGCTCCGCCGCTTCGATCATGGCGACGCCGATGCGATCCTTGACCGAGGCGAGCGGATTGAAGAACTCGCACTTGCCGAGGATGTCGGCCTTCACGCCATGGGCCGCTGCAAAGCGCTTCAGCCGCACCAGCGGCGTCGCTCCCATCGTCTCGACGATGCTGTCGTAGACCCGGCCGCGGAATTCGGCGGGCGCGGCCGCCTGCGTCGCTTGAGCCATTTTGATTCCTCACACATCGACTGACACCGCCCCTCCCCCCTTGAGGGGGAGGGTAGGGAGGGGGTGCCGACGGCACGACTCTTCCGCCGCTGCCGCGGCACTGCCCCCCACCCATCAACGCTTCGAGTTGCCGACCTCCCCCTCGAGGGGGGAGGGGGTTTTTTGTTATATCGTGAAATCGAGCTTGGCGCCGAATTGGCCGGGGATGTGGGCGCGGTGGGCGCGGAGACAGAGATCCTCGATGGTGACGGTATCGAGCCGCGCCATCAGCTCCTCGCGCAGCTCCTGCCAGAGCGGACGCACGACCTTGACGCCGAGCTCGTGGCCGGCCTTGCCGGCGATCGCATCCTCGGCGCGGTCCATCGCCTGCACGACGCGCACGATCTCGCCGAGGCTGATGCGCCGGCGCTCGCGCGCGAGACGGTAGCCGCCGCGCGGACCGCGCACGCCCGTCAGGATCCCCGCGCGCACGAGCTGCTGCAGCACGGGCTCGAGATAGCGGCGCGGAATGCCCTGGCGCCCCGTGATCTCCGTCGATTGCACGGGTGTTGCGCCCGCGTTGTAGGCGATGTCGAGCACGGCCTCGATCGCGAAGAGAAGTTTCTTGCTGAGCCGGAGCATGCGGGTTTCCTCAGCGGCCGGTCGAGCCGAAGCCCCGCGCGCCGCGCGCGCTCCCGGGGAGCGCCGCGACCGGCTCCCAGGCGATCCGCGCGACGGGCGCCACCACGAGCTGCGCCACGCGCTCGCCGCGCGAGATGGTGACGGCCTCGGCGCCGAGATTGGCGAGGATCACCTGGATCTCCCCGCGGTAATCCGCATCGATGGTGCCGGGGCTGTTGAGGACGGTGACGCCGTGCTCGAGCGCCAAGCCCGAGCGCGGCCGGACCTGCGCCTCGTAGCCCTCCGGAAGCGCCAGCGCAATGCCCGTCGGAACGGCCGCACGCTCTCCCGGACGCAGCACCATCGGCGCCGCCACCGCCGCCACGAGATCGACGCCGGCCGCCGCCGCACTCGCGTAGCGCGGCAAAGGCAGGCCGCTCGCATGCGGCAGCACCGTCACCGATACCGGAACCGGGGAGCTCATTCCGCCGCCGTCTTCGCCGCGAGGAAATCGGCGATGCGCTCGACGAGCCGCTCCGCCACCTCGCGCTTCCCTAGCGGCGGCCAGTCCTCGACCCCCTCGGCCGTCAGGAGATGGACGGTGTTGCGCTCGCCGCCGAAGGTGCCCGTGCCCTCGGAGACGTCGTTTGCGAGGATCCAGTCGCAGCGCTTCTTCTGCCGCTTCGCCTTGGCGTTGGCGATGAGGTTCTCGGTCTCGGCGGCGAAGCCCACGACGAGCCGCGGGCGGCGATTGCCGGCGGCAGAGAGGGTCGCGAGGATGTCCGGATTCTCGACGAGCTTGAGGGCGGGCGGCGCGCCCTGCTGCTTCTTGATTTTCTGGCCGGCGTTCTCGACGCGCCAATCCGCCACCGCCGCCGCGCAGACCGCGACCTCCGCCGGAAGCGCCGCCTCGCAGGCCGCGAGCATCTCGCGCGCGGTCATGACGCGGACGACGCGCACGCCCGGCGGATCGGGCTCGCGTGTGGGCCCCGATATGAGCACCGTCTCCGCCCCCGCGCGCGCGAGCGCCGCCGCGATCGCATGGCCTTGCTTTCCCGAGGAGCGATTGGCGATGTAGCGGACGGGGTCGATGGGCTCGTGCGTGGGGCCGCTGGTGACGAGGGCGCGGCGCCCCCTGAGGCGCGCATGCGCGGCAAAGATCTCCTCGACCGCCGCGACGATTTCCAGCGGCTCGGCCATGCGGCCCATCCCGGTCTCGCCTTCGGCGAGCGGCCCTTGATTGGGTCCGACGCGGCGGACGCCGCGCTCTTCGAGGACGCGCAGGTTCGCTTGTGTCGCCGCGTTCTCCCACATCCGCGTGTTCATGGCGGGTGCCACCAGGATCGGCTTTCCCGCGGCGAGGAGCGCCGTCGAGGCGAGATCGTCGGCGATCCCCAGCGCCATCCTCGCGAGGAGATCGGCGGTGGCGGGCGCCACCACCAGGAGATCCGCCTCCTGCGCGAGGCGCAGATGCCCCATCTCGCTCTCGTCCGTGAGGGAGAAGAGATCGGTATAGGCCTTCTCGCCGGAGAGCGCCGCCGCGGAGAGCGGGGTGATGAATTGCTGCGCGCCCGCGGTGAGGATGCAGCGCACGGCGGCGCCGCGCTCGCGCAGGCGGCGGATGAGGTCGAGGCTCTTGTAGGCGGCGATGCCGCCGGAGATCACGAGCAGAATGCGCCGGTTGTGCAGCGTCACCGGAAACCCCGATCGAGGGCGGGCATGGCTTTCACCCCTACCACATCGCCAGTGCTATCGCCAGCAAGGCCAGAGCGGCGATCCAGAGCGGCAGCGCGCTCCATCTGCGCCGCCGGCCGCCGCCCAGCGCCTCGACCGTCGCGGCATCGAGGCGGAGCCCGCCCGAGGCGATGGCGGCGACTGCGCTCTCGAGATCGCGCAGCAGGCCCGGCAGGCGCTCGAGCACGGCCGCGGTCGCCTCCGCGGCGTCGAGGACCCGCGCCTCGATGCCGCGGTTCTCGCGCATCCACTCCTCGATCAGGGGCTGCGCGAGCGACCACATGTTGACGCTGGGATCGAGCCGCCGTCCCACGCCCTCCGCCACCAGCATGGTCTTCTGCAACAAGAGAAGCTGCGGCTGCGTCTCCATCTCGAATTGCTCCGTGACCGCGAAGAGCTGCGCGAGGAGCCGCGCCAGCGAGATCTCGTGGAGCGGGCGCCCCAGGATCGGCTCGCCGATCGAGCGCAGCGCCTGGGTGAAGGCGTCGACCGACTGGCGCTGCGGGACGTAGCCCGCGGCGAAATGCACCTCCGCGACGCGCCGGTACTCGCGCGTCAGGAAGCCCAGCAGCATGTCCGCGAGGTAATAGCGGGTCTTGCGGTCGAGCCGGCCCATGATGCCGAAATCGACGGCGACGATGGCGCCGTCCTCGGCGACGAAGAGATTGCCGGGGTGCATGTCCGCGTGAAAGAAGCCGTCGCGGAAGACCTGCTTGAAGAAGGCATTGGCGGCCTTCTCGAGGACGGCGCGGGGATCGTGGCCGGCGGCGAGGAGCCGCTCGCGCTCGTCGACGGGAATGCCGCCCACGCGCTCGAGCGTCAGCACGTCGTGGCTGGTGCGGCGCCAATCGACCTCGGGGACGCGGAAATCCGGATCGCCCTTGAGGTTGTCGCGGAGCTCGGATGCCGCAGCCGCCTCGAAGCGGAGGTCCATCTCGAGCCGCACCGTCTCCGCGAGGGTGCGCACGACGGCGACGGGCTTCAAGCGGCGGAGCGCCGGCTGGGTGCGCTCCGCGAGATCGGCGATCCAGAGGAAGAGATCGAGGTCGCGCGCAAAGGCCTTGGCGATGCCGGGCCGCAGCACCTTCACCGCGACGTCGGCCCCCTCGGAGGTCACTGCGAAATGCACCTGCGCGATCGAGGCGGCGGCGACGGGGGCGTCGTCGAAGCGCTGGAAAAGGGTCTCGACGGGGGCGCCGAGCTCGGCCGCGACGATCGCGCGCGCCTCGTTCCCCGGGAAGGGCGGCAGGCGATCCTGGAGCGCCGACAGGTCCGCCGCGATCTCCTCTCCGACGAGATCGGCGCGGGTCGAGAGCGCCTGTCCGAGCTTGATGAAGCTAGGGCCCAGCTCGTGCAGCGCCTCGGCGAGACGCTCGCCCGGACGCTTCGGGGCGGGCGGCTTCCGCCGGAAGAGCCGCGCGAGAGCGAGCACCGGCGCCGCCCCCGGCACGCCCTCCAGCGGAAAGAGCGCATCGTGCCGCGCGAGCGTGAGCGCGATCTGGCAGAGGCGGAAGAGATTGCGGGCGGTGCGCAGCATCCGCGCGACCCTCACCCTCCCGCGCTTCGCGCGGGCCCCAACCCTCTCCCGCAAGCGGGAGAGGGACTCTGTTTCCCCTCTCCCGCTATGCGGGAGAGGGTTGGGGCCCATGGCGAAGCCATGGGAGGGTGAGGGTATCGCCGCCTCAAAGCCGCCAGCCCGTGTGAAGCGCCGCGATCCCGCCGGAGAGGAGCCGCACCCGAACGCGCTCGAAGCCCGCCTCCGCCATCCGCTCCGCGAGCTCCTGGGGCTTCGGAAAGCGGCGGATGCTCTCGACGAGGTATTGATAGGCCTCGCGGTCGCCCGCGACGGCGGCGCCCAGGCGCGGCAGCACCTCGAAGGAATAGAAGTCGTAGAGCCGCGCCAGCATCGGCTCGCTCACGTGGCTGAACTCGAGACAGGCGAAGCGGCCGCCCGGCCGCAGCACGCGGCGCATCTCCCGGAGCGCGCGGTCGATCCGGGTGACGTTCCGGAGCCCGAAGGCGATGCTGACGGCATCGACCGCACCATCGGCGATGGGGAGTGCCTCGGCGTCGCCGCAGAGCCAGAGGATGCCGCGGACGCGGCCGCGGTCGAGCGCGCGGTCGCGCCCGGCCGAGAGCATCGCCCGGTTGATGTCGCAAACGACGGCCGCGGTGCCCTCGACCCCGAGGAAGCGCTCGGCGATGTCGCCGGTGCCGCCCGCGACGTCGAGGAGCCGCTGCCCCGGCCGCGGATTGAGCCAGCGCACCATCTCCGCCTTCCAGAGACGGTGGACGCCGCCGCTCATGAGGTCGTTCATGAGGTCGTAGCGCGGGGCCACCGCCTCGAAGACGCGGCGCACCAGCCCCGCCTTCTCCTCGGCGGGGACGCGCTCGAAGCCGAAATCCGCCTCGCCCTCACTGTTACGAGTTGATTCCGCAGGTATCATGGCCGCACCATAGCGCCCCGCCTCAGCGAGCGCCACTGACCCTCCCCCATGCCGAGCCCGAGCCGAAACGGCGGCCACAAGACGCTGGACCGCTTCTTTTACCTCACGATCTGGCTCAAGGGCCTTCATGCCGTGCTCGAGATCGCCGGCGGTGCGGCGCTTCTATTCACGAGCCCGGAGCTCATCCTCCGGGTCATCGCGGTGATGACGCAGGACGAGCTCGCGAACGACCCCGACGATTTCGTCGCCAACCTGCTGCTGCACGCCGCGCAGACCCTGTCCCTCGGCAGCGAGCGCTTCGCGGCCTATTACCTCCTGAGCCACGGCGTGGTGAAGCTTTTCCTGGTGGCGGGGCTCCTGCGCAACCGCCGCTGGGCCTATCCGGCGGCGCTCGCGGTCTTCGGCGCCTTCGTCCTCTATCAAGTCTACCGCTTCTCCTACACGCGCTCGCTGGGCCTCGTTGCGCTCACGATCTTCGACCTCGCGGTCATGTGGCTGATCTGGCGCGAGTATCGCGTGCGTTACTCGTCCCCTCGGCCTTGATATGGTGAGGCGATCCGCCGCCCTCCCCCGGACATCGATCGCTCCCCATGCCCGAGCTGCCTGAAGTCGAGACCGTCGTACGCGGCCTTGCCCGCCGCATGGCCGGGCATCGTCTCTCGGGGATCGAGCTCAGACGCGGCGACCTTCGGTGGCGAATTCCGAAGTCGCTCCCGAAGAAAGCCGAGGGGCACCTCGTCACCGCGGTCGAGCGGCGCGCGAAATACATCCTGATCCGGCTCGATGACGGCGGCATCCTGCTGCTGCATCTCGGTATGTCCGGCCGGCTCGTGCTGATGGAGCCCGAGGACAAGACCCCGCTCGAGCGGCACGACCACGTCGTGATGACGCTCGATGACGGCACGCGCATCCGCTTCAACGACGTCCGGCGCTTCGGTGTCCTCGACTACGTCCGCGCGGAGGCGCTGGAAGGCCACAAGCTCTTGCAGGGCCTGGGTCCGGAGCCGCTCGATCCCGGCTTCACCGGCGCCGTGCTCGAGGCCGCGCTCGAGGGCAAGCGAACGCCGCTCAAGGCCGCCCTCCTCGACCAGCGCGTGGTCGCGGGGCTCGGCAACATCTACGTCTGCGAGGCGCTCTTCTACGCGGGCCTCTCGCCCAAGCGGCTCGCCCGCACGGTGAACCCGGAGCGCGCGGAGCGTCTCGTCGCGGCGATCAAGGACGTGCTCCAGCGCGCGGTTGCCGCGGGCGGCTCCTCGATCCGCGATTACGTGCAGGCCACGGGCGAGCTCGGCTATTTCCAGCATCAATGGGCGGTCTACGACCACGAGGGCGAGCCTTGTCCCCGCTGCGGAGGTAGCAACATCAAGCGCATCGTCCAAAGCGGCCGCTCGACCTTCTATTGCCCGAAGTGTCAGCGGTGACGACCCCCTGGGCTCATCGCGAAAAAGCCCAGCGACTCGGATTTCACCACTGAGACGGTGAGGCAGTGAGGAAGCGCGACCCGCGGCGAAGCCGCAATCAAGCTATGCTTGCGCCCGTCACGCAGGAAGATCGGTGGTTGCGGCTTCGCCGCGAGGCGCTGAACCTCACTGCCTCACCGTCTCAGTGGTGAAAACCCATCGGTGAAAGCACCGCGCCCGAGCCGACATTGCACCCAAGCGCGAGCGACAGTAGGCTTCGCCGATGATCCGCCTGCTCTTCCTCGCGATCGGCCTCCTTTTTCTCGGCGCCCTCCCGGCCTCGGCCGAGGAGTTCGTGCCGGGGACGGAGGATCTGCCGCTCATGAAAGAGCTTTCGCCGGTCAGGGGCAGCGATCTCGTCTTCGACAAGCCCGAGGGGCGGATCGTCGAGGCGACCGCGCGCGGCAAGGTCACGCGCAAGGCGGTCGAGAGCTTCTATGCCGCGACTTTGCCGCAACTGGGATGGAAGCCCGCGGCCTCGGCGGGCACCTGGAGCCGCGAGACCGAGACGCTCCATCTCGATTTCAGCGGCCGCGACGGCGATCTCTGGATCACTTTCACCTTGTTGCCGAAATAGTTAGCGCGGAGATTTGAGTCATGCCGTACAGCAACATCCTCGTGGAGACGCGGGGGCAAGTGGGCCTCATCACGCTGAACCGGCCGCAGGCGCTGAACGCGCTCTGCGACGCGCTCATCCGCGAATTGGGCCGCGCCCTCGACGCTTTCGAGGCCGACGACGCGATCGGCGCGGTGGTGATCACCGGGAGCGCCAAGGCGTTCGCGGCGGGCGCCGACATCAAGGAGATGGCGAGCCGCGACTACATGGACGTCTATCTCCGCGACTTCATCACCGACGGTTGGGAGCGCATCACCACCTGCCGCAAGCCGATCGTCGCGGCGGTGGCGGGCTTCGCGCTCGGCGGCGGCTGCGAGATCGCGATGATGTGCGACACCATCGTCGCCGCGGAGACCGCGAAGTTCGGCCAGCCCGAGATCAACTTGGGCGTCATCCCCGGCTCCGGCGGCACGCAGCGCCTGACGCGCTTCGTCGGCAAGGCGAAGGCGATGGACATGGTATTGACGGGCCGCATGATGGACGCGGCCGAGGCCGAGCGCAGCGGCCTCGTCTCGCGCGTCGTGCCGGCCGAGCGCCTGCTCGAGGAGGCGCTTGCGGTAGCGGCCAAGATCGCGGAGATGTCGCGCCCTGCGGTGCTGATGGCGAAGGAGGCGGTGAACCGCGCCTACGAGACCACGCTCCTGGAGGGCGTGCGCTTCGAGCGCCGCGTGTTCCACTCGCTGTTTGCGACGGAGGATCAGAAGGAAGGCATGGCGGCCTTCATCGAGAAGCGCAAGCCGCGCTTCAAGAACCGCTGAATTCCGGGCAAAACCGGCTCCAGGCGCGCCCTTGACGGGCCCCCGGCGCCTCGTTATAGACAGGCCCCTTTCCGCGCGCGGCCCGCGCGCGCTCATCGAGGCAAGAGAGAATGGCAAACATCAAGTCCGCGGAAAAGCGCGCGCGTCAGACCCAGCGGCGCACCGCCGTCAATCGCGCGCGGCTCTCGCGCATTCGCACCGTCGTCAAGAAGGTCGAGGCCGCGATCGCCAGCGGCGACAAGGAGGCGGCCCGCGCCGCCTTCGCCGAGGCGCAACCGCAACTTCAGAGCGGCGTCAATAAGGGTGTGCTGCACCGGAACACGGCCGCGAGGAAATTGTCGCGTCTTTCCGCGCGCATCAAGGCGCTCTGAGCCGTTACTCATCCGGCGACGAAACCGCGCTCGCTCCCGAGCGCGGTTTTTTGTTGCGCGCCGGAAAAAAAATTCTCGAGCGAGCGATGCGCGAACGCAACGCTCCGCAAAATCCTTCGCGATTCCTCTCACGTCCATCTTGCCTTCCGCGACGATGCTTCGTTAAAGTCCTCGGTCTGCGAGCGCGGCAGCGGAAAAATTTCCGAGACGATACGACCGCTCCGGGCGCGCACGAGCTGACAACCGTTTACTGGCACCAGAACAACCAACGCCTGAAGTAGTCGCGGGAACCGAGCATCTAGGCACGTGCGAAGCGACGAGCGGGCCGGAAAAGCGTCCCGACGCAAGAGCAGTGCGTCGTCGTGGCGGTGCCGGTGGCGTAAGGGTGGTAGAGGCGAGCGCGGGGACGACGTGCATGGTGGGCGGAAGCGGTCGCGCGCTGCCGCCCGAACGCATCGAGCCCGCGCCAGAGCTTCGGGGGAGCACTAGGCGATGGCGGAGAAGAAGGCCCTGAGCGCCGAGATTCAAGCCCAGTGGGCACGCATCCGTGGCCGGTTGCGCGAGGAGTTCGGGGACGCCGTCTATCGAAGCTGGCTCAAGCCGCTCACGCTGATCGAGGCGGAGGGCGGACGCGTGCGCCTCGCGGTGCCCTTGAGCTTCCTGCGCAATTGGATCGCTTCCAACTATCTCGACAACATCCGCGCGCTCTGGATCGGCGAGAATCCCGGCGTCGCCGTCGTGGAGATCGTGGTCGACGCGCGCGCCGGTGCGGAGCCCGCGGAGGGGGAGCCCGCGGTCGAGCGCGTGCCGGCCGCCGCGCGGAGCGGCGAGGCCGCGGAGGAGCGGACGGAGAACGGCGCGCCGCTCGACCCCCGCTTCACCTTCGACAACTTCATCGTCGGCAAGCCCAACGAATTCGCGCATGCCGCGGCGCGGCGGGTCGCGGAATGCTGCGTCAGCGAGACGCACACCGTGCCCTTCAATCCGCTCTATCTCTATGGCGGCGTCGGCCTCGGCAAGACGCACCTCATGCACGCGATCGCCTGGCACATCCGCACGCAATCTCCGCGGCGCAAGGTGATCTACATGTCCGCCGAGAAGTTCATGTACACCTTCGTGCGAGCCGTCCGTTACAAGGACACCGTCGCCTTCAAGGACCAGTTCCGCTCGGTCGACACGCTGATGATCGACGACGTGCAGTTCATCGGCGGGAAGGATTCGACGCAGGAGGAGTTCTTCCACACCTTCAACGCGCTCGTCGACCAGAACCGGCAGATCGTGATCTCCGCGGACAAATCGCCCTCGGACCTCCAGGGCCTCGAGGAGCGCGTGCGCTCGCGGCTGGGCTGGGGCCTCGTCGCGGACCTCCACCCCACGACCTACGAGCTCCGTCTCGGCATTCTCGCCGCCAAGGCCGAGAAGATCGGCGGCGACATCCCCCCGAAAGTGCTGGAGTTCCTCGCCCACAAGATCACTTCGAACGTGCGCGAGCTCGAGGGCGCGCTCAACCGCCTCACCGCGCACGCCCAGCTCGTGGGCCGCGGCATCTCGCAGGAGATGGCGCAAGAGGTGCTGCACGACCTGCTCCGCGCCAACGACCGGCGCTTCACCATCGACGAGATCCAGAAGCGCGTCGCCGAGCACTTCAACATCCGCCTCGCGGATATGTTCTCGGCCCGGCGCGCGCGCGCCGTGGCGCGGCCGCGCCAGGTCGCGATGTGGTTCTGCAAGCAGCTCACGCCGCGCTCGCTGCCGGAGATCGGCCGCAAGTTCGGGGACCGCGACCACACCACGGTCATGCACGCGATCCGCAAGATCGACGAGCTCCGCATCTCCGACCGCCTTCTCGCGGAGGACATCGAGATGCTCCGCCGCAAGCTCGAGACCTGAGCCGTGCTGGAGCTTCGGCCCAACTGCGAGTGCTGCGGCCGCGATCTCCCGCCGGCCTCAGCCGATGCCATGATCTGCTCCTTCGAATGCACTTTCTGCCGCGGCTGCGCCGAGGGCGTGCTCGCCGGGCGCTGCCCCAACTGCGGCGGCGAGTTGGTGCGCCGCCCGATCCGTCCGGCTGAGAAACTCGCGAAATACCCCGCCTCGACAGAGCGCAAGGTGAAACCGCAGGGTTGCACCGAGGCCGCCTGAATAACAGCGCTCGGAACGGCCCAGGTCCCTAAAGGACTGAGGGAATAAGCCTGGCAGTGTGCTAGGGTTTGCTCGTATGCGCGCTCGCGCGCCCTTGGCAGAAGGCCATGCGAATACTGCTCGCCGACGACCACCCGCTCTTCGCGGAAGCGCTCCAGACCCTGATCCAGCGCAGTATCCCCTCCACTATCCTCACGGTGGTGTCGGACCTCGACGCCGCGCACCGCGCGCTTGCGGGAGCGAAGCGCTACGATCTCGCGATCCTCGACCTGCACATGCCCGGCACGAAAGGCTTCGATGGCGTCGAGCGCACGCTCGCGCGGTTCCCGGAGACGCCGCTCGCCGTCATCTCCGGCGCGGCGAGCGCCGCGGAGGTGCGCCGCTCGCTCGAGCTGGGCGCGCGCGGCTTCCTGCCGAAGACCTTGCCGCCGAAGGTCCTCGCGGCGGCGCTCCAGGTGATCGCGTCGGGCGGAACCTACGTACCGACGGACTACGCGCGCCCGGCGGTGCCCAAGCTGCCGACGGTAGCGGGCTTGACGCCGCGCGAGACCGAGGTCCTGGCGCTGCTCGCGGAGGGGAAATCCAACAAGGAGATCGGCCGCGCGCTGAAGCTGCAGGAGATCACGATCAAGCTCCACGTGCGCAACATCTTCCGCAAGCTCAAGGTCCGGAACCGCGTCGAGGCCGCGAACGCCGCATCGGGCCTCGGTCTCGATCGGGAGCACCGGGACTGAGCCCCGAGCTCCGCCACGAAAGTCTTCGATGGCACCGGCACACCGCCCCTTAAGAGCTAGGCCGCGGTAATATTCGCGGAAGAGTGCGGTATTCTATACTCCGCCCCCGGCGAGCGCCGGGCCGCGCCGCTTGGCGCAAGGCCGCGCTCGCCGTCCGGGCCCAGCCCGCGCAAGAACCTTAGCAACTGAAGGCGGATCACCAATTTCGCCGGCATTGCACCCGCGTGCGCACGCGCGGCGCCCGGACTCGTCGCGTCCGTGAAGGGATCGCTCGCATGAGCAGAAGGCTCCGCATCGCCACGAGAACCCGGCTCAGTCCCGCGGTCGACCCGGGAGGAAACCGCCGATGAATTGGGTCACGCAGTGCTCCGTCGCGTTCCAGTTCCTCAACAATGCGGCGCTGCTCGGCGTCGGCACACTCGGCTACTGCGAGCTGCGCCGGCGCCTGCACGACCGCTTGCCGTCCTGGGCGCAAGCTCTGGCTTACGGCGCGATTTTCGGCATCCTCAGCGTCCTCACCGGACTTGCGCCGGCTGCCTCGGGAATCCCGGCTTCGCTACGCCTTGCCCCATTGATCCTCGCCACCCTCTATTGCGGGCTCGCTCCGGGCGCGGTCGCCGCGCTCGTGCAAATCGTCGGCGCGGTCTACGTGCTGAACGACGATCCCGCGCTCTCGACCCCGCATCTGGCGCTCCTCTGGTTCGCCGTTCCCGCGATCTACAGGCTGCTCATCCAGTCCGGGGAGGAGCGGCCGCAGTTGCGGGACGTTGCAATCGTCGCGACCGCCAGCATTTGCGCGACGCTGGCGGCAATCGCCTGGCTCTGGGGCCTCGCTCGGTTCGGCCGGGCATTCCAGGCGATAGGCCCCGCCTGGATCGTCATGTCGGCCTTCACGACCGTGGCGCTCGCCGCCATCATCCGCCACGTCGAGCGCAACGAGGCGCTTGCGCGGGCCGTCGA
Source organism: Allostellaceae bacterium (assembly GCA_035541215.1). Taxonomy (GTDB): domain Bacteria; phylum Pseudomonadota; class Alphaproteobacteria; order ATCC43930; family CGMCC-115725; genus DASZHJ01. The sequence continues at coordinate 15,497 of DATKNV010000081.1, read as the reverse complement.
GGAGAACGAGCGGCGTTTCCGTAGCTTCTACAACGAGAGCCCGGTGATGCTGACCGCCGTCGACCGGGAGGAGCGCGTCGTCGCGGCCTCGGACCGCTGGCTCGAGGTCTTGGGCTATCGGCGCGAGGAGGTCATCGGCCGAAGCCGGTACGATTTCCTGGCGCCCGGCTCGGCCGCGCGCATGCGCGGGCGCGTGGTGCCGGCGCTGCGGGAAGGCCGGAAGCTCGGACCCGTCGACGTGCAGTTCCTGCGCAAGGACGGCGGCCTCGTCGAGGTGAGCGCGGCCTCGGTCTTGCGCCGCGACCCCGTCACCGGCGGCGAGGAGATCCTGAACTTCGCCATCGATCAGACCGCGCGCCGGGAGGCCGAGCGGGCGCTCGAGGAGCGCGAGAGCCAGCTCCGCGCCATCGTCGAGAACGCGCCGGTGGGGATTTTCCTCAAGGACCGCGAGAGCCGGTATCGCCTGATGAACAGCCGCTTCGCGCAGTGGACGGGGGACAGCGCGGAGAACATCATCGGCCGAAGCGACCTCGATTTCCTGCCGGCGGAGCTCGCCCGGCCGATCCGCGACGCCGACCTTCAAGTGCTCGAGCGAGGCGCTGTCTACCAGACGGAGCGCCAGGCCTCGCGCCCGCAGACGCCGGGGCAATATCTTCTCGTCACCAAATTTCCGATGCGCGACGCCGCCGGCGCCATCACCGGCATCGCCGGCTTCGCCGTCGACATCACCGAGCGCCGGCGGATGGAGACGGCGCTTGCCGAGCGCGAGCGCGACCTCCGCGCGATCATGGACAACGCGCCCTTCGCGATCTTCCTCAAGGACCGCGAGGGGCGCTACCGCATGGTGAATCGCTGCTACACGCAATGGTTCGGCCGCAGGCAGGAGGACATGGAGGGACGGACCAGCGCCGAGCTCTTCTCGGGGCCGGTGGCGGCGATGAGCGCGCGTGCGGACGATGACGTGCACGCCGGCCGCGTCGTCGTGCTGGAGCGGTCGCGGGTATCCCCAAAGACCACGATCGGCTACATGCAGATCACGCAATTCCCGCTCCGCGACGAGCGCGGCGAGATCGTCGGCAGCGCCGGGTTCTGCACCGACATCACCGAGCGCAATCGGGCCGAGACGGCGCTGCGCGAGAGCCAGGAGCTGCTGGTCGAGGCGCAGAAGCTGGGCCGCGTCGGCCACCTCCTCATCGACCGTGTGGCGAGGCGCGTCCATTGGTCCGATTCGGTCTTCGAGATGCGCGGGATCCCGCGGCGCGACTCCTTCAGCTTCGAGGAAGCGCTCGACTTCGTCCACCCCGACGACCGCTCACGGTACGAGGAGGTGAGGGATGCCGCGATCGTCGAGCACCGGGACTTCGAAGTGGAGCTGCGCATCCGCCAAGGCGATGGATCCTACGGATGGGAGTACAGCATCGGACGGCCCCGCTACGACAGCGAAGGAAAGGTCACCGCCCTCCTCGTCGTGCTCCGCGACGTGACGGAGAGCAAGCTTGCCCAGGAGGCGCTCGCGCGCAAGGAGGCGGAGCTGCGCGCCGTCATGGACAACGCTCCTTTCGCGATCAACCTCAAGGACCGCCAGGGCCGGTACGTGCTCGTCAACCGCCGCTTCACCGAATGGTTCGGATACCGGCCGGAGGAGCTCGTCGGACGGACCAGCGCCGAGGTCTACCCCCCTGAGATCGCGGAGATCAGCCTGAGGCAGGATGCGGAGGTCCTGAACGAAGGGCGAATATCCGTGCTCGAGCGGCCCCGCATCGCAGAGCGGACTGCCGTCGGCTACCTCCAGATCACGCATTTCCCCATTCGCAGCGAGACCGGAGAGATCGTCGGCAGCGCCGGCTTCTGCACCGACATCACCGAGCGCAAGCGGGCGGAGGAGGCGCTCAAGCGCAAGGAGGCGGAGCTTCGCGCGATCATGGACAACGCGCCCCTCGCGATCTTCCTCAAGGACCGCGAGGGACGCTACCGGCTCGTCAACCGCTGCTACACGGATTGGTTCGGCGCCAAGCCCGAGGAATTGTACGGGCGGACGACGGCGGAGGCGCATCCGGCGGCGATCGCAGAGGCGGGAGCCGCGGCGAGCGAGGAGGTGCTGCGGGAGGGCCGCGTCACCGTCGTCGAGCGTCTACCGCTCTCCGGGCGGACCAAGATCGGCTACCTGCAGATCACGCAATTCCCGGTCCGCGACGAGCGCGGCGAGATCGTCGGCAGCGCCGGATTCTGCGCTGACATCGGCGAGCGCAAGCGCGCGGAGCAGGCGCTCAGCGAGAGCCGCGATCTGCTCCTGGAATCGCAGAGACTGGGCAAGGTCGGCTACATCCTCTCCGACCTCGCGAGGGATCGCGTCCAATGGTCGGACTCGCTCTTCGAGCTGCGCCGGGTGCCGCGGCGCGCGTTCTTCACCCTCGCGGAGACCCTGGAGTTCCTCCTTCCGGAGGACCTCGCGGACTACATGCGGGTCCGGGATGCCGCGGTGGCCGAGCATCGCGACTTCGAGGTCGACCTCCGCGTCCGGCGCGGCGACGGCACGATCGGCTGGGAGCACAGCGTCGGCCATCCCCGCTACGACGCCTCGGGCAAATGCACGGGCGTGCTCGTGGTGCTGCGCGACATCACGGAGGAGCGGCAGGCGGAGCAGGCGCTGCGCGAGAGCCGCGAGCTGCTGATCCAATCGCAGCGGCTCGGAAAGATCGGCCATCTCGTCTCCGACCGGAAAACGAGCCGCATCTATTGGTCGGATACGCTCTTCGAGATGCGCGGCGTTCCCAGGCGCGAGTACTTCACGCTCGAGGAAACCGATGCCACGCCCTTCATTCATCCCGAGGACAGCGCCCGGTTCCTCGCCACGCGCGACGCCGGCCTCGCGGAGCGCCGGGATTTCACCGTCGACATCCGAGTTGAGCGCCCTGGCGGAGCCTTCGCCTGGGAATCCGTGATCGGCCGACCGCGCTACGCGGAGGACGGCACGCTCGAGAGCGTGCTCTACGTCCTCCAGGACATCACCGAGCGCAAGGAGGCGGACGAGGCGCTCCGGCGCAAGGAGGCGGAGCTGCGCGCCGTCATGGACAACGCGCCAATGGCGATCTTCCTCAAGGACCGCGAGGGCCGGTACCTGCTGATCAATCGGCGCTACAGCGAGTGGATGCAGCGCGACGCCGAGACGATCCTCGGGCGCACCAGCGACGAGGTGTTCCCGCCGGAGGTCGCGGCAGGGATGCTGAAGCGCGATCGCGACGTGGTGGAGCGCGGCACCATCTCGGTCGGGGAGATCCCGACCCACTACTTCAGCCGAAACGTCGGGATAGAGCACGCGCTGATAACGAAATTCCCCGTGCGCGACGAGAGCGGCGAAATCGTGGGCATCGCGGGCTTCGCGATGGACATAACCGCGCGCAAGCGCGCCGAGCTCGAGCTGCGCGAGAGCCAGGAGCTGCTGCTGGAGTCGCAGCGCATCGGGAAAATCGGCTATTCCGTCTACGACATCCCGGCCGGCCGCGTCCGCTGGTCGGATTCGCTGTTCGAGATGCGCAAGCTGCCGCGGCGCACCTTCTTGACCCCGGAAGAGGCGCGGGAGTTCCTCTTGCCCGAGGATCGCGCGGAATACCTGCGCATCAGGGATGCCGCCATGAAGGCGCACCGGGATTTCGAGTACGACGCGAGGATCCGGCGCGGCGACGGCTCCACGGCCTGGGAGCACGGCATCGGCCATCTGCGCTACGACGCCGAGGGGAACTGCGTCAGCATCCTCTTCGTGATCCAGGACGTGACGGAGACGAAGCTCGCGGCGGAGGCGCTCGCGCGCAAGGAGGCGGAGCTCCGCGCGATCATGGACAACGCGCCCTTCGCCATCTTCCTGAAGGACCGCGAGGGGCGGTTCCAGCTCATCAACCGGGCCTACACGGACTGGTTCGGCGAGCGGACGGAGGACGTGATCGGCCGCACGGTCGCGGAGCTCTACCCCCCGGAGTTCGCGCGCCAATTCTCCGAGGCCGACCGCCGGCTCCTGGCGGGGGACCCTGTCGCGGAGCTGGAGCGCGAGGTGTTCCAAGCAAAGCCCGGCATCGAATACGTGTTCGACATCAAGTTTCCGGTCCGGGACGAGCACGGCGAGATCCTGGGTATCGCGGGATTCACCATGGACATCACCGCGCGCAAGCGGGCGGAGACGGCGCTCAGCGAGGCGCAGCATCGCTTGCAGGCGATCATGGACAACGCGCCCTTCGCCATCTTCCTCAAGGACCGCGACGGCCGTTACCAGCTCGTCAATCGTGCCTTCACCGACTGGTTCGGAGAGCGCCCGGAGGACGTCATCGGCCGCACGGTGACCGACCTTTATCCGGAGGAGCACGCGTGGAGATGGGCAGCGACCGACCGGATGATCGTAGAGAACGGATCGATTACCGAGGAGGAGCGCCGTACCTGGCAATGCAAACCCGAGATCGAATGGGTGCACGAGACGAAGTTCCCGGTCCGCGACTCCGGCGGCGCCATCGTGGGCGTCGCCTGCTTCATCGCGGACGCCACGGCACGCAAGCGCGCGGAGACGGCGCTGAGCGAGGCGCAGCACCGGCTCCAGACGATCATGGACAACGCGCCCTTCGCCATCTTCCTCAAGGACCGCGAGGGGCACTTCCAGCTCGTCAACCGGACCTACACGAGCTGGTTCGGCGACCGGCTCGAGGACCTCATGGGCCGCACGGGCGCCGAGGTCTTTCCGATCGAGCAGGCGCAGCGGTGGGAGACGAGCGATCGCGAGCTCGTGGAGACCGGGCGCGTCATGGAGGAGGAGCGGCCGGTCCTGAGCGGCAGGCCCGGCATCGACTACGTACGCTCGACCAAATTCCCGGTTCGCAACGAGCACGGCGAGATCGTGGGCGTGGCGGGCTTCATCGCGGACATCACCGCGCACGAGCGGGCGGAGCGGGCGTTGCGCGAGACGCAAGGCCAGCTCCAGGCGATCATGGACAATGCGCCTTTCGCGATCTTCCTCAAGGACCGCGAGGGGCGCTACCGGCTCATCAACCGTGCCTATACGGACTGGTTCGGGGACCGGCCGGAGGACTTGATCGGCCGCACCGCGGGCGAGGTCTATCCCGCCGAGCAGGTGCAGAAATGGGAACCGGTCGACCGTGAGCTCATGCGCACCGGGCGCGTCTCCCAATCGGAGCGGCGCGTGCTCAAGGCAAAGTCCGGGATCGAGTACGTGCAGACGACGAAGTTCCCGATCCGCGACGCCCAGGGCGCCACCATCGGCTTTGCGGGCATCGTCGACGACATCACCGACCGCAAGCGGACGGAGATCGCGCTCGAGGAGAGCCGGCGGCTGCTCCTGGAATCGCAGCGGATCGGCAAGCTCGCCTACATCCTCTCCGACGCCGTGAACGACCGGGTCATCTGGTCCGATTCGCTCTTCGATCTGCGCGGGGTGCCGCAGCGGGGCGACTTCACCTTCGAGGAGGCGCGGGAATTCATCCATCCGGAGGACCGGCCCAAATATCTCGCGGCGCGGGAGGTCGCGATCGCGGAGCGCCGCGACTTCGAGTTCGACGTGCGCGCGCGCCACGGCGACGGCTCCTGGGGCTGGGAGCACTCGATCGTGCATTTCCGCTTCGACGAGGCCGGCAATTGCCTGGGCTCGCTAGCGCTCGTGCAGGACGTGACCGAGCGCAAGCTCGCCGAGGAGGCGCTCCGCCACAGCGAGGAGCGCTTCCGCGCGCTCATCGAGCATTCGAACGACATCGTCACCGTCGCGGCCCGCGACGGCACCATCACCTATCGCAGCCCCTCCTCCAGCGAGATCATGGGCTACCGGGACGCCGAGATGCTCGGGCAATCGATCTTCGACCGCGTCCATCCCGACGACCTCGACGGCATCAAGAAGCCCTTCTTCTCGCTCATCGGCAAGCCCGCGCTGCGCGCGGAGGGGCGCACGCGCCTGCGGCATCAGGACGGCTCCTGGCGGACCATTGCCTGGTCGGCTCGCGACGCCAGCGACGTGCCCGGCATCGAGGGCATTATCTTCAACTCGCGCGACGTGACGGAGGCGATGCAGCTCGAGGAGCAGCTCCGGGAATCCCAGAAGATGGAGGCGGTGGGCCAGCTCGCGGGCGGCATCGCGCACGACTTCAACAACATCCTCGGCGCGATCCTGGGCTTCGCGGGCTTCCTGCTGCAGGACCTGCCGAAGGAAACGCCCGAGCACGGCTTCGCCGAGCGCATCGTCGCCGCGAGCGAGCGCGGCAAGGAGCTAGTGCGGCAGATCCTCGCCTTCTCGCGGCGAGCCGCCGTCGAGCGCAAACCGACCGATCTCGCCGGTCTCCTGGACGAGACGCACGAGCTCTTGCGCGCCTCGCTGCCGTCCTCGACGCGCCTCGACATGTCGCTTCCGGAGGCGCGGCTCGTCAGCGACGTCAATGCCGCGCAGATCAACCAGATCCTGTTCAACCTCTGCCTCAACGCCAACGACGCGCTGCAGGGCGAGCCCGGCCGCATCGCCGTCGAGCTCGTGGGGATCGAGGCAGCGAAGGCCGATCGCGCGCTTCTCGGCAAGCCCACGGCCGGCGGCGCGGCGGACCCCAAGGCGGGACGCATCGTCTTCGGGTCGCTTCGGCTCGGCCGCGCCTACGCCCGCATCGGCGTGAGCGACACCGGCATCGGCATGAAGCCGGAGGTGCTGAAGCGCATCTTCGACCCCTTCTTCACCACCAAGGGCCGCGGACGCGGGACCGGTCTCGGCCTCTCCGTCGTGCACGGGATCGTCATGGCCTATGAGGGCGCGATCCTCGTCACGAGCCGACCGGGCGCGGGCTCGACCTTTCACGTCTACCTCCCGCTCGCGGACGGCCTGCCCGAGACGGAGGCCCGGACGCAGGGTCTGCGCGGCTTGGGCGGCCGCGAGCGCGTCCTCGTCGTCGACGACGAGGTCGTCATGACCGATGTCATCACCATGGCGCTCGACCGGCTCGGCTACGAGACGGTCGCGATCAACGATCCCGAGGAGGCGATCAGGGTCGTCGCGAGCGACCCCTCGGCCTGGGACGTGGTGGTGAGCGACCAGGTCATGCCCTCCATGAAGGGCATCACGCTCGTCCAGCGCCTGAAGGCGATCCGCCCGTCGCTCCACTGCATCCTCTGCACGGGCTTCAGCGACGGCGCCACCGAGGAAGGCGCGCGCGCTGCGGGCGTCGACGCGTTCTTCCAGAAGCCCACGGCGCCCGAGGACATCGCGGCGGCGATCCGCAAGTTCTTCGACACCGCCCCCAAGGCCTCCGCCGTATCGCGAAAGAGCCGCCGCCGGACCTGACCGAAAGTATGGGGGCCCCATACCGACGCCCCCTCCCCCCATACCGACGCCTTTCCTGACGCCGGCTTCACCGGCGTTAAGGTCTCGCCGTCACGGTTAAGACAATCATCAGGGGTTTTAGAATGCGCGTCTTGCTCGTCGAGGACCATTCCGCCACCGCCGCCAGCATCGAGATGATACTGCGCGCGGAGAACGTCGTGGTCGACATCACCGACCTCGGCGAGGACGGGCTCGAGATCGGCAAGCTCTACGATTACGATCTCATCATCCTCGACCTCATGCTGCCGGACATGGACGGCTACGAGGTGCTGCGCCGGCTGCGCGCGGCGCGGATCCGGACCCCGATCATGATCCTCTCGGGCCTGACCCAGCTCGATCACAAGCTGAAGGCGCTGGGGATTGGCGCCGACGACTTCATCACGAAGCCCTTCGACCGCCGCGAGCTCATCGCGCGCATGCACGCGATCGTGCGCCGCTCCAAGGGCCATTCGGAATCGGCGATCCGCACGGGACGCATGACCGTCAATTTCGACAGCCGCACCGTCGAGGTCGACGGCACGCGCGTCAACATCACCGGCAAGGAATACGGCATCCTCGAGCTCCTGGCGCTCCGCAAGGGGACGACGCTCACCAAGGAGATGTTCCTCAACCATCTCTACGGCGGGCGCGGCGAGCCCGAGCTCAAGATCATCGACGTCTTCATCTGCAAGCTGCGCAAGAAGCTCGCGCAGGCGCTCGGCGGCGACAGCTATATCCAGACGGTCTGGGGCCGGGGCTACGTCCTCCGCGATCCCGCGCCCGGCGCCGAGGCGCCGGCGGAGCCGATCGCGGACCAAACCGGTCTCATCGAGGCAGAAGCATAGGCCTGCACCTTCGCGAGGCACCAAGCACATGCAGAAAATCCTGGTCATCGACGATGACGAGATCTTTCGCGACTACCTCGCGGCATTGCTCACGCGGGCGGGCTACCAGGTCCGCACGCTGCCGAACGGGAGCGCGGTGGAGACCACGGTCCAGGCGGAGCCCTTCGACGCCGTCGTGACCGACCTCTTCATGCCGATCGCCGACGGCATCGAGACCATCCGCGCGGTGCGCAAGCGGTCGCCGAAGCTACCGGTGATCGGGGTCACCGGCGAGGTCGAGCAGGAGAACGACCCCTGCCGCAAGGCGATGACCGTGCTCGGCGCCAAGGTCGTGCTGAACAAGCCGATCGACGCCTCGGTCTTCCTGACGGCGTTGCGCGAGGCAATCACCGCCGGCGCCTGAGCGCCGAGACCGCATTGCGGCCCGAGCACGCCGCACGAGCCGAGGTGCAGAGACCGCCGGAGTCTTCCCTCCCCCCGACGTCGGTCAACGTCTCCGCACCGAGGAGAAGGGCCTCGCCATCCCCTCCGGCGAGGCCCTTCGCGTTTTTGGCGGCGCCAAAATGGCACCGCCGACGGCCTCTACAAGCCCTTGAAATCCAAGCCGGTTTGAACACCCCGCCAGACCCGAAAAGGTTAGGCGATTCATGGGTTTGTGCTATACTCCGCGACTCCCCGCGCGGACCCTAGCCGGCGGCGGCGCGGGGCCGGAATCGATGCCCAGGGAAGAGCCCGAAAAACCGAAGAACAAGGCAACGCTACCAGCCATGAAACTCACCATCGAGCGCGCCCAGCTGCTCCGCGCCTTGGGCCACGTGCAGAGCGTGGTCGAGCGGCGCAACACGATTGCGATCCTCTCCAACGTCCTGCTGCGCGCGGGCGACGGAAAGCTCGCCCTCAGCGCCACCGACATGGACCTCGAGATCGTGGAGTCGGTGCCGGCGCAGATCGGAGGGGGCGGCACCACCACCGCCCCCGCGCACACGCTCTACGACATCGTGCGGAAGCTTCCGGAGGGCGCGCAGGTCGAGCTCGCGGCGACCGGCGACAAGGGCCAGATGAGCGTGCGCGCGGGGCGGTCGGTCTTCTCGCTCGCCTGCCTGCCGCCCGAGGATTACCCGCTGATGACGAGCGGCGATCTCCCCTACGCCTTCACGCTGGGGGCCGGCGACTTGAAGCGCCTCATCGACCGCACGCGCTTTGCGATCTCGACCGAGGAGACGCGCTACTACCTGAACGGCATCTACCTCCACGCCGCCAAGAGCGACAGCGTCGCGATGCTGCGGGCGGTCGCGACCGACGGGCACCGGCTCGCGCGGATGGAGATTCCGCTGCCCGAGGGCGCCTCCGGCATGCCCGGCGTCATCGTCCCGCGCAAGACCGTGATGGAGCTCCGCAAGCTCCTCGACGAGACCACGGAGGACGCGACGCTCTCGCTCTCGGACACCAAGATCCGCTTCGTTCTCGGCGAGACCGTGCTGACCTCGAAGCTCATCGACGGCACCTTCCCGGACTACGACCGCGTGATCCCCACGGGAAACGACAAGGTGCTGGAGGTGAACCGCAAGGAATTCGCGGATGCGGTCGACCGCGTCTCCACCATCTCCACCGAGAAGAGCCGCGCGGTGAAGCTCTCCGTCGAGCGCGGCAACCTCACGCTCTCCGCGACGAGCCCCGAGAACGGCACCGCGAGCGAGGAGCTCGAGGTGCGCTACGGCGCCTCGCCCATTGAAATCGGCTTCAACGCGCGCTATCTCCTGGACATCGCCGAGCAAATCGAAGGTGAGGGCGCGCGCTTCGCGATCGCGGACGCGGCCTCCCCGACGCTCGTCCGCGACAGCGCCGACGGCAGCGCGCTCTACGTGCTCATGCCGATGCGGGTGTGAGCGGCGATGCTCTCGGGATGAACGCCCTCCTCGCAGCGGAGCGAACAGCTCGTAGCGCGCCCTCACGCACGGTGGCCGTGCAGCGGCTCGTGCTCACGGACTTCCGCGGCTACGGAGCGGCGCGGCTCGCGCTCGCGGCGGCGCCGGCGGTGCTCTTCGGACCCAATGGCGCGGGCAAGACCAATCTGCTGGAGGCGCTGTCGTTCCTGGCGCCCGGGCGCGGCCTCAGGCGGGCGCGGCTCGGCGAGATCGACCGCCGGCGGCGCGGCCCCGATGGCGCGCTCGAAAGCCCCCTCGGCGGCGCCTGGGCGGTGCATGCGAGCCTGGAGACGCCCGATGGGACCGTCGAGATCGGCACCGGCCGCGATCCCGCGGAGGGCAGCGAGCGGCGGCTGCTCTCGGTCGACGGCGAGGCGCAGAAGAGCCAGGCGACGCTCGCGCGGCATTTGGGCCTCGTCTGGCTGGTGCCGGCGATGGACCGGCTCTTCGTCGAGGGCGGCTCGCCGCGGCGGCGCTTCCTCGACCGGCTCGTCTACGGCTTCGATGCCGAGCACGCGCAGCGCCTCGGCGCCTACGAGCAGGCGATGCGCGAGCGGGCACGGCTCCTGCGCGACGGTCCGATGGACCGGAGCTGGCTCGCAGCGCTCGAGGAGACCATGGCCGCGACGGGTGTCGCGGTGGCGGCGGCGCGGCGCGAGGCCGTGCTGCGGCTCGACCGCGCCTGCGCCGAGGCCGCGGGACCTTTCCCGGCGGCGCGGCTCGACCTCAGGGGCGAGGTCGATCGGATGCTCGAGAGCGAGCCCGCGCTCGCGGTCGAGGACCGGCTCCGCGCGCGCCTCGAGGCGCTCCGCCGCCAGGACGCCGAGAGCGGCACCACGGCGCTGGGCCCGCACCGGAGCGACCTCAGCGTGCGCCATGCCGGGACGGGCATGCCTGCGGCCGAAGGCTCGACCGGCGAGCAGAAGGCGCTCCTGATCGCGATCGTGCTCGCCCATGCGCGGCTCCAGGCGGCGCTCCGGGGCCGTGCGCCGCTGCTGCTCCTCGACGAGGTCGCGGCGCATCTCGACCCCGCGCGGCGTGCCGCGCTGTTCGGCGAGCTCACGGCGCTGGGCGCGCAGGCCTGGCTCACCGGCACCGATGCCGAGCTCTTCGAGGGGCTGCGCGGCCGCGCCCAATTCTTCGCCGTCGCCGATGCAACGCTGGCGGCGGCCTGACCGGCTTTACAAAGGACTGTTGAGCGATGACTGATCTCCCGCCGCAAGGGAACGGCAATGGGGCGAACGGCGCCTCCGGCGCCGAGGATTACACCGCCGAATCGATCAAGGTGCTGCGCGGCCTCGACGCCGTGCGCAAGCGCCCGGGCATGTACATCGGCGACACCGACGACGGCTCCGGCCTCCATCACATGGTCTACGAGGTCGTCGACAACGCGATCGACGAGGCGCTCGCGGGCTTCTGCGACACCATCACCGTGACCTTGAACGGCGACGGCTCCTGCACCGTCACCGACAACGGGCGCGGCATCCCCGTCGACATCCACTCGGAGGAAGGCGTCTCGGCCGCCGAGGTCATCATGACCCAGCTCCATGCCGGCGGAAAATTCGACCAGAACGCCTACAAGGTCTCGGGCGGCCTTCACGGCGTCGGCGTCTCCGTGGTGAACGCGCTCTCGGCGAAGCTCGAGCTCCGCATCTTCCGCGAGGGGAAGGAGCATTTCATGCGCTTCCGCGACGGCGAGCCCGAGGAGCCGCTCGCGGTGACCGGCGAGTCCGGCGGCAAGACCGGCACCGAGATCACCTTCCTCCCGAGCGGCAAGACCTTCAGCAAGACCGAGTTCGATTTCGCGACGCTGGAGCACCGCCTGCGCGAGCTCGCCTTCCTCAATTCCGGCGTGACGCTGACGCTCACCGACGCGCGCGGCGTCGAGCCCAAGTCGGTCACCATGCATTACGAGGGCGGGCTCGAGGCCTTCGTCAAATACCTCGACCGCTCCAAGCAGCCGCTGCACGGCACGCCGCTCGCGATCCTGGGCGAGCGCGAGGGCGTCACGGTCGAGGTCGCGATGGAGTGGACCGATGCCTATCACGAGACGATGCTCTGCTTCACCAACAACATCCCCCAGCGCGACGGCGGCACGCATCTCGCGGGCTTCCGCGCGGCCTTGACGCGCAGCGTCAACAACTACGCCGTCGAGAGCGGCATCGCGAAGAAGGAGAAGATCGCGCTCACCGGCGAGGACATGCGCGAGGGCTTGACCTGCATCCTCTCGGTCAAGGCGCCGGACCCCAAGTTCTCCTCGCAGACCAAGGACAAGCTCGTCTCCTCGGAGGTGCGGCCGATCGTCGAGAGCGTCGTCGGCGACAAGCTGCAGCAGTGGTTCGAGCAGCATCCGGCCGAGGCGAAGAAGGTCGTGGGCAAGGTCGTCGAGGCCGCGGTCGCGCGCGAGGCCGCGCGCAAGGCCCGCGATTTGACGCGCCGCAAGGGGGCGCTCGATCTCGCGAGCCTCCCCGGCAAGCTCGCGGACTGCCAGGAGCGCGACCCCGCGCAATCCGAGCTCTTCATCGTCGAGGGCGACAGCGCCGGCGGCTCCGCGAAGCAGGGCCGCAACCGCAAATTCCAGGCGATTCTCCCCTTGAAGGGCAAGATTCTCAACGTCGAGCGCGCGCGCTTCGACAAGATGCTGAGCTCGGCGGAGATCGGGACCTTGATCGCGGCGCTCGGCACCGGCATCGGCACCGAGGATTTCGATCCCGAGAAGACGCGCTACCACCGCATCATCATCATGACGGACGCCGACGTCGACGGGAGCCACATCCGCACGCTGCTTCTCACCTTCTTCTTCCGGCAGATGCGGCCCCTGATCGAGAAAGGCTTCCTCTACATCGCACAGCCGCCGCTCTATCAGGTGAAGCGCGGCTCCGGCAAGGCGGTCTACCTCAAGGACGACGCCGCGCTCGAGGAGTATCGGATCGGCGCGGGATTGAAGGACGCGGTCTTCCAGCAGCACAACGGCGTGCAGCGCGGCGGCAACGACCTCCGCGACCTCGTGGAGCGTGCGCGGCTCTATCGCCACTGGCTCGAGCCCATGGCGCGCAAGGCCGGGAGCCGCGAGGTGGTGGAGCAGGCCGCGATCTCCGGGGCGCTCACGCCGATGCTGCTCCAGGACCAGGAGAAGGCGCGCGTCACCGCACGCTACGTGGCGCAGCGCCTCGACCGCCTCGCGATCGAGACCGAGCGCGGCTGGCAAGGCGAGGCGCTGCCCGGGAACGGCTTCGTCTTCGCGCGCTCGCGGCTCGGCGTCACGGAGCGGCATCCGCTCGATGCCGACTTGATCCGGAGCGCCGAGGCGCGCCGCCTCGACGAGCGCGCGGCCGAGCTGCAGGAGACCTACGAGAAGCCGGGCAAGCTCGTCGCCAAGGACCGGGAGTTCCCCGTCTCGGGCCCGACCGCCCTCGTCGAGGCCGTGATGGAGCTCGGCCCCAAGAAGGGCGACGTGCAGCGCTACAAGGGCTTGGGCGAGATGAACCCGGAGCAGCTCTGGGAGACGACGCTCGACCCCGACGCCCGCACGCTCCTCCAGGTCAAGGTCGCGCATGCCGATCTCGCGGAGGGAATTTTCTCGACCCTCATGGGCGACAGCGTCGAGCCGCGCCGCGACTTCATCCAGCAGAACGCGCTCGAAGTCGCGAACCTCGATGTCTGAGCAGAACAATCGCCCCTCCCCCCTCGAGGGGAAGGGAATCGCATATGAAATTCCTCTCCCCTCCGGGGAGAGGCAAGGTGAGGGGCGCTACGGCCGGGAGGCCGGAAAAACCTCGCGCCGACGCGTCGAGAGGCCCCCTCACCCCAGCCCTCTCCCCGGCGGGGAGCGGGGGAATTGCGCCATATGCGATGGCCCTGCCCCAGAGGGGGAGGATAGGGCAGGCGGCAGCCGGCACGGTGTCTTCGCCGCGGCCGCGCCTCGGTCAGGCCGCGGGGAGGCCGGCGGCGCGGAGCGCCTCCACGACGAGCTCGAAAGATGCCGGCGGCAGCGGCGGCAGGCCCTGCTGCACCGCATAGGCCGTGAGCTCGGGATAATTCCGGCGGAGCGCGGCGAGGCTGCGGCGCGCTTCCTCCTCGGCGCCGGCGAGAACATAGGCGGGGCACATGGTCCGATGCACCCAGGCCGCCGAGGGATGGGCGAGGAGCGCGCGCTCCTGCCACTCCGCGGCCTCGAGATAGCGTCCGGCGATGAAATGCGCCAAGCCGATCCCCACGAGGCCGTTGAAGGCGAGCGCGTCGTGCGGCGCGAGCTCGAGCGCGATCTTGAAGCGCTCGATCGCCGATCCGGATTCTCCCTTGTAGACGTCGATCCAGCCGCTGCGGCCCCAGGCCCAGGCCGAGCCGCCATCCGCCGCGAGCGCCTTGCGGATCACCGTGTCCGCGGTCTCGACGTCGCGCAGCGAGGTCAGGGCGTTGCCGAGGATCGCGAGCGCCGTGGCGTCGCCGGAGAGGGCGAGCGCCCGGCGCGCGAGGTCGGCGCCGCGGGTGCGCTCCTCGAGCTGCATCGTGCTGAAGTGGTAGATGACGCGCTGCGCATGCGCCCAGGCCGCGAGCGAGGCCGCGAGCGCGTGATCGGGATCGCGCTCGATCGCGCGGTCGAGCAGGTCGATCGCGCGCGCATTCCCCTCGGCGTCCATGGAGAGCACGTGCGGCATCGCCCGCAGCGTCAGGTCGTGCGCGCTGAGGTCGCCCTCGGGCTTGCGCTGCGCGCGCTCGATCTCCGCGAGGCGCAGGTAGGGCTGAAGCGCCGCGGCGATCCTGGTCGCGAACTGCTCCCCGAGCGCCGAGCACCCCGCGAGACCTTCCTCCGCGCGGTGCGCCCAGAGATGATGGCCGGTCTCGCTCTCGACGAGCCTGAGCGTGAGGCGCGACTCCCGGCCCGAGCCCGCGATCGCGCCGGCGAGACGATAGCGCGCCGATCTCGGGTCGCCGGTGACGGAAACGCCGGCGCGCGTCAGCGCGGCTGCGAGCTCCTCGGCGATGCCGCGGGCGATCTCCTCGTGCTCGGGGCCCGCCTCTATCCGGTCGAGCGCGACGGCGGGGCGCTCGCGCGCGGCCACGAAAACCGGTGGCATCGAGGCGAGCGTGTCGACGAAGAGCGCCTGCCGTTTCAGTGTCTGCGAGGGCGTCTCGCCGTAGCGGCGGCGGTACTCCGTGGCGAAGCGGCCTAAATGCGCCAGGCCGCTCTTCAGCGCCACGTCCATCACCTTGGTGTCGGAGGTGCCGCGCAGCAGCTCGCGCCGCGCGCTCTCGAAGCGCACGTCGCGAAGCGCCACGTGCGGCGCCTTGCCGAGGAAGAGCCGGAACTGCCGCTGCAGGGATCGCGCGGAGACGCCGGCGGCGGCCGCGAGATCGAGCACGCTCCAATCGTGGCCGATATCCGCGCGCATGGCGTCG
>DATKNV010000080.1:0-41221 GCA_035541215.1 Allostellaceae bacterium | reverse complement strand
GTCGAGCGTCGCCGGGAGCTTCGTGGTGCTGTCTCCGGCGCTGCGGCAGACGGGGACGCTGACGGTGGGAGGGGACCTCGACCTCACGGGGGCGGGGTCTCCGGTGCTGCTGCAGGGGACGGTGGCGGTGGGGGGGAACCTCGCGGCGGCGGGCTCGGTGGACGCCAGCGGGGGGACGCTGGCGGTGGGAGGCCTGAACCTGCCGCAGCTCGGGCAGGGCATCATCGCGCCCAACGGGCAGAACGTCTCCGGGAGCACCTTCATTCTGACGCAGGGGCTGCTCAACGCGGCGGCGCCGCAGAGCGGGAGCTTGACGGTCAATCTCTTCGGCTCGGTTGCGAGCCTGAGCGGGTCGGCGGTTGCGGGCCAGGCGGTGCAGCTCGGGAGCGTCGGGAACCATATCGGCGGCACGGCGCACGTGACGACGGGGGCGATGCCCTTGAGCGCAACGGTCACCAGCGGGGACTTCGATCTCGGTCAGAGCGGCGTCCTCAGTCTCGGCACCAGCGTCAGCAACCTCGACGTGGTGGGCCGGCCGGGCACGTTCTTCGGCGGTCCGAATACGCTGAACGGCGGCGCGGGCTCGACGGTACTGCTGGCCAATGCAGGCAACAGCTTCCTCGGACAGGGCGGGCTGCCCGCGATCTTGTCGTTCAATGGGGTGGCCGATACGACCCTCGGCGGCGGCAGCGGCGTCCGGGTGGGTAACAGCGCCATCGACGGCAGCGTCACCATCGACGTCGCCGGCAGCATCGGCGTGGTGGGCGCCGTCGGTGCTCACAATGGCCATGGCGCGACGCCCGATACGGCCGTGATCACGCTCAAGGCCGGCGGTGACGTGACGGAGACCGGGGGCAGTCTCTCGGCTCCGACGCTCACGGGCTCTGCTGGCGGCTCCGTCAGTCTCGGCGGCGGGAATGCCGTCGCGGTGCTCACGGGATTCACCGCGGGCGGCGGGTTCCTCCTCGACAACCCCGGGACCGCAAGCGGTCTTCTCGTGAGCGCCGCGGTCGGAGCGGGCGGCACCGTCACCATCACGACCGCCGGCACGCTCACGGTGGACGCGGGCATCGATGGCGCCGGCGTGAGCCTCGATGCGACTTCCGGCGGAATCGTGCTGGGAGCCACGGTGAGCGCGCATACCGATGGGGCGCTGCTGGTGGCGAGCGGCAGCATCGTCGACGCGCTCGGCGGCGGCACCGACGTCGCGGCGGGCACGCTCTCGCTTTCCGCCGGCACCGGCATCGGCACGGCGACGGCGCCCCTCGACATCGTCGTCTCGACGGTCGCGGGCAGTACCGGGAGCGGCGGCATCAACCTCCTCAACTCCGGCCTGGGCGATGCCGTCGCGACCTCGCTTGCGGCCGGCTCCGGCGACGTCCGCCTCGTCCAGCAAGGCGGCGGAAGCCTCTCCGTCGATACCGCGACCGCGCAGAGCGGAAACATCGTCAGCGACGTGAAGGACGGCGGCAGCCTCACCGTGACCGACGCCATGACCGGGAATGGCGGAAACATCGTCCTCGGCCTGGTCTCGCCGCTCGACCTCACCGTGAACGGCACGGTGAGCGCGAGCGGGACGCTGATGGGCCGCGCCGACAAGGACGTGACGCTCGATGGCGCCACGCTGATCTCGCTGGGCGGCCGCGCGACCCTCGTCGTCGACGATGCGTTCCCGGATGCGCCGGGGATCGGGCCGGGCTCGTTCCGCATCACGAACCCCTCCACCATCACCACGCCCGCGAACGGGCTCGGCATCTTCCTCGCGCGGCACACGCAGGTCGATGTGCCCGCGGGCAGCCTCATGCTGAACGGGAAGCCGTTCGACGATTCGCCGCAGAACGCCTTCGTGCACTTCAATAGCTGGTACACCGTGAGCGAGCCCTTCGACGGCGCGGCGTTCACGATCTTCTTCAAGGAGGGGCCACCGGATGACGTCGTGCTCGTGGGCGGCGAGCTCGAGGTGCCGTTCGATCAATTGCTGCGGATCGGCCGGGATTATCCGATCGGCTTCGGCATGCTCTACGGACAGCAGAACCGCAAGGCGCCGAATGCGATCGCGCAGGCCAGCAGCTACGACATGCTCGCCGACGAGTTCTCGGCTATGGCGCGACCGCTCTATCTTGACATCGAGAATCCCAAGACCGAGCTCTTGGGCTATGAGCTCCGCCCGGAGGTCTATGCGCAGAACGTGTTGGCGCGGATCTCGACGGCGGCCGGCGGCGACGAGGTCTCCTGCAAGGAGCTCAGCGACATCCTGCCCCTCCTGCAGAATCCGCAGGCGGAAAGCGACTATCGTACCCTCTGCGCGCCGAGAGAGCGCGACCGCGACGGTGCCGCCGAGCCTGGCGCGACCGGGCCGCGCGCTTTCGGCACTCCCACGCGCGATCGGCACTTCGTGCGTGCGGTCCAGCGTTGATCCGCGCCGAAGAGAGGAGCATCGTCTCCCCGGAGCGGCGTGTCTGGAGGCGACATGAGCGTTAGCGGACACCTAGCGTGTCGGCGCCGGATGGTGCTCGCGGGCTTGGCCGCGAGCATCGCGGGTGCGGCCGGCCTCACCGAAGATGCTGGCGCGCAGTCTGCGCAAGCTGGCGTGAAATATGAGGTCTGGCGGGGCCAATACGGCGGCGGGACGGAGAAGCGGATCGACGCGCTCGCCGACGCGGCCGCCTGGCAGCGCGCCTGGCAAAGCGTCGACAAGCCCCCAGCGGCCGCGTTTGCCGCCGGGAAGCATCGGGGGCTATTCGCGAGTCAGGGGCAGAAAATGACCGGAGGCTTCCGAGTCGAAGTCGTCAGTGCGGTCCGCGATGGCAATGTCGTGCGCGTGGTGCTGCGGGATGCCGCGCCGGCGTCCGATCGGGTGGTCACGCAGGCGCTCTCGGAACCCTGGGCGATCGTACTCTTGGAGACCGGAGGGATGCCGGTCGAGGCGCGTTGGGCGGAGTAGCGCCATCCAGCCGTGCTTTACTGACGCGGCATCTTTTTGCATCCTACGGGCGAAGACGAAACCGTGTCGCATGATGCGTCCGCTGGGACCACAAAGGAGAAACACTATGGCAAAGGCGACTAAGAGGAAGGCGACCAAGCGGAAATCCGCGGGCCGCAAGGCTGCGAAGCGCACTACGAGAAAGGCCGCTCGCAAGGGAGCTGCCAAGGCAAAGACGGTCAAGAAGGCCAAGAAGACGGCGAAGGCGCGCAAGCCCATCGTGAGGCGCGCGCCGGCCAAGAAGGCTGCGCCGAAGGCAGCACCCGCTCCGATGCCTGAGCCGGTGCCGCCCGCTCCCGAGCCTGCGGCGCCCGAGCCCAACCCGATGCCGGATCCCTGGCGCCAATAGCGCCACTGGCGCGGGGAATACTGGACCGGTATTCCCTTTTTCGGGGATACCGGTCCGGCGGTCGCGAGGCCCGGCTCGCTCCGGAGCGCGCGCGGCGGGTCCGTCTCCGGGGGATATTTCCGGAAATCCCCGGGCGTTCTAAGCGGTTCCCGGGCATTGCGATTTCGGCCCCGATCGGGCTATCTTTGCCCGCCCATTCCCGCCCCAAGGGCGCCCAGTCACGGGCAGAAACCGGGGAGCAGGGATTGCCGTGAGACGTTGCGCAAGCGGGACGGCTGCGCCCCCGGGCAGATGGCCAACGGCGGGGTCGCTGGCGAATGTCCCGAACGCCACGAGTAGGAAGTAGGGAGACGTCTTGAAGCCGACCGATACCCGCAATCCCGACTATTTCCATAAGGTCGTGGATTGCCAATGGGCGTGTCCCGCTCATACGCCCGTGCCGGAATACATCCGATTGATCGCCGCCGGCCGCTATACCGACGCCTACATGATCAATTGGAAATCGAACGTCTTCCCCGGCATTCTCGGGCGCACATGCGACCGTCCCTGCGAGCCCGCCTGCCGCCGCGGGCGGGTCGAGAAGGAGCCAGTCGCGATCTGCCGGCTGAAGCGGGTCGCTGCCGACAACAAGGACGACATCCGCGCGATCCTGCCGATCGCCCCCGTCAAAAAAAACGGCAAGCGGGTGGCTCTCGTGGGCGCCGGCCCCGCCTCGCTCACGGTCGCGCGCGATCTGGCGCCGCTCGGCTATCACGTCGTGGTCTTCGATGGCGATCCCAAGGCCGGCGGCATGATCCGGAGCCAGATTCCGCGCTTCCGTCTCCCCGAGAGCGTGATCGACGAGGAAGTCAGCTACATCACGGGGATCGGCGGCATAGAGCTCCGCTTGGGCCAGCGCATCGACAGCCTGAAGGCGCTCCTCGCGGAAGGCTATGACGCGATCTTCGTCGGGAGCGGCGCGCCGCGCGGGCGCGACCTCGACGTGCCCGGCCGCAAGGAGGCGGCGGCCAACATTCACATCGGCATCGACTGGCTTTCCAACGTCTCGTTCGGCCACATCGACAAGATCGGCAAGCGCGTGATCGTGCTGGGCGGCGGCAACACCGCGATGGACTGCTGCCGCACCTCGCGCCGCCTCGGCGGCGATGACGTGAAGGTCATCGTGCGCAGCGGCTTCGAGGAGATGAAGGCCTCGCCCTGGGAGAAGGAGGACGCGATGCACGAGGGCATCCCGATCCTCAATTTCCTCGTGCCCAAGGAATTCACGCACGAGAAGGGCCGTCTGACCGGCGTCGTCTTCGAGAAGGTCGTCGCCAAATACGACGAGAAGGGCCGCCGCAGCCTGGTTTCTTCCGGCGAGCCCGATCAGCATTTCGAATGCGACGATGTGCTCGTGGCGATCGGGCAGGAGAACAGCTTCCCCTGGATCGAGCGCGACGTCGGCCTCGACTTCGACCGCTGGGGCATGCCCAAGGTCGATCCCGTCACGATGCAGTCGTCGATCCCAACGGTGTTCTTCGGCGGCGACGCCGCCTTCGGGCCTAAGAACATCATCTGGGCGGTGGCGCACGGCCAGCAGGCCGCGATCTCCATCGACAAGCTCCTGAACGGCGAGGACGTGAAGGACCGCCCGCCGCCGCACGTGACGCTCGTGAGCCAGAAGATGGGCATCCACGAGTGGAGCTACGACAATCAGGTCTCGAACGACCTGCGCTACAAGGTGCCGCTGCGCGAGCTCAACGTCGCGCTCAAGGACGTCAAGGTCGAGGTCGAGCTGGGCTTCGACCAGAAGCTCGCCTACCTCGAGGCCGAGCGCTGCTTCAACTGCGACGTCCAGACAGTCTTCACGGGCGAGCTTTGCATCGAGTGCGATGCCTGCGTCGACATCTGCCCGGTCGACTGCATCACCTTCACGGACAACCGCGAGGAGGAGGAGCTGCGCAAGCACCTCAACGCCCCCGCGAAGAACCTCACGCAGGACCTCTACGTCTCCGACGCGCTCAAGACCGGCCGCATCCTCGCGAAGGACGAGGACGTCTGCCTCCACTGCGGTCTCTGCGCCGAGCGGTGCCCGACGGGGGCCTGGGACATGCGCAAGTTCCTTCTCGATATGGCACAGGCGGGACCGGAATGTCGCAGCCGATAACGAGCGTCAACGATTTCGTCGTCAAATTCGCGAACGTCAACGGCTCCGGCTCCGCGAGCGCCAACACCCTCTTCGCGAAGTCGATCCTGCGCATGGGCGTGCCCGTCGCCTCGCGCAACATCTTCCCCTCGAACATCCAGGGCTTGCCGACCTGGTACGAGGTGCGCGTCTCCGAGGCCGGCCACATCGGGCGGCGCGGCGGCGTCGATCTCATGGTCGCGATGAATCCGCAGACCTGGGACAAGGACGTGGCCGAGCTCGAGCCCGGCGGCTACCTCTTCTACGATTCGACGAAGCCGATGCCGCGCGCGAAGTTCCGCGAGGACATCACGGTGATCGGCATGCCGCTCACCGAGATCTGCAACGCCGAATACACCGACGCGCGCCAGCGCCAGCTCTTCAAGAACATCATCTATGTGGGCGCGCTCTCGGCGCTCCTCGACATGGACGTCAAGGCGATCGAGCAGCTCATCAGCGAGCAGTTCCAAGGCAAGGACAAGCTCATCCAGCCGAACGTCCATGCGCTCCACATGGGCCGCGACTACGCGCTGAAGCACCTGAAATGTCCGCTCGGCGTCACCGTCCGGCATGCCGATGCCGTGGGCAACCGTATCTTCATCGACGGCAACAGCGCGGCGGCGCTGGGCGCCGTCTACGGCGGCGCCACGGTCGCGGCCTGGTATCCGATCACGCCCTCCTCCTCGCTCGCGGAGGCGTTCATGCGCCATTGCCGGCGCTACCGCCACGATCCGCAGACGAAGGACGCGCGCTACGCCATCATTCAGGCCGAGGACGAGCTCGCCTCGATCGGCATCGTCATCGGCGCCGGCTGGAACGGCGCCCGCGCCTTCACCGCGACCTCCGGGCCCGGCATCTCGCTGATGCAGGAGTTCATCGGCCTCGCATATTTCGCGGAGATCCCCGCGGTGATCTTCGACGTGCAGCGCGGCGGCCCCTCGACGGGGATGCCCACGCGCACGCAGCAATCGGACATTCTCTCCTGCGCCTATGCCTCGCACGGCGACACCAAGCACGTGCTGCTGTTCCCGGAGGATCCCAGGGAGTGCTTCGAGATGGGTGCGCAGGCCTTCGATCTCGCGGACCGGCTGCAGACGCCGATCTTCGTCATGCTCGATCTCGACATCGGCATGAACGACTGGCTCTGCGAGCCGCTGGCCTGGGACGACCGCCGGCGGATGGACCGCGGCAAGGTCATGACCCACGATGAGCTCGAGGCGGGCAAGGATTTCGGCCGCTACCTCGACGTCGACGGCGACGGCATTCCCTATCGCACGCTGCCGGGCACGCATCCCACGCGCGGCGCCTATTTCGCGCGCGGCACGACCAAGGACCGCTACGCCCGCTACAGCGAGGAGGGGCCTGTCTACGTCGACAACATGGACCGCCTCTTGCGGAAGTTCGAGACCGCGAAGAAGCTCGTGCCGGCGCCGGTCCGGCAGAACGCGAGGCATCCCACGCGCTTCGGCGTCCTCTATTTCGGCTCGACCACGCCCGCGATGAAGGAGGCGCTGGGCGTGCTGGAGGGCCGCGGCATTCATCTCGACACGATGCGTCTGCGTGGCTTCCCATTCTCCGACGAGGTCATGCGCTTCGTCGCCGAGCACGACAGAATCTTCGTCGTGGAGCAGAACCGCGACGCGCAGCTCCGCACCCTCCTCATGAGCGAAGGCTCGATCGATCCCGCGCGCCTAGTGCCGGTGCTGCATTACGACGGCACGCCGATCACCGAGCGCTTCATCACCAGCGCCATCGCCGAGAAGCTCTCTGTGCTGACGGTGACCCCGCTCCGGAAGGCGGTGCCATGACCTATCTTGCGAAGCCCAAGCTGCATCACCCGCAGCTTCCCACCAACAAGCTCGGCTTCACCCGGCGCGACTACGAGGGCGCGGTCTCGACCCTCTGCGCGGGCTGCGGCCACGACAGCATCAGCGCTGCGATCATCCAGGCCTGCTTCGATCTGTCGCTGGAGCCGCACCGCATCGCCAAGCTCTCGGGCATCGGCTGCTCCTCGAAGACGCCCACCTATTTCCTCGGCGCCTCGCACGGCTTCAACAGCGTGCACGGGAGGATGCCTTCGGTGCTCACCGGCGCCAACCTCGCGAACCGCGACCTCATCTATCTCGGCGTCTCCGGGGACGGCGATTCCGCCTCGATCGGCCTCGGCCAGTTCGCGCATTCGATCCGCCGCGGCGTCAACATGGTCTACATCGTCGAGAACAACGGGGTTTACGGCCTGACCAAAGGCCAATTCTCCGCGACCGCCGATCCCGGCTCGAAGAGCAAGCGCGGCGTCGTCAACACGGATGCTTCGCTCGACATGATCGGGATGGCACTGCAGCTCGGCGCGACCTTCGTCGCGCGCAGCTTCTCCGGCGACAAGGCGCAGCTTGTGCCGCTCATCAAGGGTGCGATCACTCACAACGGTGCCGCCTTCATCGACTGCATCAGCCCGTGCGTCGCCTTCAACAACCATCCGGGCTCGACCAAGAGCTTCGATTACGTCCGCGCGCACAACGACGCCGTGAACCGGCTCGACTTCATAACGGGTCGCGAGGAGATCACCGCGGACTACGCGCCGGGCACGGTGGAGCGGGTGGTACAGCACGACGGCTCGGTGCTGCATCTGCGCAAGTTGCACACGGATTACGATCCGCACAACCGCATCTCCGCGATGAATTACCTGCAGGAACGTCAAGCCGCGGGCGAGATCGTGACCGGGCTGCTCTACGTCGATCCCAATCCTCAGGATTTGCACGGGCACCTGCGCACGGTGCCCAAGGCCCTGAGTTCATTGGACGAAGCCGATCTCATCCCCGGCAGCGTCGCCCTCGAGAAATTCAACGCGGGGCTGCGCTGATTTTTCGTCACTTGCGGGAAGAATCCGCCCGCGGGCGATGTCGCCGCTCGGCGATTGCGCTATAGTTCCTGAGGGAAGCCGACAGGCCGGCTGCTGCGGGAGAACGGTGTGAGGATGGACGCGCAACTCGGCTACATCGGCATCGAAGTCAGCGACATCGAGGCGTGGCGCCGATTTGCCACGGAAATGCTCGGCCTTTCCGTCGCGCTGCCGCGGCCCGACGGCGCCTTGCCGTTGCGCATGGACGACCACGATCATCGCTTCCTGCTGCACGAGGGACCGGCCGACGACGTCGCATATGTGGGCTGGGAGGTCGTCGGCACCGCTGCGCTCACGGCCGCGAAGGATCGGTTGGCACGCGCCGGTATCGTCGCGCGCGCCGCGACCGACGCCGAGATCGAGGCGCGCGGCGTCCAGGAGATGATCCACTTCGACGATCCCAACGGCATCCGGACCGAGATCTTTCACGGGCCGGCGCTCGGACTCCGCGCTTTCAGGAGCGCCAAGATCACCTCGGGTTTCAAGACCGGCGCGCGCGGAATGGGGCACATCCTCGTCAACGCGCGGGACGTGGTGAAGACCGAGCGCTTCTACCGTGACGTGCTGGGCTTTCGGCTGAGCGACTACGTCGACACCGAATTGATGGGGACGCCGGTCCATGCGGTGTTCCTGCACGTCAATCCGCGCCATCACTCGCTCGCCTTCGCGGGGCTCCAATTCCCGAAGCGGCTCCACCACGTGATGTTCGAGACCAATTCGCTCGACGACGTCGGCGCCGCCTTCTATCGCGCGCAGGACATGGGCGTCCCCATGGCCTTGGGTCTCGGTCGGCACCAGAACGACCGCATGGTCTCCTTCTACGGGATCACGCCCTCGGGCTTCTGGTTCGAGATCGGCTGGGGCGCGCGCGAGGTCGACGACGAGACCTGGGAAGTAAAGACCTACAACGCCGTGAGCGATTGGGGACATAGGCCGGCAAGCCACGGCTAGGGGGCGCCGAGGCCGCGCCGGCGGTCGGAGGTGGCGATGCGCGCTGCTATCGCGATCCTGTCGGGCGCTCTGGCGCTCCTGCTGGGCCTAGGTGCCCTCAAGGCGGAGCCGGTCGATCTCGAGCTCGTCCTCGCGGCGGACGTATCGCGCAGCATCGACAACGACGAGTTCAAGCTGCAGCGCGAGGGCATCGCCTCTGCGCTGCAGAGCCCGGAAGTGCTGCGCGCGATACGCTCGGGGCCGCTCGGCGCGATCGCGGTCTCCTTCGTGGAGTGGTCGGGCACCGGCGAGCAAAACGTCGTCCTGAACTGGTCGGTCATTCGCGACGAGGAGGGCGCCGCCGTCGTCAGCGACCAGATTCTGAAGGCGCCGCGCTCCTTCGTCGGCCGCACCTCCATCAGCGAGGCGATCGACTTCTCGGTGAAGCATTTCGAGACCTCCGGCATGACGAGCCCGCGGCGGGTGATCGACGTCTCCGGTGACGGCACCAACAATTCCGGCCGCTCCATCACCGACGCGCGCGACGAGGCCGTGGCGCGCGGCATCGTCATCAACGGGCTCGCCATCGTCAATCTCAATCCGAATTTCGGCTACATCGCGCACACGCAGCCGCCGGGAGGCCTGCCCAACTACTACCGCGAGAACGTCATCGGCGGCCCCGGCTCCTTCGTGCTGCAGATCGAGGACTTCCACTCCTTCGCCGAGGCGATGGTGCAGAAGCTGGTGCAGGAGATTTCCGCGACGCCGTCGGAGCGTCGCGGCGATCGAGCCGCTCGAAACTAGCCCACGATCTCCGCGATGCGCTTCTCGTCGAGACCCGCCGCGAGCGCGGTCTTGCGGAGCGCCTCCCAGGTCTCGTCCTCGAGGGGCACGCCCTCCTGGAGGCGCTTCGCGCGGTAGCGAAGCTCGGGCTCGCCGGGAGTCAGCACCTCGCCGCCGGGCGTCGCCGGCCGCGAGCTCTTGAAGAACTCGACATATTCCCGCGTCATCGCGGCGAAACCGTCGCCGGAGCCGAAGGCCGCCGGCGACATGTAGATCGAGAGCATGCCGTTGGAAATGCGCTGGCGCTCCTCCGGGCCGGCGCAGCCGCCGCCCGTGAGCGCGCCGCCGAGGATCTCGCACATGAAGGCGAGACCGGAGCCCTTGTGCTCGCCCATCGCGCGGATCGCTCCCTTGCCCGCGCGGTAGTTGCGGGGGCCGGGGCCCGCGATGGGCCCGTAGAGCGTCTGTGGATCGGTCGAGAGCCTCCCGTCGAGGTCGATGAGCGCACCTTCCGGCAGCTTCTTGCCGCCGTTCGATGCCACCAGCACCTTGCCCTCCGCGATGAGCGAGGTCGCGAAGTCGAGGATCATCGGCGGCTCGCCCGGCCGCGGCACGCCCGCGCAGAAGGGCGCCGTCGACATGCGCCGGTCGACGCCGCCGAAAGGCGCCACCAGCATGGAGCCCGCGACGTTGACGAAATGGATGGAGACGAAGCCTGCCTCGGCCGCGATCTCCGCCCAGCCGCCGATTCGGCCGATGTGCGCGGAGTTGCGCAATGCCACGATCGCGACACCGGTCTTACGGGCCTTGGCGAGTCCGAAGGCGACCGCCTGCTCGCCGATGCTCTGCCCGAAGCCGTGGCCGCCGTCGAGCACCGCCATGGCGTCGTTCTCGCTCACGACCTCGATCTTCTGGTCCTTGACGACGAGCCCGTCGCGGAGGATTGCGACGTAGCGGGGGACGCGGATCACACCGTGGCTGTCGTGACCCGCGAGGTTCGAGCTCACGAGGTGGCGGCCGATCGAGGCGCTCTCGGCCTCCGAGCAGCCCTCGGCGCGAAAGATGGCCGCGACCAGGCGCTCGAGGGCGTCCGATTTGATCAGCATTCCGGTACTCCGATGCGGCGGATGGCCCGCGGCGGCGGGAAACCCGTCAGATCACCGCGTCCGTCTGGGGATCGATGAGGTGCATGTTGCCGAGCTCGGCGACGAGCCGCATCTGCTGTCCCGGCTCGCCCGCGGCCGCGGGATTGACGCGAGCGCAGACCTCGGAACCGTCCACGAGGAAATAGACCATGGTCTCCATGCCCATGGGCTCGACCACGTCGACGGTGATGCCGAACTCCTGGCAGTCCGGGCGCAGCTCGCCGCGGCGCTCGATGATGTGCTCGGGACGCAGGCCGAAGATGAGCTCCCGGCCGACGAAGGGCTTGTAGCGCTGCGTGCGGCTCACGGGGATCTTGAAGGAGAGCCCCTCGCTGAGGCGCGCGGAAAGACCGCCCCCCGCCGCTTCCGCGAGAGTGCAGGGCGCGAAGTTCATCGCGGGCGAGCCGATGAAACCCGCGACGAAGCGCGTCTTCGGGCTATGGTAGAGCTCCTGCGGCGTCCCCAGCTGTTCGATCACTCCGGAGTTCATCACGACGACGCGGTCCGCGAGCGTCATCGCCTCGACCTGGTCGTGGGTGACGTAGACCGTCGTGGTCTTCACGGTCTGGTGCACCTTCTTGATCTCCGTGCGCATCTGCACGCGGAGCTTCGCGTCGAGGTTTGAGAGCGGCTCGTCGAAGAGGAAAACCTTGGGGTTGCGCACGATCGCGCGGCCCATGGCGACGCGCTGGCGCTGGCCGCCGGAGAGCTGGCGCGGCCGACGGTCGAGAAGCTCCGTGATGCCGAGAATCCGGGCGGCGTTGTCGACGCGCGACTTGATCTCGGCCTTCGGATACTTCTTGAGGCGCAGGCCGAAGGACATGTTCTCGAAGACGGTCATGTGCGGGTAGAGCGCGTAGTTCTGGAACACCATCGCGATGTCGCGATCCTTGGGCGGAACGTCGTTGACGAGATCGCCGCCGATGAAGATCTCGCCGCCGGTGACCTCCTCGAGCCCCGCGATCATCCGCAAGGTCGTGCTCTTACCGCAGCCGGAGGGGCCGACGAGGACGATGAACTCCTTGTCGGCGATGTCGAGGTCGATGCCCCGGACCGCCTCGGTGCGGTCGTACATCTTGACGACCTTGCGCAACGCCACGTTCGCCATACCGGTGGTCTCCCGAAGATCAGCCCTTGGTGGCGCCGGCGGTGAGGCCGGCGATGTAGTAGTCCATGAGGAACGCGTAGATGACCAGCGGCGGCGCCGCGGCGATCAGCGCGGCGGTCATGATCATGCCCCACTGATAGACGTCGGCCTTCACTAGGCTGGTGATGGTGCCCGCGGTCAGCACCAGCTGATCGGAGCTGTAGATGAACGCCATGGGGTAGACGAAGGCGGCCCAGGAAACCGTGAAGGCGAAGATGGTGGCGGCGATTACGCCGGGAAGCGCCACGGGAATGAAGATCTTGAAGAGCATCTGGATGTAGTTCGCGCCGTCGATCAAGGCGGCCTCATCAAGCTCCTTGGGGATGCTCTGGAAGTAGCCGATCATGATCCAAGTGCAAAACGGCACCGACAGCGTCGGGTAGACCAGCACCAGGCCCCAATATGAATTGAGCAGCCCGAGGCCGCCGACGACCTTGAAGAGCGGGATGAACAGAAGGGAATCCGGCACGAGGTAGGTGAGGAACACGCCGGTCGCGAGCATCCCCGAGCCCCAGAATTTCATCCGTCCCAGAGAGAACGCCGCAGGTACCGCGATCAGCATCGTGACGATGACGACCAGCACCGTCACGATCGCGGTGTTCCGGAAATAGATTGGGAAGTCCGTCGTGGTCATGAGCTGCGTTACGTTGGCCCACGCGCCCCGCAGCGCCGCCGGCATCCAGGAATCCTGGGCCTTCGTCGCCAAGCTCGTCTTCGCGGCATTCGCGCCGCCGGGATTGAGGCCCTCGGCGCTGCTGGAGAGCGCCGGGAGCCAGGGGTTGGTGTTCTGGTTCGAGATCTGCTCGCTGGTCTTGGTTGCCGTGGCGAGCTGGTAATAGGGCGGCACCAGGAAGAAGATCGCGAAAAGGATCAGGAAGAAATATGACGCGATCAGCGCCCAGCGCCGGCTGCGCTTGATGCTGCCGGTGAAGGCCCGACGCGGCGCGTCGATCGCGGTTGCGGCGGCGGTCATTAGATTTCCCTCCCGCGCTTACGTACCCCGCGCAGGATAAACACCGCGGAGACCGCGAGGATCGGCAGCATGAACAGCGAGATCGAAGCTCCCAGCGGAATGTCGCCGGATTGGATCCCGTTGAGGAATGCCCAGGTCGCGAAGACGTGCGTGGTGTCGCGCGGGCCGCCCGCGGTCAGCACGCGGACGATGTCGTAGTTGGCGAAAGTCACGATGAGCGAGAACAGCACGGTGATCGAGATAATGTTGCGCATCATCGGCAGCGTCACGTGGATGAGCTTCTGCCAGGCGCTGGCGCCGTCGATCGAGGCGGCCTCGTAGAGCTCGCCCGGCACCGACTTGAGCGCGGCTAGATACATGATGAGGAAGAACGGCGAGCCATACCACACGTTCACCAGAATCGCGCAGGCGCGAGCGATGTTGGGCTCGCTGAGCCAGGCAATGTGCGGGCCGCCGACCTTGGCGAGGGCCCAGTTGAACGCGCTGTAGGTGGGATCGAACATCCACCACCAGCCGAGCGTGCTCAGCGACAGCGGAATGACCCACGGCACCAGCAGCATGCCGCGCCATTTGCGCTGGCCCTTGGCGGGGAGATTGTTGACGAGGTGCGCCGTGATCACGCCGATCAGCGCCTTAAAGAAGACGGCGGTCACCGCGAAGATCACGGATTGCTTCACCACCATCCAGAAGCTGTCGCGGCCGAACAGGAACGTGTAGTTGTCGAACCAGATGAACTTGGTCTGCGCCTTGTTCAGCATCGACAGGAAGATGGCATAGAAGCCGGGGTAGACGATGAGCCCGCCCACCACGAGCAGCAGCGGGGTGGCGAAAAGAAACGCGGTGGTCGATCGGCGGCGGGTGAGGCGACGGAGGCTGGACGTAGCGGGCCGCTGACCGGCGGCGTGGCCGATCGCGGTCGCCGTCGCGAGACCGCGCGGTGTGGTATCTACCATGGCGTCAGCACTCCCAGCTCGATGTCGAACGCGTTTCGACGTTGATCAAGAGAGGATGCGGCGCCTGGGTGTCCGTCCACCCAGCACCGCATCCGCCCGTTCGCCTCACCAACCGTCAAATCCTGGTCCGGCTCAGGTGCGCAGATACCCCTCGCACTCTTTCTCGGCCCACTTGATGACGTCGTCGATCTTCTCTTTGCCCTGCGCCACTTTGGCGATCATGATGGTGTGGATCGACTGATTATAGATTTGCGCGGCCACGTCCGGGCGCGCGGGCGCGCCGGTCATCCGGCTCTGCTCGTCGCCGCGCGGCGGATAGTTGTAGACCGTGCCCACCGGCGGCTCGACCTTCTCCCAGGTGTCGAAGTCGTAGTAGCTCTTGAAGGCCGGCAGGTCGTAGCCGATCGACGCCGCCACCAGCCGCTTGGCCTGCGGCTTGTCGACGATGTGGTGGACGAGCTCGGCCGCCGCGGTCTTGTTCTTGCCGAAGCTCCAGACGCCATAGAAGAAGGGCAGGTAGGGCGCGAACCGGCCCTTCGGGCCCTTGGGCGCGTCGTGCGTCCAGCACTGCTTCGCCACCTCGATATTGTCGCGCTTCGCGACCGACCAGGCGCTCGGCGGGTTCATGATGCTGGAGCCCTTGCCGGAGATGAGCCAGCGGTTGTTACCGGCATCGTCCCAGGCGTAGACGTCTGGCGGATTCTCGTTCGCGAGCTTGACGCCCATCTCGAGAGCGGTCCGGGTCTCCGGGGAATCGACCTTGATGTTGTCCTTCTCGTCGACGAAGACAGAGCCATAAGCGTGGAACAGCGCGCCCACCCAGTCGATGGCGTCGCTGGTCTGGCCGAGTGGCAGGCCGATCGGATATCCGCCGGCCTTCAGCTTCTTCGCGGTCTCCAGGTAAAGGTCCCAGGTCCAACTGTCGACCTTGGCTTGATCGCGCGGCTTGCCCGGACCGGGGAAGATTTCCGTCACATCCAGGTCGCAGAATTTCTTATAGAGATCGATCCGCGAGCAGCAGGGCTTCACCTGGCTACCGACGATGGTGGGGACGCCATGCCACTTGCCGTCGTGCTTGGCGAGGTACTCCGTGACCGCCGCGATCGGGCCGTGATCCTTGATGAGCTGATTGATGACGCCGTCGAGCGGCTCGAGCACCGCGCGGTGCACGGTGATCTGCCAGGCGCGATGCTGCATGACGTCGTGACCGGTCTTCGCCTGCGCCTCGGCGCTCGCCGTCAGCAGGTCCTTGTCGCCGACCGATGTGATGTAGTCGATCTGGGTCTCGACGTGGTTCTTCTCGCCCCACTCCTTGACGATGGCGCTCATGGTGTCGTTGGCGCCGGGAACCCAGTGGTCCCAGAAGCCCATGGTGAGCTTGCCGGCCGAGTAGGCCGTCCGCATGTACGGCATGGCGACCGTCGCCGTGGCCGCAGCCGCGGTCGTCCTCAGGAACCGACGGCGAGTGAATTTGGAACGCTTCATATCGCAACCTCCCTGTTGCTGCTAGCGCGCGTTGAGTGGCTTGTCGGGGTTCCGAGCGCTTGATGGGCGCTTTTTTTGATCTTCCCGGAACTGCCTATTCGTTCATCAAAACCCGTGGTTTCGCGGTTTCGGGCAGCTCCCCCTAAAGCCCTAGCGGCGCGTAGGGGAACCTCAGTTTGGAAACATAGCCCGGGCCATTAGCCGGTGACAAGCCGCACTTCGCTGCAGGCGGGCGACCGAACAGGGGAGCGGGCCGCCATTCAGTGGATGTCGTCCATCCGCGCGAATGCATCGCGGAGCTGGGCCATGCCAAATCCCCTGCTTTTGGCCGCATCGAGCAGCACCTTCTCCTTCCGCGCGATCAACGCCGCGGCCTCCGGAACCTTGCTCACGATCCCGTGAGGGACGACGACGGCGCCGTGGCGGTCGGCATGGATGAGGTCGCCGTCGGAGACAATCATCCCGGCGATGCTCACGGTGCCGCCGAAATCGACGAGGTGGACGTGGGCGTGGGAGGGCATGATCGAGCCCGCCAGCACGAAGAACCCCGGCGCCATCTGGTCGATGTCGCGGACCGAGCCGTCGGTGATGGTGCCGATGCAGCCGAGCGCCTTGTGGACGTTGGTCTGCACCTCGCCCCAGAAGGCGCCGAATCCGGCATCGGGCCCGTCGATGTCCTGGAGGACCGCGAGGCTCGGCAGCGGGGCCTGGCCGATATATTCGTAATAGGCGAGGCGAAGCTTGCGCGCGTCGGCGGCATTGAGCCGCTGCGGCTCGCGCGAGCGGATCGTCGCGGTGCGCGCGAAGCCCACTACCGGCTTCATCGCGGGGAAGGGGCAGACGAGCGGCCTTCGGTTGAAGCCTTGGGCGCGGCGCTCGGGCGCCACCACCTCGAGCGCGTTGCAGATGGTGGGCGTGTCGAATTGAGCGAGGGCGTCGAGGTCGCGCTGCGTCAGCGTCGTCATGGTCACTCCCTAAATCCCGTCCGGTCGTCCCGGGATAGTAGGGAAACGTCGGCACCGCTGTCACCAAGCGATGCGGGCCTCAGGCCGGTGCCTCCTTCGCGCTCATGAGGCGGGCCACGAACTCCTTGAGCTCGGCCTCGCCGAGGTCGGAGACGGCCCAATATTCCATCCCGCCGTGCTTGTAGTAGGCGACGCTGTAGCCCTGCTGCGTCTCGAGGCGAAGGGGCTTTTCGCCGTCCTCGGGCCAGATGAAGAGATTGATGACGTGGTCGCGGCGACGATAGACCAGCGCCGCCACCGTCCGATGGCCGATGTAGTCGAGACGCCCGCCGGCGAGCGGGAAGCCGTCGGAGGCGAGATCGACGACCGGCGGCGAGAAGTCGAGCTTCCCGTTGAACCAGGGCTTTACCTTGTGCTGGTCGGAGGAGGCGATGTCCGTGAGGTGCTGCGCCATGAGCGAGCGGATTTGTCCCGCCACCACCTCGCGCGTGAGCTGCGCCTCGTGGGCGGCGTTGCCGAGATAGAGGCCCGTCACCGCGGCGCTCGTCACGATCGCGAGGAGGAGCGAGGCCGCGAGCGCCACCGGATTCCACCCGGCGCCGAGGAGGCGCAGATCGCCCCAGAGCGGCCGTCGCTCGCTGCGGGCGATCTCGCTGAGGATGCGCGCGCGGAGATGCGCGGGCGCTGCGAAGCGATCGCCGCCGCTGCGCAGCGCGGTGCCGATCCGCTTTGCGCTCGCGAGCGCCGCGCGGCACTCGGCGCAGCCCTCGAGGTGGCGCTCGAACGCCGGCTTCGCCTCGGCGGGAAGCTCGCCGTCGAGGTAGGGGCTCATCTGGGCTCGGCACTCGCTGCAATCCATGGGGCCTGCCTTCATTCTCCCTGCTGGGCTTTCTGGCGCCAGGAGTCCCGCAGCCGCTTGCGCGCGCGCGACAGGCGCGACATTACCGTGCCGATCGGGACGCCCACGATCTCCGCGATCTTCTGGTAGGAAAGCTCCTCGATCTCCCTGAGGACGATCACCTCGCGATATTCCGCCGGCAGTGCTGCCACCAGCTCGTTCGCCCGTTGCTCGTCGCGCCGCGCGATCAGGAAGGACTCGGGATCGGAGGCGAGCGCCTTGCTGCCGCCGCTCAGCACGGGTTCGGCGCCGCCCGCGGCGTCCTGCTCCTCGATCGCGCCGCTGTCCGCGATCTCCTGCGCGGGCCGATTGCGCCGGAGCCAGGTGAAGCAGCTGTTGCGCACGATCGCGAGCAGCCAAGCCGCCGGGTTCTCGCCTGCGAAGCCGTCGAAATACTTGAACGCCCGGAGGCACGCCTCCTGCACGACGTCCTCGGCATCGCTCTCGTTGCGCGTGAGCCAGCGCGCGAGGTTATAGGCGGCATCCAAGTGCGGCATGATCGCATGCTCGAAGCGCTGTGCCTTCGACCGATGCTCCACGGGTCTCTCCGACCTCTCCCGCGCTTCGCGATCCCGCGGCAAGGAAGCGTGCGCCGCGGGCAGGGGAGACTGCCCCTTTGGCGCGAGGCGCACAACCGCAGGCGCAGAGGACGCCGATCCCGTCGGAGCCGGAGGTGTCATCGGAGAGTCATACCTCCGCAACAGTCCGTTTATTCCCCGCAGCGGACTGAGCGACCGGGATCACGAGTTCGTGATCGAACGGGGCCGGTGCCTGGGAATAACGCCGCTTCCGCTGGTGTCTCCGTCACGAAAAGGCACCACCAACCCTGGGGTACACTCATGACCAAAGGCATCGACAGGCGGCAGTTTGCACGGCTTGCGGGCCTCGGCGGCGTTGCATTCGCTTCCGGGCTCTTCGCGCACACGAAGGCCGGCCGGGTCTGGGCGGCGGGCGCGGGGGCCGCCGGCGACTTCTACTTCGTGCAGATGAGCGACACGCACTGGGGCTTCAGCGGGGACAAGGTCAACCCCGAGGCCAAGAACACGCTGCGCAAGGCGGTCGCGGAGGTGAACGCGCTCGCGCCGGCGCCGGACTTCATCATCTTCACGGGCGACCTCACGCACACCACCGACGACGGGAACGAGCGACGCCGCCGGATGACGGAGTTCAAGAGCATCATCGCCGATCTCAAAGTGAAGACCATCCGCTTCATGCCGGGCGAGCACGATGCGAGCCTCGATGCCGGCGCCGCCTTCAAGGAGCTCTTCGGCGAGACGCACTACACCTTCGACCACAAGGGCGTTCACTTCATCGCCCTCGACAACGTCTCCGACCCCGGCGCCTCGCTGGGTGCGGCCCAGCTCGACTGGCTCAAGGCCGATCTCGCGAAGCTCGACAAGAAGCAGCCGATCGTGGTCTTCGCGCACCGGCCGCTCTTCGACCTCGCGGCCGACTGGGATTGGGCGACGAAGGACGGCAAGCTCGCGATCGACATGCTCATGCCCTTCGAGCACGTCACCGTCTTCTACGGCCACATCCATCAGGAGCATCACGACATGACCGGGCACATCGCCCATCACGCCGCGATGTCCCTGATCTTCCCGCAGCCGGCGCCGCATTCCGTGGAGAAGAAGGCGCCGGTCGCCTGGGATCCTGCGCATCCCTTCCGGGGCCTGGGCTGGCGCTCGGTGGAGGCGGACGGCAAGAAGGCCAGCGTCACCTTCGCCGAGCACGCGCTCAAGGCCTGACGCCATGCGCGGCAGCTGGAGAAGGCCCGTGGCATTCGCAGCGGCGACGGCGCTCGTCGTCGCCGGCTGCGTCACCGCCGCGGTGCAGAACAAGGGCCCCGAGGTCCAGACGGTCAAGGTGGTGGCGAAGCGCTTCGACTTCACGCCCGAGGAGATCAAGCTCAAGAAGGGCGTGCCCGTCGATCTCGAGCTCACCACCGAGGACCGCGTGCACGGCTTCTACGCGCCCAAGCTCAACCTGCGCGCGGAGATCATGCCGGGAAAGACCGCGCATCTGCGCTTCACGCCCGACACCGCCGGCACGTTCCTGTTCCAGTGCGACATCTTCTGCGGCGAAGGGCACGAGAACATGGACGGGAAGATCGTCGTCGTGGAGTGACGGTCCCGCTTGCGGCCCGGGGCGTCAGTCCTTGGGCCGCACGCGCCCGCGATAGACGATCTTCCAGGGATTGGGCATCTCGCCCACGGGGACCGCGATCACCGTGGGGCCCTGCCGCTTGATCGCCGCGGAGATCGCCGCCTTGAGCTCCGCGGGCGTCGTCGCGCGGACGCCCTTGGCGCCGAACGCCTCCGCGAGCGCAGCGAAATCGGGATTGGTGAGCTCGCTCGCGATAATTTTGCCGTCGTAGTCCTCGCGCTGAGTGCGCCGGACGTTACCGTAGGCGTCGTCCGTAAAGACGACGGCGACGACGCCGATGTTGTGCCGCACGGCGGTCGCGAGCTCCGGTGCCGCATACATGAAGCCGCCGTCGCCGGAGACGGAGATTACCGGTTTGTCGGGACAGGCGACCTTAACGCCGAGAGCGGTCGGGAAGCCGTAGCCGAGCGTTCCCTGATAGCCGGAATCGATGTAAGTGCGCGGACGATAGGCCGGAAGCGTCATTCGCGCGACGTATGCCACCTGCGTGAGCTCATCGAGGTAGATGCCATCCTCGGGAAGCGACGCGCGGATCGCCGCGGCGAATTCTATCTGCGGGGAGAGTTTGGCAATTTCCGCGGCGGCCGTTTCCGTCGCGGCCGCGATCTCCTGGGCGCGCGAGGGGCGCGAGGTCACGATCGCCGCGAGCGCCGCATCGATCGCAGCGAGCGCCGGACGCGCATCCGCGACGATCCCGACCTTCGGCCGGCGAATGCGATTGATCTCGGCGGGATCGATGTCGACCCGCACGATCTTGAGCGCGTCGTCGATGCCCCAGTTCACGTGCTGCGCATGGAGACGGGTTCCGACCGCGAGCGCCGCATCCGCATCGGCCCAGAGCCGATTGCCCGTGGGGTTGTTGACGACGAGAGGATGCCGCTCGTCGACCGCACCCTTGCCGCTGTAGCTGAGGATCACCGGCGCTTGCAGGCGCTCGGCGATCCGAATGACCTCGGCCCCCGCATCCATCGCCCCGCCGCCGATGATGAGGAGCGGCCGTTTCGCCTTGGCGAGCAGCTCTGCCGCTTCCTTCGCCTGTTCGGGCGCGATCTCCGGCTCCGGAGGCGGAGGGACGGGATCGGCGAGATCGACTTCGGCACGTTGCGCCAGCACGTCCATGGGAACCTCGAGCGCAGCCGGCCGCCGCCGGCCGCTTCCGAGCTGGCGGAAGGCCTCGTTGAGGAGCTGCGGCGCCGCGGCGGGATGCTCGATGCGCGCCGCCCATTTGGTGAGGCGCTGCATGACGCCGAGCTGGTCGGGGATCTCGTGCAGGAACCCCAAGCCGCGGCCAATCATCGCCAGCGGGATTTGCCCGGTGATGCAGAGTACGGGGGCGTTCGCGGCATAGGCGGTCGAGAGCGCGGCGGTCGTGTTGAGAAAGCCCGGGCCCGGGACGACCGCATAGGTGCCGACCCGGCCCGAGGCCTTCGCATAGCCATAGGCCATGTAGGCCGCACCTTGCTCGTGCCTCGTGTGGATGACGCGGATCGAGTTCCGGGCATCGTAGAGCGCCTCGAAGAGCGCGTCGTTCTGGACGCCCGGGAGTGCGAAGACGGTGTCGACGCCGTGCCGGCGCAGCATTTCCACAATGGCTTGGCCCCCGGTCATACTGGCCATGCGACAACTCCAGGCTCGTGCGATGAAATGGATGGACTCACGTCGCGTCGGCGAGACGGCGGAGATAGCCGATGAAACGCTGCCGCTCGGCGGCGGTGAAATTGCGCAGGAGCCGGTCCTCGTGCTCCCGCACCAGCGGCTCCAGGCGCTTGACGAGTTGCTGGCCCGAGCGGCTCAGATGCAGCGCATGGGTGCGACGATCGCGCGGCGCGGGATGGCGCTCGACCAGCTCGCGCTTCTCGAGCTTGTCGATCACCTCGACCAGGGTCGAATTCTCGATCCCCATCGCCCGCGCGAGCGCGGTCTGGCTCAAGCCGGGATTGCGGGAGACCACGATCAGGATGCCCGCGAGGCCCGGCGTCAGGCTCAGCGATTGCGTCGCCGTGGCGAAGTCCGCGAAGGCCGCGACCTGCGCCCGGCGCAGATGATAACCCACGAGCTCCGGCAAGATACCGTAATCGATGGCGCTTCCGGGCTCCGCGGGCGGCTTCTCGGGTCCGTTGGGGGCCGATTTCGAGGCCATGAGCGGATTTTGGAATCGATGCTGTGGTTGGTCAGGCCGACGGTCGCGCGCATTTGGAATGCAGTGCGGTCGCCTGTCAACGCACAGCTTCTTGACGCGGGGCTCGGCGGCTGCTCAACGTTCGGTTGCCGAATGAATCGAGCGCCGCTCGCCCCGGGTATATCGCAAACATGCCTTCGTCCTTCGCCGTCGACCTTCCCCTGCGCGTCACCTGGGGCGCCTGCGATCCCGCGGGGATCGTGCATCTCTCGCAATGGTTCCGCTGGTTCGATCTCGCGACCTGGAACTATTTCGAGTGCGGCGGCCTGCCGCTCCAGGAGATGATGAGGCGCTACGGCACCGCGGGTCTGCCGCTGGTGAGCATCGACGCCGAGATCAAGGCGCCTGCGCGGGTACACGAGGAAATCGCGGTCGAGACCGCCGTCTCCGCCTGGAAGCGCAAGACGCTGGAGATGCGCCACGTGTTTCGGCGTGGGACTACCGTGCTGCTCGAAGGCAGCGAGAGCCGGATCTGGGCGCTGCGGGACGCAACGCGCCCCAATGGCATGCGCGCGGCGGACATTCCGCCGGAGGTCGTCGAGCATTTCCGGCGTGTCGCCCTTGGCTGACGCGCGCCCCGCGGTTTTCGGTTGGGTCTGGAGCGGGCGGTGCCATAATGGCGGCGAACGAGCTTTCATCGAGGCCCACCATGGCGAACTCGCAGCACACCGCACCGCTCACCCCCATCGCCGCGCGCGTCAAGGCGCTGGAGGCGATCCTCACGGAGAAGCGCCTCGTCGATCCCGCTGCGCTCGACGTCCTCATCGATACCTACGAGACGAAGGTGGGCCCGAGGAACGGGGCGCGGGTGGTGGCGCGCGCCTGGGTCGATCCCGCCTTCAAGGCGCGGCTCATGAGCAACGGTGCCGCGGCGGTCGCCGAGTTCGGCTATCAGGGGCGCCAGACCGAGGATCTCGTGGTGGTCGAGAACACGCCCGCGATTCATAACCTCGTGGTCTGCACGCTCTGCTCCTGCTACCCCTGGGGCGTGCTGGGCCTGCCGCCGGTCTGGTACAAGTCCGCGCCCTATCGCTCGCGCGCGGTGATGGACCCGCGCGGCGTGCT
The DNA here is from genome assembly GCA_035541215.1 of Allostellaceae bacterium. Taxonomy (GTDB): domain Bacteria; phylum Pseudomonadota; class Alphaproteobacteria; order ATCC43930; family CGMCC-115725; genus DASZHJ01. Next base: position 18,137 of record DATKNV010000080.1, on the reverse strand, counting down.
GCGGGAGTTCGGCGTCGAGGTCGGTCCCGAGGTCGAGGTGCGCGTCTGGGACAGTACAGCAGAGGTGCGCTACCTCGTCCTTCCGGAGCGGCCCGCCGGCAGCGAGGGCATGAGCGAGGAGGAGCTCGCGAGCCTCGTGACCCGCGACGCCATGATCGGCGTTGCCAAGGTCACGCTGCCGAGGCGCTGAGCGGGAGCCGCCGGCATGAACGGCATTCACGACATGGGCGGCATGCACGGGATGGGCCCCGTCGAGGCCGAGCCCAAAGAGCCCGTCTTCCATGCGCCTTGGGAGGCGCGCGTCCTCGCGCTCACGCTCGCGATGGGATTTCACGGCCGCTGGAACATCGACCGCGGCCGGTATTTCCGCGAGAACCGCCATCCCCTCGATTATCTCTCCAGCAGCTATTACGAGATTTGGCTGAAGGGTCTCGAGGCGCTCGCGGTCGATGCGGGTTTCGTGCGCGCGGACGAGCTCGCGGCAGGACGCTCGCTGCTGCCGCCACCGAACGATTCGCCGGCGGCGACGGGCCCGGCGGAATCGCTGGCGATCGTGAAGAAGGGCAGCACCTATCGGCGGCCGCAGACCTCGCCGCCGCGCTTCAAGGCCGGCGATGGCGTCCGCGTGCGCGAGATGACCGTGACCGGCCACACCCGCGCTCCCCGCTATTGCCGGCGCCGCCGCGGCGTCGTGCAGGAGGTGCGCGGCATCTTCGTCTTCCCCGATACGAACGCCGCGCTCGCGGGCGAGAAGCCGCAGCCGCTCTATAGCGTGCGCTTCGAGGGGAGGGAGCTCTGGGGCGAGGCGGCGGGCCCCAAGGACGCCGTCTTCATCGATCTCTGGGACGATTACCTCGAAGCCGCGACGTGACCGCCGCACCCGATCTCGACCTCTTGCCAAAGATCCCCCGCGACGCCGAGGGACCGGTCTTCCGCGAGCCCTGGGAGGCGCAGGCCTTCGCCTTGGCCGTGAAATTGCACGAGGCCGGTATCTTCACCTGGACCGAATGGGCTCGCGCTCTCGCCGAGGAGATCAAGGCGGCTCAGGCCCAGGGCGATCCCGATCTCGGCAACACCTATTACCGGCATTGGCTCGCGGCGCTGGAGCGGCTCGTCGCGCAGAAGGGCGTGGTAAAGCCGCAGGAAATCGACGCCCGCGCCGCCGCGCTCGCGGCGCCGCATGCGGCGCACGATCACGACCACGATCACGAATAGCGGCCCGGCCTCACTTCGCGGATGCGGAGGGCAGCTGGCGCAGCCGCTCCTTGAGCGCGTCGAAATCGACGGGCTTGGTGAAAAAATCCAAGGCGCCGCTCTCGGCCGCGCGCTGTCGGCGCTCCTCGTCCCCGTAGGCGGTGACCATCATGACCGCGAGCTCGGGGCGGCGCTGCTTGACCTCGCGGAGGAGGGCGAGACCGTCCATCCCGGGCATGTTGATGTCGGAGAGGACGACGATGAGCTCGGGCTCGACCTCGCCCGCGATCTTGTCGAGCGCCTCCTCACCAGAGACCGCGAAATGCAGGACGTACTCGCCTTGACGCGCCTCGCGGCGAAAGCGCTGCCGAAAGAGATCCGCGACGTCGGGCTCGTCGTCGACCACTAAGATGCTGACGCTCACGTTTTCCTCTCCGTAGATGCGCCCGGCCGGTTGCGCGGGAGGCGCACGATGAATTCCGTGTAGGCTCCCGCCTCGCTTTCGACATCGATGCTACCGCCGTGCTGTTGCTTCACGATGTCATAGCTGATGGAGAGACCGAGTCCGGTGCCCTCGCCGGTGGGCTTGGTCGTGAAGAAGGGCTGGAAGAGCTTGGCCCGATGCTCGGGCGCGATCCCCGTGCCGTTGTCCCGGACGCGCACCTCGACCGCGGTGCCGAGATCGCGCGTCGCGACCTTCAGCACGGGATCGCTGCCGGTGGCACGGCTCCGCTTGGTAGCGGCGTAGAAGCCATTGCCGATCAAGTTCAGGAGCGCGCGGGTCATGTCCTGCGGCACCAGCTCGATGGGGGCGAGCGCGGGATCGAAGGCGCGCTCCAGAGTGACGTTGAACTTCTGATCCTGCGCGCGAGCGCCGTGATAGGCGAGGTTGAGCGCCTCCTCGACGAGGGCGTTGAGATCGACCTTCTGCCGTTCGCCGCTCCCCTCGCGCGAATGGGCGAGCATGCTCTTCACGATGCCGTCGGCGCGGCGGCCGTGCTCCGCGATCTTCCGGAGATTGCCGGTCAGGAGCCCGACCGTCTCGTCGATCTCCGCCTGCTTCTCGGCGGCGAGGGTGGCCTTCGCCGCCGCCGTCGCGGCTTTCAATTCGTCGAGCAGCTCGACCGATAGGGCCGCGAAATTATTGACGAAATTGAGGGGGTTCTTGATCTCGTGCGCGATCCCCGCCGTGAGCTGCCCGAGCGAGGCCATTTTCTCCGCGTGGATCAGGCTCGCCTGCGCGGTCTTCAACTCCTCGAGCGCCGCTTCCGCCGCATCCCGCGCGCTCCTGAGCTCGCCGAGGAGGCGCGCGTTCTCCATCGCGATCACCGCTTGGTCGGCGAAGCTCCGCACCAGCTCGATCTGGCGCTCGTTGAAGGGCTCGACGCGCGAGCGCGCGAGCGCGATGACGCCGATGGGCTCGCCTTCGCGCAGCAACGGCACGCCGAGGGCCGTCCTCACCTTGCCGAGCGTCACGGTCTCCTGGAGCGTGTAGTCGGGCTCGGCCGCGAGGTCGGCGATGTGGACGACCCGGCCTTCGAGGGCAGTCCGCCCCGTGAGCGTGCCGCGGCCGGGGGCGATCGCCTGCGTCTTCATGAAGACCTCGTACTCCGGCGTCATGCCGAAGCGCGCGGAGGTTCGATAAACCTCGCCCTCGCGGCGATAGATGAAGGCCATCTCGGCATTGCAGAGATTGGCGGCGGTCTCCACGAGCGTGTCGAGCACGCGCTGCAAGTCGAAGGTCGAGCGGCTGATCGCCTTGAGCACGTCGGAGGTCGCGGTCTGGTACTCGAGCGCCTCCTCCAGGTCGTCGGTGCGCGTGCGCAGCTCGCCGAGGAGGCGCGCGTTCTCCATGGCGATCACGGCTTGATCCGCGAAGTTCTGCAGAAGCGCGATCTGCTTCTCCGAGAACGGCCGTACCTCCTGGCGGTAGATGACGATCGCTCCCAGCACTTTTCCTTCTTTGCGCAGCGCGACCCAAAGCCCCGTGCGCGCCCCGCCGAGATCGACCAGCGCCCGGCGATTGGGCTCGCCGGAGCGGTAGCCCTGGGACTCGGCGACGTCGGCCTCGTGCACGAATGGCTCGCCCGCGAGGAGGCGCACGTGGGCCGTTCCCGGCCCGTATTCCGGCGGATTGTTTCTCCGGAATTCCACGAACGCCGCGGGGACGCCGCGCGATGCCGCGGTCTTCGTGCGCTTGCCGTCGTAGGTCGTGAGGATGCCGAATTTGGCCTCGCAGAGCCGCATCGCCTTCTCGAGCATCGCGTCGAAGACCGGCACGAGATTGCCGGGCGAGGCGTTGATGACCTGCAGCACCTCTGCCGTGGCGGTCTGCTGTTCCAGCGCCTCGCGTGTCTCCGTGATGAGCCGCGCGTTCTCCATCGCGATCGCGGCTTGCGCGCCGAAGCTCTGCAAGAGCGCGATCTGCTTCTCGGTGAAGGGCTGCACCTGCCGGCGATAGACGGTGAGGCCACCGAGCAGCGTCTCCCTACGCCGGAGCGCGATCGTCAGCAGGGTGCGGCAGCCGCCGATGTCGAAGAGCGCCCGTGCGGTCGGATTTCCCTCGCGATAGGCAGCCGAGTTCCCGACATCTGCGACGTGTACGAGCGATTGTCCCTCGAGGAGCCGCACATAGGTCATGGAGAAGTCCGGGTGGACCGCGCCGAGCTTGCCGGCCCATTCGGCGAAACCGGCCTCGCCACGGATTGCGACGATGCGGAAGAGCGCTCCGTCGTAAGTGAGGATGTGACCGTAGGCGACGTCGCAGAGGCGCATGGCCTTCTCGAGCATCGCGTCGAACACCGGAGCGAGATCGCCGGGCGACGCGTTGATCACCTGCATCAGCTCGGCAATTGCCGCCTCGCGCGCCAAAGCCTCGTCGCGCTCGGTGCTCAACTCGTCGAGCCGACGCTGGACCTCCTGGATCGGCCGCTCTTTCCCCGAACTCCGCATGCCGCCTTTACCCTCGGCGCCCCCGCTGCGGCCGCAAGAATTCGTCCTTGCGGGCAGCCATTCTCGCCGCTACAGCGATCTCCGACGATAACTTGGCAACCATCTCCTCGCCAGCGGTTTCCCCGGCGGAAACCGCCGCGACCTCGGTTGCGCTTTCGGTGCCTTGGCGGAGTTGCCTCCAATTGCTATCGTTGCGGGGCGCGGCTTTCCGACGCGCGCGATGCCCCCTGCTAAGGGGAGCAAACGAGACAATCATATCGGGGGAATAAGCATGAAGCCCTTCACGCGTGCCCTTGGCTCGATCGCAATGCTCGCCCTCGCGGGGCTCACCGGCTCGGCTCAGGCGGCCGACGACACCGTCAAAATCGGGCTCGAGATCCCGCTCTCGCCGCCGGGGGATCCCGCCGCCGGACAGTTGATCCGGCGCGGCGCCGAGCTCGCCGTCGAGTACGTCAACACCGTGATGAAGGGCGTGGCCGGCGGCAAGAAGATCGAGCTCGTCGTGCAGGACAGCCAGGGTAAGACGGATGTCGGCGTCGCCGCCTATCGCAAGCTCGCGACCGAGGATAAGGTGATCGGCGTCACCGGCTTCTTCCACAGCTCCGTCAACATCGCCGTGAACGAGGTGGCGAAGGAGATCGGCGTCCCCACGATCGCGACGCAGACCTCGGCGGCGGACATCACCGCCAAGCGCTACGAGCCCGCCTTCCGCACTCACGCGATCGATCCGATCCGCGTCGAGACCTTCCTCGAGTTCACGAAGAAGATGGGCTACAAGCGCATCTCGTTGGTGGCGGAGACGACCGACTACGGCATCGGCATCGCCGAGGAGATGGAGAAGCAGAACAAGGAGGCCAAGGCCGGTCTCGAGCTCCAGAAGATCACCTTCGATCACGCCGCGACCGACCTCACGGCGCAGCTCCTGCAAGTGAAGGCGTTCAAGCCGGACCTCGTCATCAACATTGGCGTGGGCGCGCCCGTCGATCTCATCATCGATCAGGCCACGACCGTGGGCCTTCTTCCCACGACGCCGATGCTCGTCTCCTACGACGCGCCGGAGCGGCCGCAATTCTGGAAGCTCCACGAGAAGAACGGCGTCGGCATCTATTTCATCGCCTACTACTCGCCGAAGCAGAAGCTCTCGGACATCGGCGAGTGGATGGCCAAGGCCTACAAGGAGAAGTACGGGGAGAACGCGATCTACTCCTCGCTCAACGGCTTCGGCGACGTGATGATCCTGGCGCAGGCCGCGGACATGGCGAAGAGCACGGACCCCAAGGCGATCATCAAGGCCCTGGAGAGCGGCACCTTCAAGACCTGGGCCGCGGCGCCCGTGACCTTCCCCGACGCGCCCGGCGTCTACTATCACAACTGGTCGCCGCCGATCCTGATCCTGCACTACACCAAGCCCAACGAGGACTGGCAGACGGCGGAGATCATCGTGGAGCACGTCGGCGTCAAGCATTGAGGGGCCGTTGCACCCTCACCCTCGGCGAGAGGAGGAGGGTGAAGGTGCCGCCCGGGCCACATGTTCTCGACTGAGCTCCTCGTCCAGACATTGATCGCGGGCGTCATGATCGGCGTGCTCTACGCCCTCATGGCGCTCGGGATCACCTTCATCTACAGCATCGTCAAGATGATCAACTGGGCGATGGGCGAGTTCTACATGATCGGGAGCTTCGCCCAATACCTGCTGGTCGTCTTTCTGCTGGGCCCGGACTTCTGGTGGGTCGCGGTTCCGATCGCGGCGCTGAGCGTGTTCCTCATCGGGGCGCTGCTCGAGCCCATCCTGATCAAGCCGATGTTCCGCCAAGCGCTGGAGCGGAAGGACGAATACGCGACCGTCGTCACGATCGCTCTGCTGCTCCTGCTGCGGAACCTCGCGACGGGGATTGCGGGACCCAATCAGTTCACGCCGGGCTCAAACCTCGGCGTCGTGATGCTGGGGCCGCTCCCGGTGACGGGCGCGCGCTTCGCGGCTTTCCTCTGCACGCTTGCGGCGCTCACGCTTTTCTACATCCTCCTCAAGAAAACCTGGTGGGGCCTTGCGCTCCGCGCGGCGGCGCAGAGCCGGATCGGCGCGCAGACCTCGGGTGTCGACATCCTCCGCCTCGACCAGATTGCTTTCGGCGTCGGCGTGGGGCTCGCGGGCCTTGCGGGCGCGCTGCTGGCGCCGGAGTTTCAGGTCTATCCCACCAACGGCGTCGTCACGACGGTAAAGGGCTTCGAGATCATCGTGATCGGCGGCCTGGGCTCGATCCCCGGCGCGCTCATCGCGGGGGTGATGCTGGGCGTGGTGGAATCCCTGGGTGCGGCCTTCATCGCCTCGCCCTATCAGAACGTCTACGGCTTCCTCCTGGTCCTTGTCGTCCTGCTGATCAAGCCCACGGGCCTCTTTGGCGAGCGCGTGCGGCAGGCCTGAGGCAGCATGGTCGCACTCCTGGAGACCACCGACCTCAGCAAGCGCTTCGGCGGCCTGCTCGCCAACGATGCCGTCAACCTCTCCGTCGCCGAGGGCGAGATCCGCGGTCTCATTGGCCCCAACGGCGCGGGCAAGACCACGCTCGCCAATCTCATCACGGGGATCTATCCCCCGAGCTCCGGCGAGATCAGGATGCGCGGGCAAAGCCTCCTCGGCCTCGCCCCGCACGAGATCGCCGCGCAGGGGCTCCTTCGCACCTTCCAGGTCTGCCGCATCTTCGGCAATCTGAGCGTGCGTGAGAACCTGCTGCTGCCCTATCTCACGGGCACCGGCGACATCGCCGAAGGGAAACGCCTCGCCGAGGAGTTCCTCGCGCTCACCACCCTAGACCGCCTCGCCGACGAGCCCGCGAAGCGGCTCTCCGGCGGCCAGCGCGCCCTCCTTCAGGTGGCCGCGGGCTTCATGGTGCCGGAGCTCCGCTGCTACGTCCTCGACGAGCCCTTCGCCGGCATCAACCCCGTGATCAAGGACGCGATCGTCGAGCTGATCCTCACCGCGAACAAGAGCCGCGGCGTCACCTTCGTGATCGTGAGCCACGAGATGGCTGTGATGCGCAAGCTCTGCCACAAGGTGACGGTGCTGATCGAGGGGCGCGTGGTGACGGAAGGCACGCTCGACGAGGTCGCGGCCAAGCGCGAGGTGGTGGCGGCCTATCTCGGCAAGGCCTGGACATGAGCGACATCCTCGCCGTCGAGGACATCCGCGCCGCCTATCAGAGCGGCATCGACATCCTGCAGGATCTGTCGCTCACCGTGCCGGAGCAGAGCCTCACCCTCGTGATCGGCCCCAACGGCGCGGGGAAGTCGACGCTGCTGCGCACGATCTTCGGCTTCCTGAAGCCGCATGCCGGCGCGATCCGCTTCCGCGGTGAGGCGATCCAATCGCTTGAGCCCTCGGAGATCAAGGCGCGCGGCATCAGCTACGTGCCGCAGGAGATCAACACCTTCCCCTATCTGACGGTCGAGGAGAACCTGCGCATGGGCGGCTGGATCTTCCGCCGCGACAAGGCGCGGCTCGCGCGGCAGATCGCGCGGGTCTACGAGATTTTCCCCGTATTGGCGGAGCGCCGCCGCGCGCGCGCGGGCGCGCTGAGCGGCGGGCAGGGGCGGATGCTCTCGGTCGCGCGGGAGATGATGACGGAGCCCATGCTCATGCTGGTGGACGAGCCTACGGCGGGGCTCGCTCCCAATCTCGTTGCGCAGGTCTACGAGCTGCTGCTGACCGCGCGCAGGAGCATCGGCACCACCATCCTCCTCGTCGACCAGAACATCGAGGAGGCGGTGCCGCACGCGGATCACCTCTATCTCGTCAATCTCGGCCGCATCAAGGCGGCGGGGCCCGCGCGCGAGTTCGGGCCCCAGCGCATCGAGGCGCTGATCCAGGAGTGCCTCCTCGGATGACCCGCGCCTTCGCCTTCGTGGATTGGCGCCGCCTCGCGGGGGTCGCGGTCCCCGTGACGCTGGCGCTGGCGCTCGTCCCGCTCTTCGCGCGCGAGTACACGGTCCATGTGCTCGTGCAATGCCTCTACTACACGATCCTCGCCGCGAGCTGGAATCTCCTCGCGGGCATGACCGGACAGTTCTCGCTTGCGCATCAGAGCTTCGCCGCGATCGGCGGCTACACCACCGGCCTGCTGATCCGCTATTTCGAGACGCCGCTCTGGCTCAGCATTCCCGCGGCGATGCTGCTCTCGGCAGCGCTCGGCTACCTGCTCGGGCGGATCGTGCTGCGGATGCGCGCGATCTATCTCGCGATCGCCACCTGGGCCTTCGCGGAGACCTTCCACATTCTCCTGACCGCGGCCTATCCGATCACGCGCGGCGAGCTCGGCCTTTCCGTGCCCTCGCTCTTCGGCCATTTGCGGCCGACGCCCTACTACTACACTTTCCTCGCGCTCGCCGCGGCGACGATCCTCGGCATGTATCTGCTGGTGCGCTCGCCCATCGGCTACTTCATGCGTGCGATCAAGGACGACGAGCTCAGGGCGGAGACGCTGGGCGTCGATACCACGCGGGTCAAGGTCCTGGTCTTCGCGCTCACCAGCGCGATCGCCGGCCTCGCCGGCGCGTTCTACGCGCATTACGACGTGGTTCTGAGCCCCCAGCGCGCGGATTTCAGCGTCATGGCGACCCTCATCATCATGGTTGTGGTGGGCGGGCTCGGATCCTTCGTCGGACCCTTGATCGCGACCGCGCCGATCCATCTCACTCTCATCTTCCTGCAGAAATACGGGGAGTGGGACATGGTGGTCTTCGCGTTGCTGGTGATCGCGCTGATGCGCAGCTACATCGGCGGGCTTGCGGCGCTCTTCGCCGAGGCCTATCAGAAACTTCGGACGCTCGGAGGAGAGCGATGGGCAAGACGGTAGGCGTGATCGGCGCCGGCATGGTCGGCGTCACCGCCGCGAGCTTTCTGCAGCGCGACGGGCATCGCGTCTTCATCGTGGAGCGCGGCAATCCCGGCGAGGGCACTTCCTTCGGCAACGCCGGGGCGCTCAACGGCTCCTCGGTGGTGCCGATGTCGATGCCGGGGACGATCCGCAACGTGCCGCACTGGCTCACCGATCCCTTGGGTCCGCTCTCGATCCGCTGGCGCTATCTGCCGTGGCTCGCGCCCTGGCTCATCCGCTTCGTGCGCGCGGGCTCGCCGCAGCGCGTGGCGGCGCAGGCGCGCGCGCTGCGGGCGATGCTCGCACCGTCGGTCGACACGCTCCTGCCGCTCGCGAGGGACGCAGGCGTCGCAGACCTCATCCACCGTGCGGGTCATCTCTGGGTCTATCGCTCGGAGGCGAGCCTCGCCAAGGATCAGCCCGCGTGGAATCTGCGCCGCGAGAACGGCGTCGGCGTGACCGAGCTCAGCGCGGACGAGCTGCGTCAGCTCGAGCCCGCGGTCTCCCGGGAATTCGCCCGCGGCGTGCTCGTCGAGGAGAATGGCCATCTCGGCAATCCCCACCGCATGGTGCTGGGGCTCCTGGGCGCCTTGCAGCGGAACGGCGCGGAGCTTCATCGCGCGCAAGCGCTCGGCTTCACGCTCGAGGGCAATCGCCTGAAGGCGATCCGCACGGACAAAGGCGAGCTGCCCTGCGACGCCGCGATCGTCGCGGCGGGCGCCTGGTCGAGGCCGCTCGCAGCGATGCTCGGCGACAAGGTGCCGCTGGAGACGGAGCGCGGCTATCACCTCATGATCCGCGATCCCGAGGTGACGCCGCGCATGCCCATCGCCGACGCCGACGGCAAGTTCGCGGCGACGCCGATGGAGACGGGGCTGCGCTTCGCCGGCACCGTCGAGCTCGCTGGCCTCAAGGCGCCGCCGGACTGGCGCCGCGCGCGCATCCTGCTGGAGCAGGGGAGGAAGCTCTTCCCGGGCCTCTCGGCGAGCTATCCCGAGGAGCGGCTCTCGCAGTGGATGGGGCATCGGCCGAGCATGCCGGACTCGTTGCCCTGTCTCGGCCCGGCGACGCGCACGCCCGACGTGATATACGCCTTCGGCCACGGCCATGTCGGCATGGCGGCCTCGCCGGTCACGGGCAAGGTGGTCGCCGACCTCGTCGCGGGCCGCACGCCCGCGATCGACGCGACGCCCTTCCGTCCGCAGCGTTTCGCTTGAGTGAGCGATGAGAGGAACCCGATGAACGAGCTAAACGGCGCCGAAGCCTTCGTGCGGATGCTGCAGCTCTACGGCGTCAAGCACGTCTTCGGCCTCTGCGGCGACACGAGCCTGCCCTTTTACGACGCGCTCTACCGCCTCGATCACGGGATCACGCACATCCTGACGCGCGACGAGCGCTCCGCCGCTTACATGGCCGACGGCTACGCCCGCGTCTCCGGCAAGGTCGGCGTCTGCGAGGGCCCGAGCGGCGGCGGCGCAACCTACATCCTGCCGGGGGTCGTCGAAGCCAACGAATCCTCGATCCCGATCCTCGCGGTCACCACCGACATCTCCGTCTCCTCGCGCGGCCGCTACACGCTGACCGAGCTCGACCAGCAGAGCCTCTTCCGTCCGCTCACGAAATGGAATCGCGTCATCGACCGCGGCGAGGACGTGCCGAAATGGGTGCGTGCGGCCTTCAAGGAGATGACCTCCGAAAAGCCCGGCGCGGCGCATCTGGGATTTCCCTTCGACGTGCAGAAGGCGCCGGTGAATGCGGAGGAGGTCTGGGCCGATCCCGCGCACGGCCGCTATCCCTCGCGCCGCGCGGGACCCGATCCCAAGGGGATCGCGGCGGCGGCGGAGCTGCTTCTCAAGGCGCGCGCGCCGCTCTTCATCTGCGGCGGCGGCGTGGTGATCGCGGGCGCGGAAGCGGAGCTGCAGGCGATCGCGGAGCGGCTCGGCGCCCCCGTCGCCACCACCATCAGCGGCAAGGGCAGCATCGGCGAGCGGCACCCGCTCGCGGCCGGCGTCGTAGGCAGCAATGGCGGAACCCCGCCGACGCGGGAGATCGTAAAGGGCGCCGATCTCGTGGTGTTCGTGGGCTGCCGTGCCGGCTCCGTCACCACCGAGCGCTGGCGCTACCCGGCGCCGGGGAAGGTGCCGATCGTCCATATCGACGCCGATCCCGGCGTCATCGGGGCGACCTACAGGACCGAGGTCGCGATGGTGGCGGACGCGCGGCTTGCCCTTGCGGCCTTGCGGCGCGCGCTCGAGGCGCATCCGGCGCCGGCGGGGCCGCGCGCGCTTGGCGCCGATGCGGTCGCGCGGGCGAAGCAGCAGAAATTCGCGGCCTTCCAGGAGCTCGCCCGCTCGGAGGAGCGGCCGATCCGGCCGGAGCGCATCGTGGCGGCGCTGCAATCCGTGCTCGACGAGGATGCCGTCGTCGTCTGCGATCCCGGCACGCCCTGTCCCTATGTCTCCGCCTATTTCGAGTTCGCGCGACCCGGACGGCATTTCATCTCGAACCGCGCGCACGGCGCGCTCGGCTATTCGATGTCGGCGGCGGTGGGCGCCTCTTTCGGGCGGCCCGGGTTCAAGGTCGTGTCGGTGATGGGCGACGGCAGCTTCGGCTTCACCGCCGGCGAGATGGAGACGATCATGCGGCTAAGGGTGCCGCTGACGATGGTCGTGATCTCCAATTCCGTCTACGGCTGGATCAAGGCCGGGCAGAAGACCGGCTACGATCAGCGCTATTTCTCCGTCGACTTCTCCCGTACCGACCACGCCAAGGTCGCCGCCGCCTTCGGCGTCAAGAGCTGGACGGTCGAGGACCCTGCAAAGCTCGTGCCCGCACTCAGGGAAGCCGTCGCATCCGGCGAGCCCACCCTCGTCGACGTGATCTGCCAGCCACTCCACGAGGCGAAGGCGCCCGTGAGCGAGTGGGTGGCATAGGAGGCCCGCGCATGACCGCTCCCCGCACGGCCCGCGGCGGCAAGGCGATCTACGGCGCCGCCGTCGGCATCCTCATGCTGGAGGCGCGCTTCCCGAGAATTCCCGGCGACATGGGCAACGCCGAGACCTGGCCTTTCCCCGTGCTCTACAAGGTGGTCAAGGGCGCCTCGCCCGAGCGCGTGGTGAAGGCGAAGGCGGAGGGCTTGCTGCCGGCGTTCCTCGACGCGGCCAAGGAGCTGGTGGCGCTCGGGGCCGACGGCATCACCACGAATTGCGGCTTCCTCTCGCTTTACCAGGCGGAGATCGCGCGGCACGTCGGCGTTCCCGTCGCAACCTCGAGCCTGATGCAGGTGCCGTTCGTGGCGGCGCTGCTGCCGCCGGGACGGAAGGTCGGCATTCTCACCGTGAGCGCGAAATCGCTGACGCCGGAGCATCTGCGCGCCGCAGGGGTCGATCCCGCGACCCCCATCGTCGGCACCGACGGCGGTCGCGAGTTCTCCCGCGTTTTGCTCGGCGACGAGGCCGAGCTCGACGCCGCCGCGGCGGAGCGCGATATCCTCGAGGCCGGCGAGGTCCTCAAGCGCGCCAATCCCGATCTCGGCGCGATCGTGCTGGAATGCACGAACATGCCGCCCTATGCGCGCGCGCTCCGCGAGCATCTGGGCCTGCCGGTCTTCGACATCGTGAGCTTCATCACCTGGTTCCAGGCAGGCCTGCGGCCCCGGGACTTCGGTCATCCCGGCAGCGCCGCGCGCGCCTGGCGCGAGCGATGAGCCTTGCCCCGCTGCGCGTTCTCGTCACGGGCGCCGCAAGCGGGATCGGCGCGGCGCTCTGCCGCCGGATCGCGGCGCCGGGGATGCAAATTCTCCTGCACACGCGCGAGCGCCGCGCGGAGGCGGAGGCGGTCGCGGCGGAATGCCGGGCGAAAGGCGCTCATTGCGCGGTCGAGCTCGGCGATCTCGCGGCGCCGGAGACGGGCTGCCGCCTCGTCGATGCGGCGGTCGCCGCATTCGGCGGGCTCGACGCGCTCGTGGCGAATGCCGGCTTCGCCGACCGCCGGCTCCTCGGCGAGCTCGACGAGCCGGCCTTCCGACGCTCGGTCGACGCGATCCTCATGGGCTTCTTCCTGCTGGCCGATGCCGCGCGGCCGCAGGTCGTCCAGTCGGGGACTCGCGGGCGCATCCTCGCTGTGAGCTCCTTCGTCGGCCACGTCTTCCGCCTCGAGGGCGAGATCTTCCCGGCCTCCTCGGCGGCGAAGCTGGGGATGGAGGGGCTCGCGCGCGCGCTCGCGGCGCAGCTCGCGCCGGCGGGAGTCACCGTCAACTGCGTCGTCCCCGGCTACATCTCGAAGGAGCGCGGGACGAAGGCCGCGCTCGACGATGCCGGACGCGAGCGCGCGAAAAAGCGCGTGCCGCTCGGGCGCTTGGGACGCCCGGACGAGGTGGCGGCGATGCTGGCATTCCTGCTCGGCCCCGATGCGGCCTATGTCACGGGCCAGTCCATTCACGTCGATGGCGGGCTGAGCCTCTAGCTTTTTGCAGTCACCGTTCCATTTCAATTTCTGCGTTACCATCGCGGTTTCGGGAGGGGAGGGCCGATGCTCAAGGAATTCCGGGAATTCATCTCGAGGGGCAACGTGATCGATCTCGCGGTGGGCGTGATCGTGGGGGCGGCCTTCACGGGCATCGTCAACTCACTGGTGAACGACATCCTGATGCCGCCCTTGGGACTGCTGCTGGGCGGGATCGATTTTTCCAACTTCTTCATCACCCTCAAGGGAAGCGGTTACGCGAGCATCGATGCCGCCAAGGCCGCGGGCGGGGTGACCCTGAATTACGGTCTCTTCATCAACGCGGTGATCCGGTTCCTCATCGTGGCCTTCGCGATCTTCGTGGTCGTGAAGCAGGTGAACCGCTTCCGCAAAGCCCAGGAGGCGGCGGCGCCGCCCGCCCCCTCGCGGCAAGAGGAGCTGCTCGCGGAGATCCGCGATCTTCTGAAACAAACGCGGCGCTAGATTGCCGCGGTCGCTGGTTTCGGTACAAAGGAGGCACCCCATGAGAAAGCTCGCAAAGTGGCTAGGGATCGTCGTGGGAATATTGGTGCTGCTCGTCGTCGGTGCGGCTCTGATCCTCCCGATGGTGATCTCGATCGACACCGTCAAGGGTGAGATCGTCGCGCAGGTGAAGAGCGCGACCGGGCGCGACCTGACCATCGACGGCCCCTTGAGCCTGTCGATCCTGCCGAGCCCGGCGATCTCCGCGAGCAAGGTCGCCCTCTCCAATGCGCCCGGCGCCGCGAAGCCGATGGTGACGCTCGGCAAGCTCGAGGTGCAGGTCCAGCTCCTGCCGCTGCTCTCGAAGACGATCGTCGTCGACCGCTTCGTGCTCGTCGATCCCGTCATCGACTTGGAAGTCGACAAGCAGGGCCGAGGCAACTGGAACTTCACGCCCGCCGGCGGGACGGGCGCGGCGCCGCAGCAGCCCGCCGCTGCCGGAGGCGGCGGGGCGGCGGGCGCGCTCGGCTCGATACGCCTCGGCGACGTGCGGCTCGAGAACGGGACGGTCAACTACACCGATCAGCGCTCCGACGAGCACAAGACCGTCGACAAGATCAACATGACGGTCTCGCTGCCGAGCCTCGATTCGCCGCTCAAGGCGGACGGCTCCGCGCGCTTCAACGCCGTCGTCCTCAATCTGAAGCTCGACGTGGCCAAGGCCGGCGATCTCATCGGTGCAGCCGGGAGCGACACGACCGCCTCGCTCACCTCGGAGCTCGTCACCTTCGACTTCAAGGGCAAGGCGTCGGCCGCCTCGACCAGCGGGAGTGGAACGATCAATCTTAAGGTGCCGTCGCTGCGCAAGCTCGCGGCATGGCTGGGCCATCCCCTTGCGGGCGAGCGCCTGAAGACCGGCGAGATCTCGATCGTCGGCAAGCTCGCGGCGTCGAGCTCGGAGATCAAATTCACGGAGGCGCAGCTTTCCTTCGACGCGATCAAGGGCAAGGGCGATCTCACCGTCAATACCGGCGGCGCGCGTCCCTCGATTAAGGGTGATCTCGACCTCGCCGCGCTCGATCTCAATCCCTATCTGGCGCCGGAAGGCCAGGGCGGTGGCGGAGCGGGAGGCGGCGGCGGCGGCGCGAGCTCCGGCTGGAGCGACGAGCGCATCGACGTCGCCGGCCTCAAGACCGCCGATGTCGATTTCAAGATCGCCGCGAACGCAATCAAGTATCGCAAAATCCACGTCGAGAAGAGCGCCATGACCGTGCGCGTCAACAACGGGCGCATGGACGTGGAGCTCACGGACCTCGCGGCCTATCAGGGCGGCGGCAAGGCCAGTGTCGTGCTCGACGGCGGCGCCAACCCGATGGCGGTCACGCTCAATGCGAACCTCACGGGCGTGCAGATGGAGCCGCTGCTGAGCGACGCGATGAGCCTCGACAAGCTCACGGGCAAGGGCAACATCACCGTCGCACTCACCTCGAAAGGCCAATCCCAGCGCGCTCTCGTCAGTGCCCTCAACGGCAAGGGCAACATGAACATCGCGGACGGGCAGATCAAGGGAATGGACCTCTTGAAGATGCTCAACAGCGCCACTTCCGCGGTCGGCAACGTGCTCTCCGGCGGCGGCGGCGGCGAGACCAAGTTCTCGCATCTCACGGGCACCTTCACCGTCACCAACGGGATCGTTCACAACAACGATCTCGTCCTGGATTCGCCGGGCCTCAAGGCCGAGGGCGCCGGCACCATCGATCTGCCGCAGCGGCGGGTCGACTACAAGGTGACGCCGAAGGTCGCGGGCCTCAACGTGCCTGTGAACGTCCAGGGTCCCTGGGACAATCTGAGCTACGTGCCGGATATCGCGGGGATCGTGAAGGGCGGCGTGGGCGGCGCGGTCGACACCTTGAAGGGGGCGGTCCCCGGCATGCCCGGCGGCGGCTCCGGCGGAAAGTCCTCCGGAGGCGGCCTCCCGTTACCCAACCCCTTCAAGTAGGCGCAATGCTCAGATCGCGCGCTCCGCGATCTGCACGGCGTTGAGCGCCGCACCCTTGAGGAGCTGGTCGCCGCAGACGAAGAGATCGAGGCCGTGCGCGCCGAAGATCAGGCTCTGGCGCATGCGGCCGACATCGACGTCGTAGCGCTCGCTCGCCGTGATGGGCATGGGATAGGCGCTCTTGGCGCGGTCGTCGACGAGGCGCACGCCCGCGGCCTTCTCCAGCACCGCGCGCGCCGCCTCCGGCGCGATGGGCTTCTCGGTTTCGATGGTGATCGCCTCCGCGTGCGCCCGCATCGTCGGCACGCGCACCGAAGTGCAGCTCACGGGGAGATCGGGCTCGCCGAAGACCTTCCGCATCTCCCAGCACACCTTCATCTCCTCGAAGGTGTAGCCGTTCTCGTGGAACCGGTCGATCTGCGGCACCACGTTGAAGGCGAGGGGATGCGCGAACACCGCATGCCGTACCGGCTTTCCCGCGAGGTAGTCCCTCGTGCCCTCGACCAGCTCGGTCATGCCTTCCGCACCCGCGCCGCTCGCGGCCTGGTAGCTCGAGACGATCACCTTCTTGAGGCCGAAGGCCTTGTGGAGCGGCCAGAGCGCCACCGCCGCCACCGCCATGGTGCAGTTGGGGTTCGCGATGAGCCGGTGCCCGCGCATGGTCTCGGGATTGATCTCGGGGATCACCAGCGGCACGTCCGGAAGCATCCGAAGCGCCGAGGAGCTGTCGATCACGAGCGAGCTCTCCGCGAGCGGCCGCGCGTATTGCCGCGCGAAATCGCCGGAGACGCAGAGGAAGACGATGTCGCAGCGCCGCGCCGTCTCGAGCTCGAAGCGCCGGACGACGTTTGGACCGAAGGCCGTTTCGAGCTTGCGGTCGGCCGAGCGCTCGGAGGCGAAGAGCTGGACCTCCCGCAGCGGGAATTTTCGGTCATGGAGGACCTTCACGAGCTCGGAGCCCACCGCCCCGGTTGCGCCCACGACCCCCACGACCGCGCTATTCGCCATGACCTCGCTCTCCTGCCGAATGAAAGGCGGTTCAATAACGGAATGCGCCGCTCCTGTCGAGCGAGGACCCATGCGGGCACTGTCTCAGTCTGAATTTCGTGGCTTGTAAGGACCGCGCTTTTTCGGCGGTCCCTCTGCCGCGTCGATAAGCCCGACGATCTCCTCCATCGTCATTGGGCTAGTTGCGATCCCCGCCGCCATCGCCGGGGGCATCCGAACTGCGCTATTCGTCCGCACGAAATTGTACCAGATCGTGTAGAGCGCGATCATGTGGCAGTGGTTCTCGAATTTCTTGGAATGCGCGTTCGTCAGTCGCGTGAAGCGCCGCATGTGCATCCGAAACGAAAGGTTCGAGCGCTCAACATGCGACGTGCTCACATGGGCGCGGTCTGGGTTGCCGGTGATCCGTTCTTTGCGGGCACCGATGCACTCAGCGGGGCTGTAGCGCGCCTCGGTCTTGGGCGCCTCGCCATAAAGCTTCACCAGCATGGCGTAATCCACGTCGATGCCGAAGGCATCATCGACCGCCTGGAGGTAGGCCTTGTGGCCGTCAGTCGTGAGCTGCACACGGTTCGCCAGCCGTCCGCGCAGATCGTCCATGAAGGCCATCGCGTATTCGCTGTCACGACTGCCCACGAGATAGGAGACAATCAGCTTGCTGTCGCTATCCAGGGCGACCCAGGTCCAGGTATCGCCCGCCCGCTCCGGTGCGGCCTTCGCGGTCGGCACGTTCTTGGCCTTGGCATAAGTGAAGGACCAGATTTCGTCGCACTGAACTTTCTTCGCCTTCACCCCGCGTGCTCGCTCGTCATGGAAGGCGGCGCAAGCGAGGCCCGCGTCCACCAGCAGCTTGCTCACGGTGTTGATGCTCACGTCCTCGACCCGAGCGATCGCCCGCATGGCCGATCCCTCGCAGAGCATCGAGAGGATTTTGGCACGCTTGGCGAGGGGCAGCTTTTTCATGCTCCGAGTATCTGAAATTATATGCTTAGCGTCAAGCAAAAAGTTCATGACCGTTGACGGATTCACAACGGCCTCCCATCTATGGTAAGAAAAGGTGTGGGCGCGGGGAGACTCGAACTCCCGTCTTCCCGATTAGCAGTCGGGTCCTCTGGTCCTTCTGAGGTACGCGCCCTTCGAGGGTAATTGGGTTTCGGCCCTCCGGTCAGGAACAGGGTGGCAGCCCT
>DATKNV010000079.1:0-15127 GCA_035541215.1 Allostellaceae bacterium | reverse complement strand
CCGATACTCCCCGCGAAATTCGCAAGGGATGAGACACCATGGGCCTTGTCGTCGCCATCCAGATGGACCCGATCGAGTCCATCAACATCGACGCCGATTCGACCTTCGTCCTCGCGCTCGAGGCGCAGGCGCGGGGGCATGCGCTTTATCACTATCTGCCGTGGCGGCTCACGCTCCGCGGCGACCGGCTGACGGCGCGGGGACAGCGGCTCGAGGTCCGCCGCGAGCCCGGCCGGCACTACACGCTCGGACCCATGGAAACGATCGATCTCGCGGCGGCGGACGTGATCCTGATGCGCCAGGACCCGCCCTTCGACATGGCCTACATCACCGCGACCCACCTCCTCGAGCACGTGCGCGAGACGACGCTCGTGGTGAACGACCCCGTGAGCGTGAGGAACGCGCCGGAGAAGCTCTTTGCGACGCATTTCGCGGCGCTGATGCCGCCCACGATCGTCACCAGCGACCGCGACGAGATCGTCGCCTTCCGCCGGGAGCACGGCGAGATCATCCTGAAGCCGCTCTTCGGCAACGGCGGCGCCGGCGTCTTTCATCTCCGGCCCGAGGACGACAATCTGAACGCGCTCCTCGAGCTCTTCACCACGCTCTACCGCGAGCCCATCATGGTGCAGCGCTATCTGCCCTCGGTGCGCCAGGGCGACAAGCGCATCATCCTCGTCGACGGCGAGCCCGCGGGCGGCGTGCTGCGCGTGCCGCCCGAAGGTGAGGCGCGCGCCAACCTCCACGTCGGGGGACGCGCGGAGAAGACCCACCTCACCAAGCGCGAGCGCGAGATCTGCACGGCGCTCGGCCCCGTGCTGCAGGAGCAAGGCCTCGTCTTCGTGGGGATCGACGTGATCGGCGAGTGCCTGACGGAGATCAACGTGACCTCCCCCACGGGCATCCAGGAGATCAACCGCCTCGACGGCAAGAAGATCGAGGCGCTGATCTGGGACGCGATCGAGCGGCGGCTGAGGGAGCGCGGCGCACGGACGGCCGCATGAGCGCGCGCCCGCTCGCCGCCGACGCCGTCGGGCCGCCCGCCTTCGCGCTCCCCGCGCCCACGGTGGCCGAGCCGCCGCACATTCTCGATCTCTCCTCGCACCGCCGCGCGCGGGACGCGCTCGCCTTCGGGCTCCGCGTGCCGGAGATGGGCTTCAACATCTTCGTCGTCGGCGAGGACCGCAGCGGGCGCATGACCGCGACGCTGGAGCTTCTCGCCGAGCACGCCAAGACCCTGCCGCCGCCCTCGGACTGGCTCTATCTCCAGAACTTCCGGCATCCCGACCGGCCGCAGCCCTATCGCCTGCCGGCGGGGCACGGGCGCCTCTTCCGCGACCGGATCGCGGCGCTCGTTCCGGCGTTCCGCCAATCGCTCGCCCGCGCCTTCGAGGCCGCGGAGTTCGCGGCCCGCCTCGACCGCGAGAGCCAGTCGATGCAGCAGGCCGTGGGCGCCGCCTTCGCAGAGCTCGAGGCCTTTGCCGCCGAGCGCGGCCTCAAGATCGAGCGCACGCCGCAGGGCCTCGCGCTCAATCCGCTCCCCGGCAACGAGCCCGAGGCGCTGGGACGGCTCCCGGAGGCGGAGCGCCAGCGCCGGCTCGAGGGCTTCGCGGCCGTGCGCCAGAACCTCGGGCTCTTCGTCCAGGCGGCACGGCAGAGCGAGGTGAAATTCGCGGAGGTCGTGCGCGAGGCGCGGCGGGAGGCCGCGGATGCCGCGCTTGCGCCGCTCATGGACCCGATCGCGGCGGAGTTCGGGACCTATGCGGGCCTCCGGCGCTGGATCGTCGAGCTTCGCGCGGATCTCATCGATCATCTGGACGTGCTGGCGCCTTCGGCCGATGCCGAGACCGAGCGCGCGCGGGAGGAGGTGCTTGACGAGCGTTACGGCGTCAATCTCCTCGTCGATCACGGCGACAACGGCGAGGCGCCGGTCGTGCTGGAGCCGCATCCGAGCTACGAGAAGATCTTCGGCCGCTTCGAGTACCGGATGATCGGCGGCATCGCCGTCACCGATCATCGCCACATCCGCGCGGGCGCGCTCCAGCACGCGAACGGAGGCATCCTCGTGCTCCGCGCGGAGTCCGTCGCGGCGGAGCCGATGGTCTGGACCTTCCTCAAGGGGGCGCTCCGCGATCGCTGCATCCGCATCGAGCCGCCGCAGAGCCCCGGCCCGCCGCTCGCGGGCGCGCCGGTGCCGCATGCGATCCCGCTCGACCTCAAGGTCGTGATCGTGGGCGCGCCGCGCTGGTATTACGCCTTCTTCTCCGTCGATCCCGATTTCGCGACCTACTTCAAGATCAAGGCCGACATCGATCCGGACCTGCCGGCGGACGCGGCGAACCTCGCGGTCTATACCTCGCTGGTGCGACGGATGGCGAGCCGGCACCTCGAGGGCGGCGCCGAGGACGCGGCGGTGGCGCGGCTCCTCGCGGAGACCGCGCGCTGGGCGGGCGACAGGCGGAAGCTCGCGGCGAGCTTCGAGCGGGTCGAGGACCTCGTGATCGAGGCGGCGGCGCTCGCGCGGGCCGAGCGCAAGCGCGCAATCGAGCTTCCGCAGGTGCTGCGCACGCTCGCGCTCCGGGCCGAGCGCGGCGCCCGCGTCGAGGACCGCGCGCAGCAGGCGATCCGCGAGGGCATGCTGCTCATCGACACCGAGGGGAGCCGCGTCGGCCAGGTGAACGGCCTCACCGTGCGCGACCTCGGCGACCACAGCTTCGGCATGCCCGTGCGCATCTCCGCCCGGGTCCACGCGGGCCGCCGCGGCATCGTCAACATCGAGCGCGCGACCGAGATGGGCGGGCCCATCCAGCAGAAGGGCGTCTACATCATCGGCGGCTATCTGAGCGGCTGCTTCGCGCGGCGCTTGCCGCTCTCCTTCTCGGCCTCCGTCACCTTCGAGCAGAGCTATGGTGGCGTCGAGGGCGACAGCGCCTCCATGGGCGAGCTCGTCGCCGTGCTCTCCGCGCTCGCGGAGGCGCCGCTCCGCCAGGACGTCGCGATTACCGGCTCCGTCAACCAGACCGGCGAGAGCCAGCCCATCGGCGGCGCCAGCGACAAGATCGAGGGCTTCTATCGCGCCTGCGCCAACCGCGGCCTCACCGGACGCCAGGGCGTGCTGATCCCCGCCGCCAATGCGAGCCACGTGGTCCTGCGCGAGGAGGTGGCGTCTGCCGTTGCCGCGGGCCGCTTCCACCTCTGGACCATGACCGACGTGCACGATGCCTTGGAGCTTCTCGCCGGCCTCGACCCCGGCCGTCCCGGCCCCGACGGCCGTTATCCCGCGGGCTCGGTGATGGCGCGCGTCGAGGCGACGCTCGAGCGCTTCGACGGTCTCCTGCGCGAGCGGGAGATGCGGGAGGAAGAGTAAGAGTAGCTGTCAGCCGTCAGCTTTCAGCTATCAGCTTTATTCGCCCCTCCCCCTCGAGGGGGAGGTCGGCGAAAGTCGGTCGGGTCATGAGCAACGGCTGAAAGCTGACGGCTGATAGCTGACAGCTTCCCTTTAATCCACCGCCAGCACGAACGGCTCCTCGCGTTCCGCCGCGGGATCGAATTTGCTGCGGTGGGTGTGGTTGATGTGGCGGCCGTAGATGTGGAGGGAGACCGTGACCTCGCCGGTCTCGTTGCGGACGCTGTGGATGTCGTCGGGCATGAAGTGCACGGTCTCGCCGGGACCGAAGACGGTGCGGCCGGTCTCGACGAGCGTCGCATGTCCCGGGCGCGTGCCGTCGTCCGTACGGCGCCAGAAGACGTTGGTCTCGCGCCCGACCATGCCCGTGACGACGGCCCAGGTGCCGTGGTTGTGGGGCGTGATGCCGCGGCCCGGCAGCCACGACGCCGCGAAGACGGCGAGGCCATGGTCCGGCTCCTCGTGCAGGAGATGCAGACTGAAACCGTCCTTGGGGTCGCACTTGAAATGCTCGGGCGTGAGCCAGCCCTTGGCGAGCGCCAAGCGCCGCGCGGGCGCGCGCACGAGCTGCACGATCTCCAGCGGGTCCTTGGTCTCAGCCGCAATCCGGCGGAGGTCGGCGACGAGGTCGGCGGGCTTGTAGTCGAGCGATATCGCCATGGCGCGTCTCCCTGGCTCGATCGATGGCGCGGAGTCTACGCCTCCCGCTCCCGCCGGAAAAGCGTCCCCTCGCGCCTATTCCTTCTTCTCGTTCGTTTCCTCGGGGCCGCCGAAAAAGCCCTGGTAGCCGAAGAGGATCGTGAGCCGGTTCGTGGTGTTCGCGTTTTGCAATCCGCGGCCGATGGTGAAGAAGAGGTGATGATCGTCGTTGAAGTTGTAGAGGCCGCCGACGTCGAAGCCGGTCGTGGGCTTTGCGCCTTCCACCGAGGGGGTGGAGTGGAAGACCTCGCCGCCGAGGGTGAAGGAGAGCTCGCCGATGGGGACGTCGCCGGAGGCGCCCGCGCCGAAGAACCAGTAGTTCTTGTTGCCGGGACCGGGATTGATCCAATAGCCGCCGCCGCCGAAGGGCTTCACGCCGGAGTCGAGCTGGATGCTCGCGAAGACCGGGAGGAAGGCGTGGGTTCGTCCGGTGCCGAGGCCGCGATCGGCGTCGCCGCTGGGGAAATCGACGAAGGGCTCCACCACCACCGCCAGCGCCTTGGGATCGTCGATGTTGGGGTCGATGCGGAATTTGGCCCCGATCTCGGCATCGCCCACGCCCCATTGCAGGCTCTGGCCCGTGGGCTGGTTAAAGGCGAAAGGCAGGCGGGCGTGAAGCTGCAATCTCGGGATGCCGGGCACGCCGTAATCGACTTCGACGCTCGGCAGCACGCCGGTCTTGCCCAGGCTCGACCAGGTCGCCGTTCCCAGGACGTCCAGCTCGAGCTGTCCTTCGGCGTCGATCAGGCCGTCGTCGATGAGAAAAGGTTGCGCCGCGCGCGCGGCCGATGCGAAGACGAGGGCGGCGACCAGGGCCGCGCCCCACGCCCATTTTCCGGCATGCATCGGAAGCCCCCCTTGAGACCCCATTCGTTTTCATTTGAGCCAAAGCGCGCGCGAGCGCGCAAGTGGCAATCGCCATGTACCTCGCGGCGATGGCGCGCTATTCCCTTCGCATGAGCGCCGTCGCGGAAATCGTGCTGCCGGTCTTCGCCTTGATCCTCGTGGGCTACGCCTTCGGCCGCACGCCACTTTTCTCGGCGGAAGGAGCGCGGGGGCTCGGCGTCTTCGTCTACTACGCCGCCATTCCAGCGCTGCTCTTCCGCGGCATGGCCGGGGAGCCGCCGCCCACCGGGGGCTCCTTCGGCCTCCTCGGGGCCTATTTCGCGGGAACGCTCACGATCTTCGCTCTCAGCATGGCGCTGGGGCGGCTCCTCTTCGCGCTGAGCTTCGCGGAGATGGGGCTCATGGGGATGAGCACGGCCTTCTCGAACTCGGTGCAGCTCGGCATTCCCCTCATCGTCAGCGCCTTCGGCCAGGCGGGGCTCGTGCCCTTGAGCCTCATCATCAGCCTCCACTCGATCATCCTGCTCTCGCTCGCGACCGTCGTGGTGGAGATCGGCCGCGGACACGGCGGCGAGATCCTGCACACCGCCAAGGCGACCCTCCTCGCGATCCTCGGCAATCCCGTCATCGCCGCGATCATCGCGGGCTTCCTCTGGCGCGAGCTCGGTCTCGGCATCCCCGCGATGATGGGCCGCTTCATCGATCTCCTCGCGGCGGCGGCCACACCCGCTGCGCTCTTCTCGCTGGGCGCCACCATCGCGCGCTTCCGGATCGCGGGCGATCTTCGCGAGAGCCTCACGGTCGTCGCGATCAAGCTCTTCCTGCTGCCGCTCGCGGTCTATCTCTTCGCGACGGAGATCTTCGCCCTCGACGCCTTCGACACCGCGGTCGCCGTCTGCTGCGCGGCACTCCCCACGGGCTCCAACGCCTTCATCCTGGCGCAGCGCTACGAGATCTACGTCGCCCGCGCGGCTTCCTCGGTGCTGATCTCGACGGCTCTCTCGATCCTCACCATGGGCGCGCTGCTGGCCTACTACGCGCCGGGACACTAGGCTAGACTGCGTTCTTGAGAGAGTTGCGAAGGAGCAGCACTTTGGTCGCGCGCGTGAAGACGGTGGCCTTCTCGGGGATCGAAGTGCTCGAGATCGACACACAGGTCACGATCACCTCGGGCATCGTGAATTTCATGGTGGTGGGGCTGCCGGACAAGGCGGTGGCGGAATCGCGCGAGCGCGTGCGCGCGGCCTTCAACGCGCTGGGCTTGGCACTGCCGCCGCGGCGGATCGTCGTCAACCTCGCACCCGCCGATCTCGCGAAGGAAGGGAGCCATTACGATCTCCCGATCGCGCTCGGGCTTCTCGCGGCGATGGAGGTGCTCCCGCGCGACGAGGTGCAGGGCTATCTGGCGCTGGGCGAGCTGGCACTCGACGGCGCGCTCCTGCCGGTCGCGGGCGTGCTCCCGGCGGCGATGGCGGCGGCGGAGCGCGAGCTCGGCCTCATCTGTCCCGCGGCCTCCGGCGGCGAGGCCGCTTGGGCGGGCGAGGTCGAGGTGCTGGCGGCACCCTCGCTCCTCGCCCTCATCAATCATTTCAAGGGCGCGCAGGTGCTTTCGCCGCCCGTGCCGAAAGTCGCGGAGCCCGGCCCCGCCCCGCCCGACCTCAAGGACATCAAGGGCCAGGAGACGGCGAAGCGCGCGCTCGAGGTGGCGGCGGCCGGAAACCATAACCTCCTGATGATCGGCCCGCCGGGGGCCGGAAAATCGATGCTGGCGGCGCGGCTTCCGGGGCTCTTGCCGCCGCTCGATGCCGCGGAGGCGCTGGAGGTCTCGATGATCCATTCCGTCGCGGGGCTGCTGCGCGACGGGAAGCTCCTGCGGCAGCGGCCCTTCCGCGATCCCCACCACTCCGCCTCGACGCCCGCGCTCGTGGGCGGCGGCCAGCGCGGGCGTCCGGGCGAGGTGAGCCTCGCGCATCTGGGCGTGCTCTTCCTCGACGAGCTTCCGGAGTTCCAGCGCGCGACCCTGGAGGCGCTGCGCCAGCCGATGGAGACGGGCCGCGCGACGGTCGCGCGCGTCAACGCGCACGTGACATATCCCGCGCGCGTCCAGCTCGTCGCCGCGATGAACCCTTGCAAATGCGGCCATCTCGACGATCCCCGCCAGGGCTGCGGCCGCGCGCCGCGCTGCGCCCTCGACTATCAATCGCGGATCTCGGGCCCGCTCTTCGACCGCATCGATCTCCACATCGACGTGCCCGCGGTGAGGCCCGCGGACCTCGCGCTCCCGCCGCCCGCCGAGGGAAGCGCCGAGGTCGCAGCCCGCATCGCCAAAGCCCGCGCCCGCCAGACCCAGCGCTACGCAGCACTTCCGGAGGACCGCCGCATCCGTACCAACGCCGAGGCCGACGGCCAGCTCCTCGACGAGATCGCCGCCCCCGATCCCGAAGGAAGAAAGCTCCTGCTCGATGCGGCGGATCGTCTCCACCTCTCCGCGCGCGGCTATCACCGTGTGCTCCGCGTCGCCCGCACCCTCGCCGACCTCGACGGCGCCGCGCATGTGCGGCGGCTCCACGTGGCGGAGGCGCTCAGCTATCGGAGGATTGCGATTGGGGGGTGACCACCTACCGAATTCTTACTCCGCGCTCTTCCTCAATTGTCTAAAGGAGTCCGATCTTGATGAGGAAATCCCGGAGGTGTGGCTCCCCGGTACATGCCATGCGAATGTGCTCGATGTTGATCCGCTGTGCCAGCTGCTGCGCCGGCATGCCCTTGCTGTAATCGGGCCAGCGGCGCCGAATTGCCTCGAAACTGGCTCCCGCCGCCGGTCGCAAATGTTGGCACCCAGGAAGATGCCGCAGCAACATTGCTTCGTGATCGGGGTCTTGCCAGATCAAATGTGCGATTCCAACCGCTCGTGCCCGAGCGATGGCGCTCTCCATTTTATCGCGGGCACCGCGGTCGAGGAGAACAGCTTTGACCCAAAGCGGGGTGCGTCGCCGTTCGATTTCGTGGATCTTCTGGATCGCGCGCTCGATCAGTTCCAGCGGATCGCCCGCACCAGGCTGCAGTACCTCGACGTGAATATGAATCGCAGGGCTCAATCCATCTCGAGCAATGCGCGCCAATAGTGCAGCATACCCCGCTTCGCTCTTGCCTTCGGCACCGAGGAAAACCGGTCGCCTTGGCGGGATTATGGCGCGGCGTCTCATCCGATGTGGGGGACCGCGCCGTATACGCCCGACAGATATTTCCGATAGCGGTTGTCGGCTCGTCGAACCCTCTTGACATCCTGCAAGCTATAAATGCTCGTGCGTCCGAGTCCGTCCTTCTCACAGAGGAACACTTCTTCCTTCAGTAGGTCCTCCAGCAACGATGCCGCGTGGCACGTCATCCAAAGCCGCGCTCCCCGCGGATTGCGCTCAGGATCATGAAACCAGCGAACTATTTCCGGCAAGACAAGTGGGTGAATCGAGACGTCAATCTCGTCAACGAGCGCCATGCTCCCATTTGCGAGCGCGGCATACAACATCGGGAAATATCGAATGAATGACCGAGTCCCGTGGCTCTCTAAGACCCAGTGCATCGGCTGTTGCAAGCCTTCGTGCACAAACTGCGCGACCGGGCCTGTCGGCGTGTTATGGATCTCCATCCTGCGTATGCCGACATCAATTCGCTCGATCTCTCTGTTCAGCGCCTCAACCACGTTCGGGTTTGTCGCGTAATAACGTATGAGATCGGGGTCGGGGGTGTCCGTTCGGTCGAGAAGGATATTCGTGTAGATTCTGGCAGCGGCATCGCGCAAGCGGAGCGACGGCTTGTGATCGAATTGTGCGAGGGTGGATATGAGACTTGCATTGTCTCTGACCTTGTCGATGACCATGCTATATCCGGCGAGGCCGAACATCTTTCCAGCTTCTGTTAGCCCACCTGCGGAACGCTCGAAGACACGCGTCCATTTGCCCTTACCGAGCGGCTTTTGGCGCAATGCTTCGCGGACAACAGAATTTCCGTGCTCGCGCCCCTTCATCTCCAATTCGTATCGCCAGGTGCCGTAGATTGTCCCTTCGGTCCCGATATCGGCCGCAAGGTCGACCGGCCCGCTGAACTCCACGGCAAGACGTGTCGGCAGAGATTGCGCTTCGGCGTCGTTGAAGCGCTCGTAAGGTAGTGACGCGTTCGGTTGAAGCTGAAAGGAGTCGCGCGCAAACCACGCCATGAACGCCAGCGCCTTAAGCACCGTCGACTTGCCAGATGCATTTGGCCCGAAAAACGCGATTACGCGTGGAGCGCGTTCATCAGCACGTGGAAACAGTGGATCGAAACGGCCAGGTACATCGGGAACATTCTCCGCGATTCGGAGATCGATCACCGCGGGGTCTCTCACGCAATAGAAGTTCTCGATTTCGAGTCGATAAATCATCGTCAAACCTATGCGCACATTGCGACATTTCTACACCTGTAGCTCTCAGATTGCAAGAATTTCGTCAAACTGTCGATTACGCTGGTGACTCGGCGTTCAGAGTTCTGCACGCCCAATCCCGTATGTTGCGAACAGCGCCCGACCAAAATCGCGTGCCGCGGCTTCCACGAATGACCCGTCAATCCCGAAAGTGCGCTCGCGGTCTCGACGCTGTCTCGCGTCAGGACTGGCGATGATGATGTGTGTGCGGTGGCCCTTGCCGGGGATCGGCCACGGCAGCCGAGGCCAGGGCCTTCGGCGCTGGAGATCCTGTCGCAGCGGCCGACGGCGTTATGGCCGCGGACGGCGTTGCGGCCGCGGGCGCAGTTGACGCAGCGGTGGGTGCGGCCGGCGCAGCAGCCGGCGCGGGCGCAGGCTTCGGCGGTGCCGGCGGCGCGGATGGAATCGCCTTGTTCGCCTCGCTCAAGCGCACCACCGTGGGCGCGGCGGCGCCTTCGCAGAAATCGGCGATGGCTTTGACGTAGGCGTGCATCGCTGCATCCGTGCCGGGGTCGCCGAGGACCCAGATCGTGTCGCGGAGCTTGAGCTCGTCGCGGATCTTGCCGAGACGGTCCTTGAGCAGCGCCTTGAGCGCCGCGGGACCGTCCTGGCCCGGCACGCTCTCGACGATGGGGCCGATGTCGTCGACGATCAGCACCTGCGCCTGGGACCACGGCCAGTAGAGGATGTTCGGCGGGCCGGGGTCGTCGTCGTATTTGGGCGGCGTCGCGGCCTTGTCGCTGCCGGCCGCGAATTCCAGGAGCTCGTCGAGGCTCAAGTAGCGCACGCTCCGGTCCTTGAAGGCGTGCTCGGTGCCGATCCCGATCGAGAGCGCGGTGCGGCCGGTGCCGATCGCGCCGGCGATCACGATCTGCCGCGGCGCAAGCTGCGGCGGCGCGCCCGAGTCGAGCATGGCCTGCACGGTCTTGGCGTCG
Source organism: Allostellaceae bacterium (assembly GCA_035541215.1). Taxonomy (GTDB): domain Bacteria; phylum Pseudomonadota; class Alphaproteobacteria; order ATCC43930; family CGMCC-115725; genus DASZHJ01. The sequence continues at coordinate 4,785 of DATKNV010000079.1, read as the reverse complement.
GCGTCGGAGATGGTGAGCGAGGCCTCGGAGAGGCGCGCGACATAGGGAAGCGACGCCTTCTGCCAGACGATCTTCTGCTTGAGCCAATAGGGCGCCGCGAGGAAGCCCAGCACCGCCACCAGGAAGCCGATCTCGAGCCCGAGCGTGCCGCCGAGCAAGATGCCGAGACCGATCGCCGCGCCCAGCACCATGTAGGCGGTCGCGATGATGGCGTTCTGCAGCAGCAGAGCCTGATCGAGCGGGAAGCGACCCGTCGCCTTCTTAACTCCGGCGGTGAAGGCGAGATACTCCCAGACCGCGACGCCGGCGGAGGTCAGCACGAAGGCGATCGGCCCCGCGATGAAGACGTTGCCCGCGAGGAGATGCAGCAGCGCGCCGACCAGCGCCGTCAGCACGATCCCGATGCAGATGTGCCCCATCTGATCGGCGAGCCAGACATAGGAGTAGGTGGTGGCGTCCTGCACCTCCTTGCCGAAGATGTCGTGGTAGAACTGCCACGCGAGCTCTTTGATGCCGATGCTGGGCGCCTTGGGGACGGCGGTCGGACCGGCCATGGCTCATCTCCCGAGGGAATGACGGCCCGGAAATTCTATCCCGGAAGCGCTCCGGGCGCATCGCTAAATCACGTAAGCCGCGGCATCACCTCCGTCCAGAAGCGCTCGATCGATTTCATCAGGATCGAATGCGGGACGAGACGGTTGTAGGTGTAGCAGAAGAGCCAATCGACCGGCACGCGCTTGCGGATCTTCTCGAGCGTGCGCGTCACGGTGTCGACGGAGCCCACGAGCGCGTAGCCGAGCTCGATCGATTGCTCCAGCGTCGGGAACTCGCCGGTGTCGGGGTCCTGCACGCCCTTGCGGAAGCCGAAGGGCACGAACCAGGCATTTCCGGAGAAGATGCCGGAATCCTTCCAGAGTGCCATCGCCTCGGCATCGCTGTCGGCGATGATGACGTCGCGCAGGAGACCCATGCCCTGCCCGAGGGGACGGCCGGAGACCTCCGCATAGACCTTGTAGAGATGCTCCTCGTGCCGGCGGTGCATCGGGGGCAGGATCGCGGTCACGCCCTCCTTCGCGCACCAGCGGATGCTGTTCTCGGAGCTCGCGAAGGGCTGGAAGATCGGCGGGTAGGGCTTCTGCACCGGCTTCGGCACCACGCCCACGGATTTGAGAATGCCGTTCTCGACGCCGGCGCCCCATTTGTCGGTCGCCTCGAGCTGCCAGGGCGTGGGGCCCGGCGGGATCTTCCAGAACTTGCCCTGATGCGAGAGCATGGGCTCGGTCCAGCATTTCTTGATGATCGCGAAGCACTCCTCGAAGGCCGCGCGGTTGGCGGCGTCGATCGCGTCGTGCTGATGCGGAAGCGCGCCGTGGATGCCGTGCGTCTGCTGCGCCATCACGTCGACCCAGCGCCGCTGATAGCCGCGCGCGAAGCCCGCGCAGGCGCGCCCGCCCGTCATCTGGTCGAGCATCGCGATGTCCTCGGCGACCCGGATCGGATTCGAGGCCGGCAGCACGATGCCGAGCTGTCCCACGCGAATGCGCTTCGTCTGCAGCCCCGCCCAGAGATCGAGCAGCACGGGATTGTTCGAGAGCTCGAACCCCTCGATGTGGAAATGGTGCTCGGTAAAGCTCACGCTGTCATAGCCGAGCTCGTCGCCGAGCCGGATTTGCTCCAGCAATTCCGCCAGCATGGCGCGGTAGAGATCCCCGCGCATCCCCGCCATCCCGGCCTCGATCTCCGCGCGGCTCCCGATGGTCGGGAGGTAGAACAGCGATGCTTTCACCGAATTCCTCCATGAATCCCTCTCCCGCTTCGCGGGAGAGGGGATATTCGTGCATGCCGAGATGACTGTACACTCGCCCCTTCGACGCGTGACCGCCGAATCGAAGGAACCTTCGTGACGCACCTTTTCTTGCCGGCCTCCGCCGCGGCGCTGCTGATCGCCGCACCGGCCGCGGCCGCGAGCTTCGATTGCGCGGCGGCCTCCGGGCCGGTGGCACGCGCGGTCTGCGCCGATCCCGCGCTCTCGGCGGCGGACGAGCGCATGGCGTCGCTCTACGCGGAGAGGCGCGCCGAGCTTTCTGCCGACGGGCAGCGCCGCCTGCGCCAAAGCCAGCGCAGCTGGGAGCGGTTCGTTCGGACCGTCTGTCCGCAATCGGGGCCGATTGCGGCAGCGCGGCGCGAGCGCCCACAGGACTGTCTCGGGCGCGCCTACGAAGCGCGCGTCGCCGATTTGCAGAGCACCCTCCAGCGCATCGGGCCGTTTCGATTTCTGTTCCTCAGGGGCTACGGAGCCGCGCCGGACGGGCGCGAGTACATCTTCGGCTCCTATCCCGGCTTTACGGTGCGCACCGTGAGCGAGCCCCGCATCGACGGCGACGGATCGCCGGCGGCTGCGCGCTGGAACGCCTTCATCGCAAAGACCGCGCGCATCGAGCCGTCGCGCCCGGAGACCGACGCCCCGCCGCGCGCCGATCGAATTGAGGAGATCAAGATCGTCTTCGCGAGCCGGGACCTCATCAGCGCCCGGCTCATCCGTGTGGCGGACGTGCACGGCTCGACCCGGCCCGCGCGCTCCGAGGCGATGCTCCATTACCTCTTTGCTCGGGCGCGCCCCATGACGCCGTACGATCTCTTCCGCCCCGGCAGCGGGTGGGAGCGCGTCTTGGCAGAGAGAAGCCGTGCGGAGCTCGAGGGGACCCTCGGGCTCGAGTTTCGCCGGGGGGCGATTGCGATCGTGGAGCATACGGTACGCACCCCCCGGAGCTGGACGCTCGAGGCGAGCGGCTTGACGATCCGCTTTCCGCCGGAGGTGCTGTTCGATTACGCGCTCGAAGGCCCCCGCGTCACGATCCCCTGGAGCGAGCTCCGGCGGTATCTCGCGGCGGAACGCGCGGTGCCGTTTCCCCCGCCGTGAGCGTTCTCCCTCTCCCGCGTCGCGCGAGAGGGAATATTGTATACTGCGCCTCGTGACCGAGGACGTCCCGCTCACACCCGGCGGCCTGACGCTGCCGCAGCTCCGCGCGATCCATCGCGGCAGCGCGCGGGCGCGGCTCGATCCCGGAAGCCGCGCCGCCGTCGATGCGGCCGCGCGCGCGGTCGAGGAGATCGTGGCCTCCGGCCGCACCGTCTACGGCGTCAACACCGGCTTCGGCCTCCTCGCGCAGCAGACGATCCCGCCGGACCAGCTCCGCCTCCTGCAGAGGAACCTCGTGCTCTCGCATTGCGCGGGCACCGGGCCCTTCCTCGAGGACGCGACGGTCAGGCTCATCCTCGCGCTCAAGATCGCCTCGCTCGCGCGCGGCAATTCCGGCGTGCGCTGGAGCGTGCTCGAGGCGATGCAGAAGCTCCTCGACGCGGAGATCTATCCCTGCATTCCCGCCAAGGGCTCGGTCGGCGCCTCCGGCGATCTGGCGCCGCTCGCACATCTCTCGGCGACGCTCCTCGGAGCGGGCGAGATGCGCGCGCGCGGCGTCGTTATATCGGCCGAGGAAGGCCTCGCCCGCGCGGGCGTCCAGCCCATCGAGCTCGCGCCCAAGGAGGGCCTCTCGCTCCTCAACGGGACGCAGGTCTCGACCGCGTTGGCGCTCGCGGGTCTCTTCGCGGCGGAGGACGTCTTCGCCGCCGCCGTCGTCGCGGGGGCGCTCTCGGTCGATGCGGCCCGAGGCTCCGACACGCCCTTCGATCCCCGCATTCACGCGGTCCGCGGCCAGCCCGGCCAGTCCGGGGTTGCCGAAGTCTATCTCGCACTCCTCCGCGGGAGCGGCATCCGTGCCTCGCATCGCGATTGCGGACGGGTGCAGGACCCCTATTCGCTCCGCTGCCAGCCGCAGGTGATGGGCGCCTGCCTCGACCATCTCCGCTTTGCGGCGCAAGTGCTGGAGCGCGAGGCGAATGCGGTCTCCGACAATCCCCTGGTCTTCCCCGAGAGCGGCGAGGTGCTCTCCGGCGGGAATTTCCACGCCGAGGCCGCCGCGATGGCCGCGGACGTGCTGGCGCTCGCGATCGCGGAAGTGGGCGCGCTCTCGGAGCGGCGGATCGCACTCCTCGTCGACCGCACCCTCTCGGGCCTCCCGGCCTTTCTGGTCAAAGAGGGCGGCGTCAATTCCGGCTTCATGATCGCGCAGGTGACGGCAGCCGCGCTCGCGAGCGAGAACAAGAGCCTCGCCCACCCCGCCTCCGTCGACAGCCTCCCCACCTCCGCCAATCAGGAGGATCACGTCTCCATGGCGACCTTCGCCGCGCGGCGCCTCGGCGAGATGGCCGAGAACACCGCGGGCATCGTCGCAATCGAGCTGCTCGCGGCCTGCCAGGGCATCGACTTCCACGCCCCCCTCGAGACCTCTCCGGCGCTTGCGCAGGCGAAGGCGCTCGTCCGCGCCCGCGTCCCCTTCCTCGAGACCGACCGCGCCTTCGCCCCCGACATCGCCGCGATGAAGGCGCTCATCGCGGCCCATGCCTTCGGCCGGTTCATGCCGAAAGAGCTTTTGCCAAGCGCGTAAATTCCCCTCTCCCGTCGCAGACGGGAGAGGAAGGGGCCCATCGCGTAGCGATGGGAAGGTGAGGGTGAGAGCCAGCCCGGACTCCGACCCTCACCCTCCCGTTGCTTCGCAACGGGCCCCAACCCTCTCCCGCGTTCCGCGCTATCGGATTCACACATCGTGAAGCCTAAGGGTTGTTCCGTATTTGATGGCTCTGAACTCCTGGAGGCCGATGCGCATGACTTTGGGGCCGGGCTTGCCGTAGTAGCCGGTCCAGCCGCCGAGCCGGGCAATGACCCAT
>DATKNV010000078.1:0-40089 GCA_035541215.1 Allostellaceae bacterium | reverse complement strand
AGATGGAATGTGGCAATGTTGATGCCGGCCTCGCCCAAGGTGCGGCCGAGATTGCCGATGAAGCCCGGCTTGTCCTTGTTGCGCACGAAGAGCATGTTGGCGCCGAGTTCCGCCTCCATCGGCACGCCCTCGATCATGACGATGCGCGGCTTGTTGCCGCCGAAGAGCGTCCCCGCGACGCCTCGCGTCCGACGCTCGGTGGTGACGGTGACGCGGATCAGGGTGTGGAAATCGCCCTCGGCGCTGCTGCGGGTCTCGCTCACCTTGATGTCGCGCTCGCGGCAGATGACCGGCGCGTTCACCATGTTGACGGTGTCGAGAAGCGGCGTGAGGAGGCCCGTCAGCAACACGGCCGTGAGCGGCTTCACGTTGAGCTCGGCGACGTGGCCCTCGTACTCGATCGCGACGGCCTTGAGCGGCGATTCCGTGAGCTGGCCCGCGAAGCTCCCGAGCTGCTCCGCGAGCTTCATGTAGGGCCTGAGCCGCGTCGCCTCCTCCGCCGTCAGCGAGGGCATGTTGAGCGCGTTCGCGACCGCGCCCGTCATCAGGAAATTCGACATCTGCTCCGCGATCTGCAGCGCCACGTTCTCCTGCGCCTCGCTGGTGGCCGCGCCCAGATGAGGCGTCGCCACCACGTGCGGATGGCCGAAGAGGATGTTCTCCTGCGCGGGCTCGACGGGGAAGACGTCGAGCGCCGCGCCGGCGACCTGGCCGGATTCGAGCGCGGCCTTCAAATCCTGCTCGACGATCAGGCCGCCCCTGGCACAATTGACGATGCGCACACCCTTCTTGGTCTTGGCGAGCGCCTTCGCATCGATGAGATTCCTCGTCGCGTCCGTGAGCGGCGTGTGCAGCGTGATAAAATCGGCGCGCGCGAGGAGCTCGTCGAGCTCGACCTTCTCGACGCCCAGCGTCACCGCGCGCTCCGGCGAGAGATAGGGATCGTAGGCGATCACCTTCATCTTGAGGCCGAGCGCGCGGTCCGCGACGATCGAGCCGATGTTGCCGCAGCCGACGACGCCCAGCGTCTTGCCGAAGAGCTCGACGCCCATGAAGCGCGTCTTCTCCCATTTGCCGGCCTGAGTCGATTGGTCGGCGGCGGGAATCTCGCGCGCGAGCGCGAAGAGAAGCGCGATCGCATGCTCCGCCGTCGTGATGGAATTGCCGTAGGGCGTGTTCATCACGACGATGCCGCGCTGCGTCGCCGCGGGCACGTCGATGTTGTCAACGCCGATGCCCGCGCGGCCGATTACCTTGAGGCGCTTCGCGGCATCGAGGAGCGGCCGCGTCACCTTCGTCGCCGATCGCACGGCAAGCCCGTCGTAATCGCCGATGATGCCCTTCAAGGCATCGGGGGCGAGGCCGACCTTCATGTCGACCTGGACGCCGCGCTCCCGGAATATCTCCACCGCGCGCGGGCTGAGGGCGTCCGCGATCAGGACCTTGGCCATGGGATTATGCTCCTCAGGCCGCGGCAGCGCGGCGGATTTCGCCGTAGGCCCAATCGAGCCACGGCAGAAGCGTCTCAATGTCCATACGCTCGACGGTGGAGCCCGCCCAGATTCGGAGCCCCGGCGGCGCGTCGCGGTGTCCCGCGATGTCGTAAGCGGCACGCTCGGCCTCGAGCAGCGCCTCCATGCGCTTCACCGCGGCCCGGCGATCCTCCTCGCGAAGGCGCAGGAACCAATCGTCGGCGATCTCGAGGCAGACCGAGGTGCAGGAGCGCGTGTGCGGATCCTGCGCGAGGAAGCGGACCCAGGACGTACGCTCGACCCAGGCAGCGATCGCCGCGAGGTTCGCCTCCGAGCGCGCAATCAGCGCCTCGAGGCCGCCGATCCGCTCGGCCCATTTGAGCCCGTCGAGCGCGTCCTCGACACAGAGCAGCGAGGGCGTGTTGATGGTCTCGCCCGCGAAGATCGCCTCGTTGAACTTGCCCTTGGACATCAGGCGGAAGAGCTTCGGCAGCGGCCAGGGCGGCGTGTAGCTCTCGGCGCGCGCCACGGCGCGCGGGCTCAGCGCGATCATCCCGTGCGCGCCCTCCCCGCCCAGTACCTTCTGCCAGGACCAGGTCACGACATCGAGCTTCTGCCAGGGCAAATCCATCGCGAAGGCGGCGGAGGTCGCGTCGGCGATGGTGAGGCCTTGCCGGTCGCGCTTGATCCACTCGCCGTCCGGAACCCGCACGCCCGAGGTCGTGCCGTTCCAGGTGAAGACGACGTCGCGGTCGGTGTCGACCTGCGCGAGGTCCGGGAGCTTGCCGTAATCCCCGCGGCGGGTGCGAACGTCCTCGAGCTTGAGCTGCTTCACGGCATCGGTGATCCAACCCTCGCCAAAGCTCTCCCAGGCCAGGAGATCGACGCCGCGCACGCCCAGCAGCGACCAGAGCGCGAGCTCCACCGCGCCCGTATCCGAGCCCGGCACGATGCCGAGGCGATAGTCCGCGGGCACACCGAGGATGGCGCGGGAGCGGTCGATCACTTCCTTGAGTTTCGCCTTGCCGGGCTTCGAGCGATGTGAGCGGCCGAGGCAGGCGGCGTTGAGCGCTTCCAGCGACCATCCCGGACGCTTGGCGCAAGGACCGGACGAAAAGCAGGGGTTAACGGGCCGAGCGAGCGGCTTCATGGCTATTCCTTCCAGAATAGATGCGACCCGTTGGGGGGCCGTGTCCCGCCGGCGAAACTAGAGAGGTTCGCGAGGAGCGTCAATCGCGAGCGGCAACGTGTCGCGGTGAGGGGTTAAGGCGCGCGGCGGCGCAGCAGCTGCATCGCCGTGAACGTGATCACGTCCTCGCCGTTCTGGTTCTTGATCCAGTATTTGATGCGGGCGATACCGCGGTCGGGCTTGGAGGTCGAGGGCTTCTTCTCCAATACCTCTAATTCCGTGTGGAGCGTGTCGCCGGGACGCACGGGACGGAGCCAGCGCAGCTCGTCGAAGCCGGGTGAGCCCAAGCTGGCGGCGCGGAAGATGCCGGTCTCCAGCACCATGCGGAAGCCCAGCGCCAGCGTCTGGAAGCCGCTCGCGATGAGACCGCCGTAGATGCTGGACTTGGCGGCCTCGACGTCGATGTGGAAGGGCTGCGGATCGTGACGCAGGGCGAAATCGACGATCATGCTCTCCGTGAGCGTGACGCCCCGGGTCTCGAAGCGGTCGCCGACGGAGAAATCCTCGAAGTAGCGATCCGTCATCGCAGCACCTCAGGCCAGCGCCGCGGCGATGGCGTCGCCGAGCTCTTTGGTCCCGGCCTTGCCGCCGAGGTCCGGCGTCCTCGGCGCCTTGGGATCGGCGAGCACTTTGGCGATCGCGGCCTCGATCGCCGCCGCTGCGGCGCTCTCCCCGAGATGGTCCAGCATCATCGCGCCCGACCAGATCTGGCCGATGGGATTGGCGATCCCCCTGCCGTAGATGTCCGGCGCCGAGCCGTGCACGGGCTCGAACATAGAAGGAAGCTCGCGCTCGGGATTGATGTTGGCGGAGGGCGCGATGCCGATCGAGCCCACCACCGCGGGGCCGAGGTCGCTCAGGATGTCCCCGAAGAGGTTCGAGCCCACGACGACGTCGAACCAGTCGGGATGCCGCACGAAATGCGCGGTGAGAATGTCGATGTGGTACTGGTCGGTCTTGATCCCCGGATACTCTTTGGCGATCGCGGCGAAGCGCTCGTCCCAATAGGGCATGGTGTGGATGATGCCGTTGGACTTCGTGGCGGAGGTCACGTGCTTCTTGCGCTTCATCGCGAGCTCGAAGGCGAAGCGCATGATGCGGTCGCAGCCGCGCCGGGTGAACACCGTCTGCTGCATCGCCATCTCGAGATCGGTCCCGGCATAGAGCCGGCCGCCAATCTCGGAGTATTCGCCCTCGTTGTTCTCGCGGACGACGTAGAAGTCGATCTCGCCGGGCTTGCGGTCCTTGAGCGGGCTGTCGACGCCCGCGAGCAGCCGGATCGGCCGCAGGTTCACGTACTGCTTGAAGCCCCGGCGGATCGGGATCAGCAATCCCCAGAGCGAGACGTGATCGGGCACGCCCGGAAACCCGACCGCGCCGAGGAAGACGGCATCGCTTTGCTTAAGCTGCTCGAGCCCGTCCGCGGGCATCATGCTGCCGGTCTTTGCGTAGCGCTCGCAGCTCCAGTCGTAGTCGCGCCATTTGAGCGCGAAGCCGAAGCGCCGGCCCGCCGCTTCCAGCACGCGCATCCCCTCCGGCACCACCTCGTGGCCGATGCCATCGCCGGGAATCGCGGAGATCGTATAGGTCTTCGCCACGGAGATTCCTCCCTAGATCGGAGCCGGCAACCTTATCCGAGCGACGCGAACGTGCAAGGGGCCGCCGAAAGTTTCCGCTGGCGCGGGGCCCGGAACCTCGCTTAATGAAGGGACGCATAGAGGGGGCGATCATGAGCTATATCGACCAGGTATTGCAGCCGGGAGAGCAGATCCTGCACCGCGCCAGGCTGCACTGGTTCGTCTACCTGCATGCCCTCGGGAGCACCGTGCTTGCCGCGGCGCTCCTCATTGCCGGGTACTATTTCCACGGCGGAATCGCCTACGTGCCGGGAGCAGCCGTCGGCGCGGTTGCGGTCTACGCCTGGATCGGCGCCTGGGTACGGCGCATCACCACCGAGCTCGCCGTCACCAACCGGCGCATCATCATCAAGCGCGGCTTGATCAGCCGCCGCACCATCGAGATGAACATGGACAAGGTCGAGAGCGTCGACGTCGTGCAGTCGATCTTCGGCCGCGTCTTCGACTACGGCGACATCGTCGTGCGCGGCACCGGCGCGGGGCTCGAGCCGCTCCGCACCGTGGAGGCGCCGCTCAAGCTCCGCGGCTTCGTGACGGCGCGCTGAGCCCTCCGCCGCTCAGATCTCGATCGCCCCCTGCATGTAGAAGGCGGCCTTGCCCGCGATGGTGACGCGCTCGCCGCGGTGCTCGCAATAGAGATCGCCGAGGCGCTTCGAGACCTGCCGTGCGCGCAGCCTGCTCTTGCCGAGCCGCTCGGCCCAGAAAGGCGCGAGCGCGCAATGCGCGCCGCCGGTAACGGGATCCTCGGGAATGCCCTTCGCCGGTGCGAAAAAGCGTGAGACGAAATCGATTCCCGATCCGCCCCGGGCAGTCGCTATGACGTTGATCCGGTCGAGCCGTGCGACCGCCCCGAAATCCGGAGCGAGCGCCTCGACTTCCGACGCGTGCTCATAGAGCGCGAGCCTCGCCCAGCCGTCGTACACCTCGATCGGCGCCTTTCCCAAGGCCTCGGCCAGTGCGGGGTAAGGACCGGCCGGCCGCAGCGGCCGCGCCGGAAAATCCATCGCGAGCTCCTCCCCCATCCGCCGCACGATCAGCGTCCCCACTTTGAGGGTGCGAAAGTCGACCCGCTCGCGCTCGCGCGACAGAAACCGGAAAACCACATAGGCCGAGGCAAGCGTCGCGTGGCCGCATATCTCGACCTCGGTCGTCGGCGTGAACCAGCGCAGGAGATAGCCGTCGCCGTCGGGGACGAAAAAAGCCGTTTCCGAGAGATTGTTCTCCGCGGCGATGGCCTGCATCGTCGCATCGGGAATCCAGCCCTCGAGCGGGCAGACCGCCGCGGGGTTCCCGCCGCAGGCACGATTCGTGAAGGCGTCGACTTGATAGATCGGGATGCGCATGAGGGGCCCTCCGCCGCTCAGACCTCGATCGTTCCCTGCATGTAGAAGGCGGCCTTGCCCGCGATGGAAACGCGCTCGCCGCGGTGCTCGCAATAGAGATCGCCGACGCGCTTGGAGATCTGCCGCGCCCGCAGGGTCGTCTTGCCGAGACGGCCCGCCCAATAGGGGACGAGGGTGCAATGCGCCGAGCCCGTCACGGGGTCCTCGTCGATCCCGCCCGCCGGAGCGAAGCAGCGCGAGACGAAGTCGATCCCGTGCTCTCCGGGCGCGGTCGCGATGGTGAGGACACGGTCGAGCTTGGCGAGCGCGCCGAAATCGGGCGCGAGAGCCGCCACGTCGGAAGCGCGCTCGAAGACCGCGAGATAGTCCCGCGCGGCCCTCACCTCCACCGGCGCCTTCCCGAGCGCCGCGGCCATAGTCGGCGGCGTCGCGCAGGCGCTCGGCGGCCGCGCCGGGAAATCCATCGAGAGCAGATCGCCCTCGCGCGCCACTACCAGCGTGCCGGCCTTGACCGTGCGAAAGGAGATGCGGTCGCGCCCCGGCTCCATGAACCGGAAGATCGTATAGGCCGTGGCAAGCGTCGGATGTCCCGCGAGATCCATTTCATGGACGGGCGTGAACCAGCGGATGAAATAGTCGCCGCCGTCGCGCACGAAGAACGCCGTCTCCGAGAGATTGTTCTCGGCGGCGATCGCCTGCATGGTCGCGTCGGGAATCCAATCCTCCAGGGGGCAGATGGCGGCGGGATTGCCGCCGAAGACTCGATCCGTGAAGGCGTCGACTTGGTAGATCGGAATGCGCATGGGGGGTCTCCGTGGTTCAGAACCGACGCGGGATGATGAAGGCGTGCTCAGCCTTCTCCATGCCGAGATGGGGGTAGTAGCTCATGGCCTTGGGGGCCGAGAGCAGGATGAGCGTGGCGCCGAGGCCTGCGCGCTCGTGCGTCTTGCGGATGAGCTCGCGTCCGATGCCGCGGCCCTGGAAGGCCTTGTCGACCGCGAGCTCCGAGAGATAGCAGCAATAGGCGAAGTCCGTGATCGCGCGGGAGACCCCCACGAGCTTTCCCTGGGGCTCGCGCGCGCAGAGCGTGATGTCCGCGTGGGCGAGCATGCGGCGGATGCGGTCGGGCTCGCCCACCGGCCGCCGTTCCGCGAGCGTCGAGCGCTGGAGCGCGTCGATGAATTCCTCGACGCTGAGATCGGGTTCTTCGCGATAGTCGATGTCGAAGGTCACGGCAGAGCCTTCAGCAGAAGCCCCATGAGGGCGAGGATCGCAAGCAGCGCAGCCGCGAGCGGCAGCAGGCGACGGTAAGCCTCGGCGGCGGCGACGCGGGCGGCCTTGCCGTCTCCCGCGAGCGCCGCTCCCATCGCGACGCGAATCGGCGAGAGCAGCGTGAAGTTGCTGCCGGCGACGTTCTGCAGCGCTGCGAGCCAGCGCGGATCGACCGCGAGATTGCCCGCGAGCGCGACCTGCATCGGCATCAGCATGGCATTGGAGGCGAAATTGGTGCCCGTGAGAAAGCCCGCTGACGCCGCGAGCCATGGGCTCGCGACGAGCGCGCCCCAGCCGAGCGCCGCGAGATCGCCCGCGAGTGCTTCGGAAATACCCGCGAGTGCCAGAATCTCGCCCATGACAACGAATACCACCGTCACCGTGACGGGCCGCCAGGCGCGCGCGGCGAGCTGCCTGCCGAGCCGGCGCCAAGCCGGGACCGAGAGCCCCTCCGCGAGCCCGACGATCGCCGCGACGAGCGACACCCAGAAGAACGCGTGCTGAAAGACCGGAAAGGGCGCGAGACCCTCGAACGGCCGCAGCGTCCAGAGCTGCGCGAGCCACGACGCGACCCCCGGCATTCCGCGCACGATGAGCAGCACCGCCGTCAGCAGCGCGTAGGGCGCAGCCTCGCGCAGCAAGCGCGCGTCGCGCCGGCTCTGCAGCCCGCCGTCGCGGAGGAAGCGCAGGAAGAGCAGCGATCCCGCAGCCGCGAGCCCCGCCGTGTCCGTGCCCACGACGCGATGCGCCAAGACGAGAAAGACCCAGAGCGCCGCGGTCCAAACGAGATCGTCGAGACACTCGGCGAGACGCGGCTTCCCGAGGGAGCTCGCGCGCAGCAGCCAGTAAGCCGCGAGATAGGTCAGGAGGAGCGGCGCCGAGAGCCAGGCGGAGGCCGAGCCCAGGCTCGCGAGCGGCATCTGCGCGAGCTGCGCGCCCAACACGGTCCCGATTGCGAGCGTGCCCCAGGGCACGAGAATCTGGCTGAAAAGGCCGAAGGCGACGGCGATGCCGCCGCCGAGGCCCATGCGCTGCAGGAACGGAACGAGGATTACGAGGCCGACGCCCACACCGGTCGCCGCCTCGCAGAAAGGACCCAGCAAGAAGCAGCCGAACCAGAGCTTGCGGGCGTCGACCGCGCCGGGAGCCGCAACATCGGTCGACCAGCCCGCGCGCGTCGCCTCGAAGAAGAAGAGGCCGGCGACGATCACGCTCGCCGCGTGGAGGGCGAGCCACAATCCCCGAAGCACGGCGTCCGCGACGAAGGGCGCGAAGGAAAGCTCCGGCCTCAGGACGAAGGCGGCGGCGGGCAGCGAGAGCGCGAGTCCCACCAGCCCCGCCTCGACCATCCGGCCGCGCCTGACCGCGAGCGTCGCCACCGTGCCTACCAGCGGCGCCAACTCGATGAGGACACCGGTCATATTGTCCCTATTCCCTCTGGCCGTATTCTGAGTACAATTGCGACAAAGCGCAGTCTTCTGGACGCTTTCTCCGGGGTCAATTTCAAACTTGTCACCATGACAAATTGGCAACCACAACTCAGTCGCCAGCGCGGCCCCATCTATCGCGCGATCGCGGATGCGCTCGCGACGGACATCCGCGCGGGACGCCTGCCGGTGGGAACACGGCTTCCCACCCATCGCGACCTCGCTTGGAACCTCAAGGTGACCGTCGGCACGGTGACGCGGGCGTACGCCGAGGCCGAGCGGCGCGGGCTGATCTCCGGCGAGGTAGGCCGCGGCACTTATGTGCGCCCGATCGCCGGCGTTCCGGAAGTAACGCTGCACACGGAGCCGCGCGGCCCCGACTTCGTCGATCTCAGCCTCAATCGTCCGCAGACCGGGGAGGAGCCGAAGCTCGTGGCCAAGGGGCTGCGCGAGATCGCGGAGAGTCCGGAGCTCGAGGAGCTGCTGCAGTATCAGCCGCATGCGGGGCGCGGGATCGATCGCGCCGCGGGGGCGCGTTGGATCGCGCGCGGGGGCGTCGCCGCCGATCCCGGCCGCGTGCTGGTGACGCAGAGCGGGCAGAACGCCGTCGCCTCCGTGCTCTCGGCCTTGACCCAGCCCGGCGACACGGTCGCGGTAGAGAGCCTCACCTATCCCGGGGTGCGCTCTGCCGCGAGCCTCCTGAGCCTCCGCCTCGCGCCCGTCGCCATGGACGACGAAGGCCTGCTTCCCGACAGTTTCGCCGCGCTCTGCCGCAGCGGCAGCGTCAAGGCGCTCTACACGCTCCCGAGCCTGCACAATCCGACCGCAACCGTGCTCTCGGAGGAGCGGCGGCGGGCGATCGCGGAGATCGCGGAGACGCATGGCGTGGCCCTCGTCGAGGACGACGTTTACGGATTCCTGCTGGAGAAGCCGCCGACGCCGATGGCGGCACTGGCGCCGCAGCGCGGCTACTACATCACCTCGACCTCCAAGAGCCTCGCGCCGGGCTTGCGCATCGGCTACGTCCAGGTTCCCGCCGCGGCAATGGAGCGCGTCTCGGCGGCGCTGCGCGCGACGATCTACATGGCGACGCCCCTGATGGCAGCGCTCGCCACGCGCTGGATCGAGGACGGCACCGCCGACCGGCTCGTCGCGGAGAAGCGTGCGGAGGCAGCAGAGCGCCAGCGGCTCGCGCGCAAGATCCTCGCAGGCACGCGCGTCACCGGCCATCCCTCCGCGACCCACCTGCTGCTCTGGCTGCCCGAGGGCTGGCGCGCGGAGGCCTTCGAGGCGGCGGCGCGGCGCGCCGGTGTCGGCGTCACTGCCGCCACCGCCTTCTGGCTCGGCCGCACCAGTCCGCCCAACGCGGTGCGCCTCTGCCTCGGCACGCCGCAGCGCCGCGCCGACGTGACGCGCGCCTTAGAGCGCATCGCCACACTGCTCGCGCGGCCGGCGGAATCGTATTTGTCAGTGATCTAGCCCCTCTCCCTCGAGGGGGAGGGGCATTGCGTACGCTACCTCAAGCAGTGCCGCACTTCACACCCCATTCCTCCGCGCAGACTGTGTGCGAGTGATTGAGGGGGCCGTGGCCTTGGCCGTAGCCGGGGGCGGAAGCCAGTGCCGCTATCAAGTAGCGCCGGGCGCGCTCGATCGCGGGACGCATCTCCATTCCCTGCGCGAGACCCGTGGCGATCGCGGAGGCGAGCGTGCAGCCGGTGCCATGCGTGTGGCGGGTGTCGATCCGCGAGCTGCTGAGGACGTAGCTACCGTTCTCGTCGGCGACGAGGTCGGAGACGGTCCGGCCGCCCATGTGCCCGCCCTTCACCACCACGACCTTGACGCCCAGCGTCACCAGCATCTCCGCGGCGCGGCGCATGTCGTCGATGTCGCGGATGGTCATGCCGGTGAGCGCCTCCGCCTCCGGAACGTTCGGCGTCACGACCGTCGTGTGCACGAGGAGGCGGCGCTTCAGCGTGTCGACGGCGTCGCGGTCGAGGAGCCGCTCGCCGCTCGAGGACACCATGACGGGGTCGACGACCACCGGCACCTGCGGCGCCCGCGCCGCGAGCTTGTCCGTGAGCGTGGCGATCACGTCCGCGCTGCGGAGCATGCCGGTTTTGACGCAATCGGCGCCGATGTCGGAGAGCACCACCTCGATCTGCTGCCCGACGAAGCTCGCCTCGACGGGGACCATCCCGAAGACGCCGACGGTGTTCTGCGCCGTGAGCGCGGTGATTGCGGTCGCGGCGTAGCCGCCGAGCGCGGTCACGGTCTTGATGTCGGCCTGGATGCCGGCGCCGCCGCCGGAATCGGAGCCCGCGACGATGAGGACGCGACCTCTCATCCAGCGACCCTCCGCGCGCCGCCGGCGCTCCGCACCGCTGAGGCGACCTCGTCGATCACCTTCGCGACCAGGCTCTCGTCTTCGCTCTCGGCCATGATGCGGATGAGCGGCTCGGTGCCGGATTTGCGGACCAGCAGCCGCCCGCGCTCGCCGAGCCGGCGCTCGCCCTCGGCGATCGCCTGCTTCACGGACTTTGCCTCGAGCGCCGCGGCGTTGTCGACGCGAAGATTGAGGAGGCGCTGCGGCACCGGCGCGAAGACACGGCAGACCGCGCTCGCGGGCGCGGCGGTCTCGACGATCGCCGCCAGCACCTGCAAGGCCGCGATCAAGCCGTCGCCCGTCGTCGAATGGTCGCCCAGGATGATGTGGCCGGACTGCTCGCCGCCGAGATTGGCGCGGCGCCGGCGCATCTCCTCGACGACGTAACGGTCGCCGACGGCGGTGCGCACGAGAGCGAGGCCGAGACCGCGCAGATGCCGCTCGAGCCCCAGGTTAGACATCACCGTCGCCACGACTGCGCCGCCGCGCAGCGCCTCAGCACGCTGCCAGCGCGCCGCGATCAAGGCCATGAGCTGGTCGCCGTCGAGGAGCTCGCCGCGCTCGTCCGCGATGAGGAGCCGGTCGGCGTCGCCGTCGAGGGCGATCCCCAGATGGGCGCCGCGCGCGGTCACGGCATGGCGCATCGCCGCCGTCGAGGTGGTGCCGCAATCCCTGTTGATGTTGAAGCCGTCGGGCGCCACGCCCAGCGGGATCACCTCGGCGCCGAGCTCCCAGAGCACCGTGGGTGCGACCTTGTAGGCCGCGCCATTGGCGCAATCCACGACGATCTTGAGACCGTCGAGGCGCAGCCCCTTCGGGAAGCTCGCCTTCACGAACTCGATGTAGCGGCCGCCGGCGTCGTCGAGACGCTTGGCGCGGCCGAGCTCATCGGGCGCGACGCGGTCGATGGCGCCGGAATGCACGAGCGCCTCGATCTCCGCCTCGATCTCGTCGGAAAGTTTATAGCCGTCGGCGCCGAAGAGCTTGATGCCGTTGTCCTCGAAGGGATTGTGCGAGGCGGAGACGACGACGCCGAGATCGGCGCGCAGCGAGCGCGTGAGCATCGCCACCGCCGGCGTCGGCAGCGGCCCCACGAGCACGACGTCCATCCCGCGCGCGATGAAGCCCGCGGTGAGCGCGGGCTCGACCATGTAGCCGGAAAGCCGCGTGTCCTTGCCGATCACGACCATGTGGCGGTGCTCGCCGCGGCGCAGCACCTGCCCCGCCGCCATCGCGACCGCGAGCGCGGTCTCGGGCGTCATGGGCTCGCTGTTGGCCTTGCCGCGGATACCGTCGGTTCCGAAGAGCTTCCGGGTCATCGCTCCCTCAGGGACAATGCCGCATCGCTGGATTTATAGCGCAGGCTAGGCGAAGCAGGGTCAACAAACCTCTAACCCGCGGATTCGATTCGCTCTTTGAGGGCGAGCGCTTGCCGGGTTTCTGCCACATCGTGGACGCGGAGGAGCTGTACCCCCTGCCCCGCCGCCCAGAGCGCCGCCGCGAGCGAGCCCGGCAGGCGGGCATCCGGCGGCTCGCCGCGGCTCGCCTCGGCGATGAAGGATTTGCGCGAGGCGCCCACGAGCACCGCCGTGCCGAGGGCGTGAAAGGCCCCGAGCCGCGCGAGCAAGGCGAGATTGTGCGCGACGGTCTTGCCGAAGCCGATGCCGGGATCGACGGCGATGCGCTCGCGCGCGATCCCCGCGGCCTCGCAAGCGGCGACCCGAGCCTCGAGGTAATCGAGCACGTCGAGCGTCACGTCGTCGTAGCGGGGGTCGATCTGCATGGTCCGGGGATCGCCGCCCATGTGCATGAGAACGACCGCGGCTTCGCTCCGGCGCGCGATCTCGAGGCTGCGGGGATCGCCCGTGAGCGCGGTCACGTCGTTGACGATGCGCGCGCCCGCAGCGAGCGCCGCCTCCATCACCTGAGCGTGCCGCGTATCGATCGAGACGAGCGCGCCCGCTTCCGCGAGCGCGCGCACCGCCGGAAGGACGCGGCGCAACTCCTCCTCCGGCGCCACCGGCTCGGCGCCGGGCCGCGTGGACTCCCCGCCGATGTCGACGATGTCGGCGCCCGCCTCGAGCAACGCGCGTCCTCGAGCGATCGCGCTCGCGGGGTCGAGGAAGGCGCCTCCGTCGGAGAAGCTGTCCGGCGTCACGTTGAGGACAGCCATGATCCGCGTGCGGTCGAGCGAGAGTCCGGCCCAAGGCGCGCGCCGAGCGCAAAGCCTCTCTAGTGCGGGGCACGCGATCTCGCGCCAGTCGGGATGGCGTTCCAAGGACGCCGGGAAATGCGTGAGCGCCATCGTCACGTTGGGCTGTCCGCGCTGCAGCACCTGTATCTGAGTGAAGGCAACGGGACCGCCGGCCAGCGGCTGCGCGATCCCCTCGATGATGGCGGCAGATGCGGCCGAGCCCGCGAGGAGGCCGAGCGGGCGCAGGCGCGGCGTCGGCACCGGGGGATCAGGCGCCGGGCTGCGGCTCCGGCTCGAAGCCGCCGGCGGCCTTGCCGGTGGGCGGGACGGAGGAGCGGCGGCCGGGCGCGGTCCGCTGCGGGTCCTCTGCCGGGCCGCCAGTGTCGCGTACGATCTTCTCGCCGCGAATCACGCGGCGGATCTCGTCCGCGCTCAGCGTCTCGAACTCGAGGAGGCCCTTGGCGAGATTGTGCAGCTCTTCGATGTGCTCGGTCAGGATCTGCCGGGCCCTCTGCTCGCCCTCCTCGACGATCCGGCGGATCTCCTGGTCGATCACCGCGGCGGTCGCGTCGGAGACGTTCTTGCGCTGCGTCACGGAATGGCCGAGGAAGACCTCCTCCTCGTTCTCGCTGTAGCGCAGCGGCCCGAGCTTCTCGCTGAAGCCCCACTCCGTCACCATGCGGCGCGCGATGTTCGTGGCCTGCTTGATGTCCATGGCGGCGCCGGTCGTGACTTTCTGGTCGCCGAAGATGAGCTGCTCCGCGACGCGGCCGCCGAAGAGGCTCGCCACCACCGCCTGCAGCTCCTGCTTCGACTGGCTGTACTTGTCGCGCTCCGGAAGGAACATGGTGAGGCCGAGCGCGCGTCCGCGCGGGATGATCGTGACCTTGTGCAGCGGCTCGTGGCCCTCGGCATAGAGCATGACGAGAGCGTGGCCGCCCTCGTGATAGGCCGTGAGCTTCTTCTCGTCCTCCGTCATGACCATGGAGCGCCGCTCGGCGCCCATCATGACCTTGTCCTTGGCCTGCTCGAATTCCTGCATCGAGACCGAGCGCTTGCCCTTGCGAGCGGCCATCAGCGCGGCCTCGTTGACGAGGTTCGCGAGGTCGGCGCCGGAGAAGCCGGGCGTGCCGCGGGCGATGATGCGGGGCTCGACGTCGGAGGCGAGCGGCACCTTGCGCATGTGCACCTTGAGGATCTTCTCGCGGCCGACGACGTCGGGGTTCGGCACCACGACCTGGCGGTCGAAGCGGCCCGGGCGCAGCAGCGCGGGGTCGAGCACGTCCGGCCGGTTCGTGGCGGCGATGAGGATCACGCCCTCGTTCGCCTCGAAGCCGTCCATCTCCACGAGGAGCTGATTGAGGGTCTGCTCGCGCTCGTCGTTGCCGCCGCCGAGGCCCGCGCCGCGATGGCGGCCGACCGCGTCGATCTCGTCGATGAAGATGATGCAGGGGGCGTTCTTCTTGCCTTGCTCGAACATGTCGCGCACGCGGCTTGCGCCCACGCCCACGAACATCTCCACGAAGTCGGAGCCTGAGATCGTGAAGAAGGGGACGTTCGCCTCGCCGGCGATCGCGCGGGCGAGCAGGGTCTTGCCGGTGCCGGGCGGACCCACCAGCAGCACACCCTTCGGGATCTTGCCGCCGAGGCGCTGGAACTTCTGCGGGTCCTTCAGGTACTCGACGATCTCCTCGAGCTCCTGCTTCGCCTCGTCGATGCCAGCGACGTCGTCGAAGGTGACGCGGCCGACTTTCTCCGTGAGCAGCCGCGCGCGGCTCTTGCCGAAGCCCATGGCGCGTCCGCCGCCGCCTTGCATCTGGCGCATCACGAAGAACCAAAGCCCTATCATGAGGAGTCCCGGGAACCAGGAGATCACCATGCCCAGGACGGAGGGCACGTTCTCCTCGGACTGTCCCACGCGGATCTGGACCTTGTTGTCCTTGAGCGTCTTCCAGAGGTCGGGGTCGTTGGTGGGCGCATTGGTCGTGAAGGTGCTTCCGCCCTCGCGCACCCCCGTGATGGTGTTGCCCTGGACCGTGACGCTGCGGACCTGCTTGTTGGAGACGTCGGTCAGGAAGTCGCTGTAGCTGATCGGGGTCTGCGCGCCGCTTCGGTTCGAGTTCTGGAACAGGTTGAAGAGCAGCATCACCAGTAGAATGATGATGATCCAAAGCGCGAGATTTTTGCCGAAGCTATTCACGGATAAGGGCCTTTCCCGGGTACCGCTGGCCGCCGCAACGCCGCCCCCGGCCAAGCCCGGGGGACGGGCACCAGGCGCCGCCGATACCTCCCACTCAACATAAGATGCCCTTGGAATTAAACAACTGTTAACTCACGGGGCTGGCTCGGGATTGCGCATGGCATCTCCGCCCTCGCTTGCGGCGTCACGCAGCTGGCACGGCGAAGCCGAGAGGTGTCAGCGGACGGCGCGGCCGGAAGCGTGTCGCGCCTTCCGCCAAGGCCGCGCCGTATTCTCGCCCGGCCCAGGCAATCGCCGGCACCGCTACCACCTCACCTGAAGAATCCCTCAGCACCGGCAGGCTTGGTCGCGCCGGCGCCGGAACCGCCGTCAACCGCCCCCGCACCGCCGCCGGAATTCCCTCGCGCGCCAATCCGAGCGCGTCCAGCCTGACTGCCGTCGGCAGCTTCCTAGGCAAGGAGATGAGGGCACGCCCGTCCCAGAGCGCGCGGCCTGCCGGACCCAACCGCAGGGCGCGCTCGGCCCCCACGAATTCCCGGCAGACCAGGACCGAGCCGGCGCGCGAGACCAAACGGCACCCGCCGAGCGTGCGCCCTCCCCCGAGCCCATCGCGCAGGAGCTCGTCGTGGAGGCGCTCGATCCGCGCGAGGCGCGGCGGATAGTCGGTGCCGCCGATGGTCGCGAGAACGGCGGCGAGCACGCGGAGTCCGATCTCCCGGGGCGCCTTCGCGAGGATCGCGGGATCGAGCCACGCCCATCCGCCGGGATCGATACGGACGGCATGCACCATGACGCCGACGGCCGCTGCCTCGAGCGCGGCGCGGGCGCGGCCGAGATGGCGCATGGTCTCGCCGAGCCGGTCGGCGCCGAGCCCCTCCGCGGCAAGGAGCGCGCGGGCCTTGCGGACGCGCACGCGCGTGAAGCTCGGGTTCTCGTTGCTGGGGTCCTCGATCCAGAGCTGCCGCTGCGCGCGCAGCAGCGAGCGGAGCCGCTCGGGGGCGACCGGCAGCAGCGGCCGCAAGATGCGGCAGGAGGCGCGCTCGCTCAGGGCGGCCATGCCCGCGAGCCCATCGAGCCCGCTCCCGCGCGCAAGACGCAGCCAGAAGGTCTCGGCCTGATCCTCTCGGTGATGCGCGGTGAGCAGGTGGAGACAGCCGCACTCCCAGCACCATTCCTCGAGGAGCCGGTAGCGCGCGGCGCGCGCTGCGGCCTGCAGATCGGATCGCGGCCGCTCGCCGCTCCAGACCAGGACGCGATGCGCGATGCCGCGGGCGCGGAGCCAGCGCCTGACCTGCCGCGCCTCGGCCGTGGATTCCGGCCGCAGGCGATGGTCGACGGTCAATGCCACGATGCGCCCGCCGCGGGCGCGCGCCCAGCGCTCCGCAAGGAGGGCAAGCGCCATGCTGTCGGCGCCCCCGGAGACCGCGACCGCGAGCAGCGGCCGCGGCTCGAAGGGTCCGAGCGGCGCCATGAGCCGCGCGAACTCGCGGCCGGTCAGAGAGGTCGTGTCGCTATCCCCAAGCCTTCCCCCATGGCGTCAGCCGCAGCCGACGCGCCGCTTCTCCGCGGTCTCGCGCTCCTTGATGTAGCTCTGCGCTTGCGGGAAGTCGTGCTCGAGGCGCAGGAAGGCGCGGCAGGCATTGTCCTTCTGCCCGAGATTGGCGAGGGACATGCCGAGCTTCAGGAGGCTGTCCGGCGCCTTCGTGCCCTTGGGATATTTCTCGTAGCATTCCGCAAAGGCGCTCGCGGCCTGCGAGTAGTCCTTGCGCGCATAATAGCTCTCGCCGAGCCAGTACTGCGCGCTCGCGGCCAAGGGATCGTTGGGATTGTGCTGGATGAAGGTACGGAATGCCTGCTCCGCGTCCTCGTAGCGCGCCTGGCGCAGAAGGCCGAAGGCGTAGTTGTACTGATCGAGCGGCGAGCCCGGCGGCAGGCTTGCGGTCTCGGAGCCCGGAGCGGGCGTGGGCGGAGGAACGAGCACCGGCGCCTGAGCGCTGCCCTGATCCTGGCCCGGCGCCGGACGAAACGTGCCGAGGACGCCCGGCTCCTTGTTCGAGGGTACGGAGCCCGCATCGCCGGCCGAGGAGCGGGGCTGCGGCGCGGTGCCGCGCGAGGAGGGCGGCGTCTGCGGCGCTTGCTGCGGCTGTGGGGCGGCGCCGCGCTGGGGAGGCGGAGCGGCGCCGGGCTGGCCGCCGCCCTGCTCGAGCTGGGACAGCCTGAACTCTAGATCGCTTTGGAGCTGCTCGAGGCGGCGGGCGAGCTGGTCGATCTTGTGATTGGTCTCTTCGATTTGGCCGGTGAGGCCGCGCATCTGATCCTCGATGCGCCCGACGCGAATCTCCAGATTGAGCGCGTTGCCGCCGGGCTGGACGTTGCCTCCGCCGGTGACGGGCGCGCCGCCGCCGCGATAGACCTGCCGCTGGAGCATGTTGACGTCGCGCTCGATGCGCTCAAGCCGGTCGAGCAACGGCTGCAGGTCGCGGTCGTCCTGCTGCGCGCGCCCGACGGCGGCGAGTGCCACCAGCGCCAGCATCGAGACTCCCGCGCAGATTGCCAGGCGTTGCATCGTTATCCCGTCCGATTGCCGTGCGGGCAGCGGCCCCCGCCGCGTCCTGCCATCATCCCCAAGCGCAGCCTAGCCCCGCTTTTGGGCAAAAAAAGGGCGCCTGCCCCATCCCTCTTTCGGTACCGAGGGAGGAGGCAGGCGCGCTTCGTAACGTCGCGCTCGATCGGAGCGCTCGCGGGCGATCAGTTGACGACCGTGACCCCGCGGCGGTTCTGCGCCCACGCCTGCTCGTTGTGGCCGGCTACCGCAGGACGCTCCTTGCCGTAGCTGATGATCTGGATGCGGTTGGCCGCGACGCCGAGGGCGATCAGGGCCTGCCGGGTGGCGTTGGCACGCCGCTCGCCGAGGCCGAGGTTGTACTCGACGGTGCCGCGCTCATCGCAATGGCCCTGGATGGTGACGGTCCAGGACGGATTCTGCTGCAGCACCTGCGCCTGGCGCTGCAAGGTCGCCCGCGCCTCCGCCGTGATGTCGCTCCGGTCGAAGGCGAAGTAGATCGTGTCGCCGGCCTTCGACTTCATGATCTCGTTGGGAGAGCCTGCCATCGGCTGCCCTTGCTGACCGGTGCCGGTCTGCGCGCCTTGCTCGGCAGGCTTCTGCTCACAGGCGGCGACGAGAAGGACGGCCGCGAACAGGGCCAAGACTTTCAAATTCATTTTATACTCCCTTCGATGATCCTGGGATTGGGTTGGACCCGGATTGTTCGGACGGCGTCGCCCAGGGGGCTCCACCTCGGATGGCGGGCACCGGCCGAAAACGCGCGCGCAACAGCCGGCGACACGGGCCGGACTATAGTTCTGTTTAACCACTGGTTCAAGGGCTTCCCAGGGGTGACCACGCGGGATCGGAGGCGTCTTGCGGCGTCACGATCTCGCGCTCGTTGGCACCCGTGAGGTCGATGCTGTAGATGCGTTTGGCATCGCCGCGCGGGCCTCCCGGCGACTGGCGCGTGTACATGAGGACGCGGCCGTTGGGCGCCCAAGTCGGCCCCTCCACCAGGAACCCGTTGGCGAGGAGACGCTCGCCGCTGCCGTCGGGCTTCATCACGCCGATGTAGAAGCTGCCGCCGTCGATCTTGGTGAAGGCGATGAGGTCGCCGCGCGGCGACCACACGGGCGTGCCATAGCGGCCGTTGCCGCCGAAGCTGATGCGGTGCGCGTTGCTGCCGTCGGCGCTCATGACGTAGAGCTGCTGCGAGCCCGCGCGGTCGGAGTTGAAGACGATCTGGCTCGAGTCCGGCGAGAAGGAGGGAGAGGTGTCGATCGCGGTGCTGTCGGTGAGCCGCGTCGCGCGGCGCGTGCGCAGGTCCATCGAGTAGATCGCGCTGTTGCCGTTGCTCGCGTAGCTCATGACGATCTTGTTGCCGTCGGGCGAGAAGCGCGGCGCGTAGGTCATGCCGGGAAAGTCGCCGAGCACTTCCTGCTGCCCCGTGTCGATGTTGAAGAGATAGACGCGCGGCTTGTTGCCGGCAAAGGACAAGAACGTGATCTCCTGCCGGGTCGGCGAGAAGCGCGGCGTCAGCACGAGATCGCGCCCGTCGGTTAGATACCGATGGTTGGCGCCGTCCTGATCCATGATCGCGAGGCGCTTGACGCGATGGATGATGGGTCCGCTCTCGGCGATGTAGACGATGCGGGTGTCGAAATAGCCCTCCTCGCCGGTGATGCGCTTGTAGACCTCGTCCGCGATCTTGTGCGCGACGCGGCGCCAGCCCTGCGCGTCGGTCGTGTAGGCGAGGCCGGCGATCTGCTGCTCCTGCAGCACGTCCCAGAGCCGGAAGCTCACGCGGATCCTCCCGTCGCCCTGCGTCTCGACGCCGCCGGTGATGAGACCCTGGGCGTTGATGATGCGCCAATCGCCGAAGCGCGGCGGCGTGTCGGCGCCCGTGATCTGCTGCACGAAGGCGCGCGGATCGAGCGGCCGGAAGAGGCCGGAGCGCTCGAGATCGGCGGAGAGCACCTGCGTCACATCGCGGCCCATCTGCTGATCGTTGGGCTGGGTTCCGCCGAAGGTCGGAATCGCAATGGGCAGAGGCTGGGGATTGGGACGGTCGAGCGTGATCTTGAGCTGCGCCGTGGCGGGCCACGCTTGCGCGGCAAGCAGAAGCAACCCAAGACACAGGGCACGGCAGAGCCGGCGCGAGCGAGAGATTGGCGTCATAGCAAATCCTTCGGATTGAATGTCAGTTCGAGGTCTTTCCATTGCTTGTATTTCTCAGGCGGCAGTTTCAGCGGCGAGCAACTCGGATTGAGCACGGCGCGGCGCGCGCTCTCGGCTGCGGCGCGATAGAAGGGGTCGCCCATGCGCTGGGTGCTCACGATCTGCGCTGAAATGACGCGGCCGTCCGGCCCCACCGTCGCGCTGATGACGACGATGAGATCGTGCGACTCCTTGGCGCCCGAGGGCGGGCTCCAGCATTGCTCGATCTGCTGCTTCACCACGTCGATCTCGCTCGTGGTGAGCTTGGGGCCGAGCGGCGCCGAAGGCTGCGCTGAAGGCCGGGCGGCTTGCTGTTGCGGGACCGCCTTGCTCGGCGTCTGCGTCTGCGGCGCTTCCGGACGCTTCGCGAGGTTCTTCAGGAAGGCGTCGAAGCTCTTGTCGTCGGGCTTCTTCTTGTCGTCCGGCGGCGCGGGCTTGCGCGGCGGCGGCTCCGGCTTCGGAGGCTCCGGCTTTTGCGGCGGCTCGGGCTTCGGGCTCGGCGCCGGGGGCGGCGGCGGCGGTGGGGGCGTCGGCGGCTCCGGCTTCGGCGGCGGAGCCGGCGGGGTCGGCTGCGGCTCGTTCTGAGCGACCGCCGGCGCAGGCGCGGGCGGCGGCGAGGGCGGCGGCTCCTCTTTCTGCACGGGCTTCTTCGGCGGCTCCTTCGGCGCCTCGACCGGCTTCTCCTCGGGCTTCTCCGCGGGCTTCGGATTCGGATTGGGCTGCGTCGCGCGCGTCTCCGGGGCGATGTTCACGAGCTGCACCGCGATCGGCGTCTCTTCGATCGGGGGGCTCGGGAACAGCAGATCCCAGAGATGCACGTAGGCGAGCAGCACCACGCCGACGTGCAGCAGTCCGGAGAAGAGGAAGCCGCGCTGCATGCCCGATCACCGGCGCGGAGCTTGCCGCTTCTGATCCCCCGCACCTGCTCCTGCCTGCTCGCTCACCAGCGCAACCTTGGTGAACCCCGCCCCATTGATGAGCCCCATCACCTCGAGGACGCGCCCGTAATTCACGGAGCGGTCGCCGCGCACGTAGATCGTGGTGTCGGGATTGCTGCCGGAGATCGCCTGCAGCCGAGGCACGAGCTGGTCGAGCTCGACCTCGGTGTTCTGCAGGTAGATCTTCCCCTCGGCATTGATACTGACGGCGAGCGGCTCCTTGGGCTCGTTGATGGGCGCGGCCTTGGTCTGCGGCAGGTCGACGGGAACGCCCACCGTCAAGAGCGGCGCCGTCACCATGAAGACCACCAGCAGCACCAGCATCACGTCCACGAGCGGCGTCACGTTGATCTCCGACATCGGCCGGTAGGCGGAGCGACGCCCGCCGCCGTTGCCGCCGCGTCCCGACCCCGCGAGGAAGTTCGTCGCCATCGCTCAGGCCTTCTCGTCGAGCTGGCGCGAGAGGATCGCGGAGAACTCGCTCGCGAAGGCGTCGAGCTTTCCGGCGTAGCGCCCGAAATCCGTCGAGAGCTTGTTGTAGGCGACGACCGCGGGAATGGCGGCGACGAGGCCGAGCGCCGTCGCGAAGAGCGCTTCCGCGATGCCCGGCGCCACCACCGCGAGGCTCGTGTTCTTGGCCGCCGCGATCGACTGGAAGGAGTTCATGATGCCCCAGACCGTGCCGAAGAGGCCGACGAAGGGCGCGGTCGAGCCCACCGTCGCGAGGAAGGGCATGAAGCGCTCGAGCCGCTCCATCTCGCGACCCACCGTCACCTGCATCACCCGATCGATGCGCCGCTGCAGGCTCGTGCGCATGGTGGTGTTGGTGATGAGGCCCTTGGCGGCGCTGCGGCGCCACTCGCGCATGGCGGCGGCGAACACCGCGGACATGGGATCGGCGGGCCGCGTCCCGATGCGGTCGTAGAGGTCGTCGAGCGAGCCGCCGGACCAGAAGGTCTCCTCGAAGCTCTCGGCGTCGCGGCCGAGGCGGCGCAGGCGGAACATCTTGTCGAAGATCACCGCCCACGACCAGAAAGACGCCGCCAGCAGGATGAAGAGCACGATCTTGACGATGGTGTCCGCCTGCAGAAACAGGCTCACGATCGAGAGGTCGTGGGAGACGGCCGAGCCCGCGAGGGTCGATTGATCGATGCTAGTGTCCATGCTGTGCGTTCACCGCTTTGAGTTGGGTCCGAAGGTGCGGGCGCGGCTGCGAGGCCGCGGGTAGCGAAGCGATCGCCGCGCGGAGCGCGGGCGGCAGGCGCTGCGGCCGCCCGCTCTTGCCGATCGTGGCGATCCGGAACTCGAGCGCGACCAAGACGGTCTCGCCGCGCCGGATTTCCTGCGCGAGGTCGAGCGTGGCGCCGCCGGCCTCGACGAGCCGGGTCGCGACCACGAGGTCGTCGTCGAGGCGCGCCGCCGCCCGGTAGTCCGCGGTGCAGCGACGTACCACGAAGACGAGTCCGGTCTCGTGCCGCATGCGCTCCTGCTCGAAGCCCATGACGCGCAGCATCTCCGTCCGCGCGCGCTCCGCGAATTTGAGGTGGTTCGCGTAATAGACGAGCCCCGCCGCATCGGTATCCTCGTAGTAGACGCGAAGGGGATACAGATGAACTCCGTCGCGAATGAGTCCGGAACGCGGCAATTCCGTGGTCACGGTGCCGCCTCCTCGTCGTCGGAGCCCAGGAGATCGAGCTGCGCCGAGGGCGGGCGGAGCGGCGTCAAGCCGAGATAGCGGTATCCCTGATCGCTGAGCATGCGGCCCCGGGGCGTGCGCTGGACGAGCCCCTGCTGGATCAGATAGGGCTCGATGACCTCCTCGACGACGTCGCGCTGGTCCGCGAGCGCGGCCGCGAGCGTCTCCGCGCCGACGGGACCGCCGCCATAGCTCTCGGCGATCAGCAGGAGGTAGCGCCGGTCCATCGCGTCGAGCCCGCGCGCATCGACCTCGAGCCGCGCGAGCGCGGCGTCGGCGGCCTTGGCGTCGATGCGCGGGAGACTTGCCACCGCCGCGAAGTCGCGCACGCGCCGCAGCAGCCGGGCCGCGACCCGCGGCGTCCCGCGCGAGCGCCGCGCGATCTCCCCGGCCCCGCCCGCCTCGAGCGCCATGCCGAGGACGCGCGCGCCACGCACCACGATCTCCTCGAGCTCCTGCGGCTCGTAGAAGTTGAGCCGCAACGGAATGCCGAAACGCTCGCGCAGCGGCCGCGTGATGAGGCCCGAGCGCGTGGTGGCGCCCACGAGCGTGAAGGGCGGGAGGTCGATCCTGACCGAGCGCGCGGCAGGCCCCTCGCCGATGATGAGGTCAAGCTGGAAGTCTTCCATCGCGGGGTAGAGGATCTCCTCGACCGCCGGCGTCAGGCGATGGATCTCGTCGATGAAAAGCACGTCGCGCGGCTGCAGGTTCGTGAGGAGCGCGGCCAGGTCGCCCGCGCGCTGGATCACCGGACCCGAGGTCGCGCGGAAGCCCACGGCCATCTCGCGCGCGATGATCTGCGCGAGGGTGGTCTTGCCGAGGCCGGGCGGCCCGAAGAGCAGCACGTGGTCGAGCGGCTCCGAGCGCGAGCGCGCTGCCTGCACGAAGACCCGAAGGTTCTCGCGCGTCTGCCGCTGCCCCACGAACTCGTCGAGGCTCAGCGGGCGGAAGGACGTCTCGCCCGCGTCCTCGGCGCGGGGATCGGGGGCGACGATGCGAGGCTGCTCCTTCACCGCGCGAGCTCCTTGAGGCTCGCCTTGAAGAGCGCGTCGAAGGGCGCCTCGCCGCCGAGGCTCCGCGTAGCGCCCGCGACCGCCGCGAAGGCGTCGCTACGGGGATATCCCAGATTGACGAGAGCGGAGACCGCGTCCTGCGCCGCGCCCGCTTGCGGCTTGGCGCTCGCACCTTGCAGCGCCGCGGGCCCGAGCGCGATGCCGCCGACCTTGTCGCGGAGCTCGTTCAGGATGCGCTGCGCGAGCTTGGACCCGACGCCGTCGGCGCGCGTCAGCGCGGCCTTGTCCTGCGCCATCACCGCGGTGGCGAGCGCCTCCGGCTGCAGCGCGCTCAGGATCGCGAGCGCGGTCTTGGCGCCGACGCCCTGCACCGTCGTGAGGAGGCGGAACCAGTCGCGCTCGCTCTCCTCGGCAAAGCCGTAGAGATGGATGTGGTCCTCGCGCACATGGGTCTCGACATGGAGCCGCGCGGGCTCGCCGCGCCCGGGCAGGCGCCCCAGCGTTCGCGCCGAGGCGAAGACGAGATACCCGACGCCGTGCACGTCGATCACCGCGCTATCGGCGGCGACGCGCTCGACGATGCCGGAGAGCGAGGCGATCATCGTGACTCCCCCTCACCCCAACCCTCTCCCCGTGGGGGAGAGGGGGAAGGTGGTGCCGTTGCAGCTCCCTCTCCCCTCCGGGGAGAGGGTTGGGGTGAGGGGGCGTGTCCACGCACCGACCACGCCGCCTGCGTCTGCGCGTGATGCGCGTGGCAGATCGCGACGGCGAGCGCGTCGGCGGCATCGGCGCTCTCCGCGAGACAGCCGGGCAGCAGGCGGCGCACCATCATCTGCACCTGCTCCTTCTCGGCATGGCCCACGCCGACGACGGATTTCTTGACGAGGTTGGTCGGATACTCCGTCACCGGCAGGCCGCGCTCCGCGGGCGCCAGCAGCACCACGCCGCGGGCGACGCCGAGCTTCAAAGTCGAGGCCGGATTCTTGTTGACGAAACTTTCCTCGACGGCGGCGGCATGGGGCTCGAAGCGGTCGAGCACCTCGCCGACCGCGCGGAAGAGATCGACGAGCCGCTCCGCGAGCGGCCGGCCGCCGCGGGAGTGCACGACGCCGTCGGCGACGTAGCTGAGCCGGTTGCCCTCCACCTCGATCACGCCCCAGCCCGTGTGCAGGAGACCGGGATCGAGACCGATGAGGCGGAGGCGCGCACCGGGCATCGCAAGACCTCAGGCCGAGAGGCGCTGGAGCACGTCGTCCGCCATCTCGAAATTGGCGTAGACGTTCTGCACGTCGTCGCTGTCCTCGAGCGTCTCGAGGAGCTTCAGCAAGCTGTCCGCGTCGTCCCCGGCGACGGGCGTGTTGACCTTGGGCCGCCAGACCAGTTTCGCCGATTGCGGGGTGCCGAAGCGCTTCTCGAGCGCGTCGCGAATCGCGTTGAGGTCGTCGGCGGCGCAGGTGACGGTGTGCTGCTCTCCGCCGCTCTCGACGTTGTCGGCGCCCGCCTCCACGGCCGCCTCGAACATCGCGTCCGGCGAGGCGATGCTCGCGGGGTAGAGCACCTCGCCCAAGCGGTCGAAGAGGAAGCTCACGCTGTTGGTCTCGCCGAGATTGCCTCCGGCCTTGGTGAAGGCGGCGCGGATGTCGCTCGCGGTGCGATTGCGATTGTCCGTGAGCGCCTCGACGATGATCGCGATGCCGCCGGGGCCGTAGCCCTCGTAGCGGACCTCGTCGTAGTTGTCGCCGGCCTCCTCGCCGGAGCCGCGGCGGATCGCGCGCTCCACCGTCTCCTTCGGCATGTTCGCGAGCTTCGCCGCGTTGACCGCGGCGCGCAGGCGTGGGTTCGCGTTCACGTCCGGCAGGCCCGTGCGCGCGGCGGTGGTGAGCTCGCGGATGATCTTCGTGAAGATCTTGGCGCGCTTCTTATCCTGCGCGCCCTTCCGATACATGATGTTCTTGAACTGGGAATGACCAGCCATGGCGAATCGCTAATTCCTGAGGCTTAGACGGCGGAACATACCATATCTGGTAGGGCCGTCGCACCCCCGACGATGCCGTAGGCCGGCGCGGAGACCCCCGTCCGCAAGCTCGGCTCTTTATCCCCGCAATATGGCAGTAATGCGGCGAGTCCCGCTGGTGCCGGCCGCCGTCCCGGCTATCATGCGCGCCGGGGGCGACCGGGGAGAACTGAAGCCGCATGCTCACGCGCGGGTCGAGCTACGACGCGGTCGCGCGCGCGTTCCGCTGGCAGGTGCCGGAGCGCTACAACATCGGCGCCGATGTTGCGGACCGGCAGGCCGCCGAGCATGGCGACCGCCTTGCGCTTCTGTTCCTCGACGAGCAGCACCGCGAGCGCCGCTTTACCTTCCGCGAGATGGCAGCGCTCTCCAACCGCTTCGCGAACGTGCTCACCGCGCGCGGCCTCCGGCGCGGCGACCGGCTCGGCGTGCTGCTGCCGCAGGCGCCGGAGACGGCGATCGCCCATGTCGCGGCCTTCAAGGCGGGCCTCGTCTCGGTGCCGCTCTTCACGCTCTTCGGCGAGGAGGCGCTGGAGTTCCGCATCGGCGACAGCGGCGCCAAGGTCCTGGTGACGGATGCCATCGGGCTCGAGAAGCTCCTCAGGATCCGCGACCGGCTTGGCTCGCTCGAAAGCGTTTACGTCACGGGCGGCGCCGCGGTCGCGGGCACGCTCGATTTCGAGGCCGAACTCGCGCGGGCGAACGACGCGTTTTCCGCCGTCGACACCTCCGCCGACGATCCCGCGATCATCATCTACACCTCCGGCACCACCGGGAATCCCAAGGGCGCGCTCCACGCCCACAGGGTCCTGCTCGGGCATCTCCCCGGCGTCGAAATGCCGCACGAGTTCTTCCCGCAGCCGCACGACCTCTTCTGGACGCCCGCGGATTGGGCCTGGATCGGCGGGCTCTTCGACGTGCTGCTGCCGGCCTGGCATCACGGCGTCCCCGTCCTCGCCTATCGCGCGCGCAAGTTCGACCCGGAGGAGGCCTTCGCCTTGATGGCGAAGCACGGCGTGCGCAACACCTTCATGCCGCCGACGGCGCTCAAGCTCATGCGCCAGCTCGGCTCGAGGCCGCGCCCGGGTCTCCATCCGCGCACGGTCGCGAGCGGCGGCGAGACGCTCGGCGACGAGCTCTTGGACTGGGGCCGCGCGACCTTCGGGGTCGAGATCAACGAGTTCTACGGCCAGACCGAATGCAACCTCGTCGTCGGCAACAACGCGGCGCTCTTCCCGATCCGCCCGGGCTCCATGGGACGCGCCATTCCCGGCCACACCGTGCGGGTCGTCGACGAGACCGGCCGGCCGCTGCCGGCGGGCGAGCACGGGCAGATCGGCGTGCTCCGGCCCGATCCCGTGATGTTCCTGGGCTACTGGAACAATCCCGCGGCGACCAAAGAGAAGTTCGCGGGCGACTTTCTCCTGACGGGCGACACTGGCCGCGCGGACGCAGAGGGATATCTTTGGTTCCTGGGCCGCGCGGATGACGTCATCACCAGCGCCGGCTATCGCATCGGACCCGGCGAGATCGAGAATTGCCTGATGAAGCATCCCGCGGTCGCGATGGCGGCCGCGGTCGGCGTGCCCGACACATTGCGCACGGAGATCGTCAAGGCATTCCTCGTATTGAAACCCGGCCACGAGGGCACGTCCTCGCTCGCGCGGGAGATCCAGGACTTCGTGAAGGTGAAGCTCGCCGCCCACGAGTATCCCCGCGCGGTCGAATTCGTGGACTCGCTTCCGATGACCACCACGGGCAAAATCATCCGCCGCGCGCTCCGCGAGCGCGGCCGACCGCAACCGAGGACGAATGGATGAGCAAGACCGTTGATTATTTCTTCACCCCGGCCTCGCCCTGGACCTATCTGGGTCACCAGCGCTTCGAGGCGATTGCGGCCAAGGCCGGAGCCGAGGTGCGGTACAAGCCCGTCGACTTCGGCAAGATCTTCCCGGTCTCCGGCGGCCTCCCCCTGGGCAAGCGCGCGCCGCAACGGCAATCCTATCGCCTCTTCGAGCTCGAGCGCTGGCGCAAGTTCCTGCACGTGCCCCTGACGCTGGAGCCGAAGTATTTCCCCGTCGCCGCCGACCTCGCCTCCCAGCTCATCATCGCGACCGAGCGCGCGGGCGGCAAGCCCGGTCCGATCGCCTTCGCGCTCATGCGGGCCTGCTGGGCCGAGGAGCGCAACATCGCCGATCCCGACGTCCTCGCGGCGATCGCGCGCGAGCAGGGCCACGACGGCGCCGCCCTGGTGGCGGCGGCGCGCAAGCCCGAGATCGCCGCCCTATACGACGCGCTGACGCGCGAGGCGATCGACCGTCAGGTCTTCGGCGCGCCCTTCTACATTTATAAGAACGAGCCCTTCTGGGGCCAGGACCGGCTCGACTTCCTCGAGCGGGCGCTCGCGGAGTGACCGGCGCGCCCGTCCTCGCGGCGCCGCCGCGGTTCCAGGGGCGACTGCCGCTGCTGCAGTTCCTGCGCACGGTGCGCGACAGCTCCGTCGCCACTTACGGCGAGCACGCCTTCGAGCGCGAGGTCTTCGAGCGTCGCATCCTCTGGCGGCGCTACCTCGTCGTGAATGCGCCAGCGGGCGTGCAGCGCGTGCTCCTCGACAACGCCGACAACTACGTGAAGAGCCGCATCGCCAAGCGCCTCCTCGAGCCCGGCCTCGGCAGAGGGCTCCTCACCAGCGACGGCGAGGATTGGCGGCGGCAGCGCCGCATCATGGCGCCCGCCTTCGATCACCGCAGCCTCCTCGCCTATGCGCCGATGATGGCGGAGGCGACGGCGGCGGTGCTGGAGCGCTGGGACCGCTTGCCCAGGGGCGCTACGGTCGACGCGGCCGCGGAGATGATGCGGCTCACGCTCGCGATCATCGCGCGCGCGATGTTCTCGACCGACGCCGAGAGCGTGAGCGCCGTGGTGGAGCAAGCGGTCGGGCGCTATCAGGTGGAGGTGCGGCCCAATCTCCTGGATCTCCTGGGCGTACCGGACCGCTGGCAGCGCCGGCGCTCGCGGGGCTGGCACGAGATCTTCGGGGAATTCGACCGCGTCATCGAGCGGCTGATCCGGCGCGAGAGCGCCGGCGAGGCGCAGCCCAAGGACCTGCTCGCCCGCCTCATCGCGGCGCGCGACAGCGAGACCGGCCTCGGCATGAGCCCGCAAGAGGTCCGCGACCAGGTCGTGACCATCTTCATGGCGGGACACGAGACGACCGCGCAGGCGCTCGCCTGGACCTGGTATCTGCTCTCGCAGCATCCCCGCGAGGAGGCCAAGATGCACGCGGAGCTCGCCCGCGTGCTCGGCGGACGCACGCCGC
This sequence comes from Allostellaceae bacterium, assembly GCA_035541215.1. Taxonomy (GTDB): domain Bacteria; phylum Pseudomonadota; class Alphaproteobacteria; order ATCC43930; family CGMCC-115725; genus DASZHJ01. The sequence continues at coordinate 11,227 of DATKNV010000078.1, read as the reverse complement.
GTCACGAGGACCTGACATCGCTCCGCTACACCCGCATGGTCTTCGAGGAGGCGATGCGGCTCTACCCGCCCGCGCACACGATCTCGCGCCAGGCGCTCGCGGAGGACGAGGTCGCGGGCCGCAGGGTGCGCAAGGGCGCCACCGTCTTCATCGTGCCCTGGCTCCTCCACCGTCACCGCCTGCTCTGGGAGCGGCCCGACGTCTTCGAGCCCGAGCGCTTCGCGCCGGAGCGCGCGGCGGGGCGGCATCGCTTCGCCTACATCCCCTTCGGCGGCGGGCCGCGCATCTGCATCGGCGCGGCCTTCGCCATGACGGAGGCGCTGATCATCCTCGCCATGATCGCCCAGCGCTATCGCCTGCGCCTCGTCCCCGGACATCCCGTCGAGCCCGTGGGCCTCATCACGCTTCGCCCGCGCCACGGCCTGCGCATGATCCTGGAGCGCCGATCCCACGGGGACGGCGTGAGCGGCTTCGGCTAAAGTCGGCGCATGCACGACTTCGTCTACAACCTTGTCTCGCTGCTGGTGATCGTCGATCCCCTGGGAACGGCGGTGATGTTCGTGGCGCTTGCCGCTCACATCGCGCCGGCGCACCGCCGCAGCACGGCTTGGCGCGGCGCTGCGATCGCGGCAGCACTCCTCCTCGTATTCGCCTTCGTCGGGCGCGCGCTGCTCGACATTCTGGGCATCTCGCTGCCGGCGTTCCAGATCGCCGGCGGGCTCCTGCTCTTCCTGGTGGCGACGGACATGGTGCTGGCGCTCCGCTCGGGCATCCGCAGCACCACCAGGCCCGAGGAGGAGGAGGCCGCGCACAGCCACAACATCGCGGTCTTTCCGCTGGCGATCCCGCTCATCGCGGGTCCCGGCGCGCTCACCTCGATCACCCTCCTGATGCGCGGCGCCCCCAACGTCGCCTCGCAAGCCTGGGTGCTCCTGGCGCTCGCGGTCACCATGGCGCTGACCCTTGTCGCGCTGCTCGCCGCCACCGTGGTCGCGCGCTTCCTCGGCGTCACCGGCGCCAATGTGGTGACGCGCGTCCTCGGCATCGTGCTCGCGGCGCTCGCGGCGCAATACGTGATCAACGGCGTGCGCGCGACGCTCGCGGGCTGATGCAAGGGACATGACCGGCCGCCCCAGCGGTCTCACCGAAGCCGAGGCGGCGCGACGCCTCGCGGAGGACGGTCCGAACGACCTCGGGCGCCAGAGACGGCGCGATCTCCCGCGCATCCTCCTCGACGTGCTCCGCGAGCCGATGCTGCAGCTCCTGCTCGCGGCCGGCATCATCTACCTTCTGCTCGGCGATCTCGGCGAGGCGGTGATGCTGCTCTGCTTCGCCCTCTTCGACATCGGGCTCGTGACCGTCCAGGAGAGCCGGAGCGAGCGCACCCTCGCCGCGCTCAAGGAGCTCACGAGCCCGCACGCGATCGTCTTGCGCGATGGCGTCGAGCGCCGCATCGGGAGCCGCGAGGTCGTGCGCGGCGACGTCCTGCTGGTGACGGAGGGCGATCGTGTCCCGGCCGATGCAGTGCTGCTCGAGTCCAACGACCTCGCCGCCGACGAGTCCTTGCTGACCGGAGAGTCGATCGCGGTCCCGAAGAGCCCCGGCGGGGAGCAATCTGGCATCCACGCCGGCACGGTATTGGTCTCCGGACGCGGCATCGCCGAGGTGACGGCCACCGGCGCGCGCTCGGAGCTGGGGAAGATCGGCCTATCGCTCGCGCAAATCGAGACCGCGGACACGCCGCTGCACCGGCAGACGCGGCGGCTCGTGGCTTACCTCGCGGTGCTCGGGATCGGTCTGAGCGCGGCGCTGGCCCTGCTCTACGGCTTTCTGCGCGGCGGCTGGCTCGAAGGCGTGCTCGCGGGCATCACGCTCGCGATGTCGCTCCTGCCGGAGGAGTTTCCGGTGGTGCTCGGGGTGTTCTTCGTGTTCGGCGCCTGGCGCATCGCGCAGCAGGGCGTGCTGACGCGCCGCTCCGCCGCCATCGAGACGCTCGGCTCCGCGACGGTGCTTTGCACCGATAAGACCGGCACGCTCACGCAGAACCGCATGGCCGTGGCGAGGCTCTTCGCCACCGGCGTCGTGCGGGAGATCGCCCCCGGCGTAACCGGCCCACTTTCCGCGCGCCACGAGCGATTGCTGCGCTACGCGGTCCTCGCCAGCGAGACGGCACCCTTCGATCCCATGGAGACCGCGTTCCACGAGCTCGGCGCGCGCTGCCTCGGCCCGGCGGGCCGAGTACCGGCGGATTGGCGCCTCGTCCACGAATACGGCCTCACGCCGGATTTGCCGGCGATGACCCATGTCTGGGCCGTGCCCGGCAATGCCGCGCATGTGGTCGCGGTCAAGGGCGCTCCCGAGGCGGTCATGTCGCTTTGCCGCCTCGATCCCGAGGCGGCTGCGGCAGTGCGCGCGGGAGCCGAGGCGATGGCCGCCGACGGGCTCCGCGTGCTCGGCGTCGCCTCCGGAAGCTGGAGCGGCACGAGCTGGCCGCGGTCGCCGCGCGACATCGCCTTCGAGTTCCTGGGTCTCGCGGGGCTCGCCGATCCCGTGCGGCCGGACGTTCCGGAGGCCATCGCGCGCTGCCGCAAGGCCGGCATTCGCGTGGTCATGGTGACCGGCGATCATCCCCTCACGGCCGCCGCGATCGCGCGCCAGGCGGGCCTCGCCGATGGCGGCATCGTCACCGGCGCCGAGCTGAAGGCGATGAGCGATGCCGAGCTTGCGGAGCGCGCGCCTCGTACCACGATCTTCGCGCGCGTGACGCCCGGCCAAAAGTTGCGTCTCGTCGAAGCCTTCAAGACGGACGGCGAGATCGTCGGCATGACCGGCGACGGCGTCAACGATGCGCCCTCGCTCAAGGCCGCGCACATCGGCATCGCCATGGGCAAGCGCGGCACGGACGTCGCGCGCGAGGCCGCGGCGCTCGTGCTGTTGGAGGACGATTTCACCGCCATCGTGAGCGCCATCCACCTGGGCCGGCGCATTTACGACAACCTGCGCAAGGCCATGTCCTACGTCATGGGGGTCCACGTCGCGATCGCCGGGACGGCGCTGCTGCCGATCCTCTTCGGCTGGCCGCCGATCCTCTTTCCGGTACACGTCGTCTTCATCGAGATGATAGTGGACTCCGCCTGCTCCATCGTCTTCGAGGCGGAGCCCGCGGAGAGCGACGCGATGACGCGACCGCCGCGCGATCCCCGCGAGCCGCTCTTCGGCCGCACCATGATCATGCGTAGCTCCGCACAGGGGCTCGGCGCGCTCGGCGCGGTGATCGCGGTGGCGGCGCTGGCGCGCGCCTGGGGCTTCGACGAGGAATCCGTGCGCGGCGTTGCCTTCTCGGCCCTGGTCCTCTCCAACATCGGCGCCATATTCGCCAACCGCTCGGCGGATAAGCCGCTCCTCGCGACTTTCGCCCGCCCCAATCCCTGGCTCTGGTGGGGCCTCGGCATCTCGCTCGCGGCGCTCGCCCTCGCTCTCTATGCGCCCGGCCTCAACGCGCTCTTCCGCTTCGAGCCGCCGACCGCGGGAGAGCTCGCCTTCGCGATCGCGGCGGCGCTCATGACGGTCGCGTGGTCGGAGCTGCTGAAGCGGACCGTGCCTCCGGGTCGAGGCGCCCCGCCTCAATCCGGCGCGTCCTCTTGAAGAGACAGCAGGCTCGCATTGCCGCCCGCGGCGGTCGTGTCGACGGAGAGCGTGCGCTCCACGGCGAAGCGGTGGAGATAATGCGGCCCGCCGGCCTTGGGACCGGTGCCGGAGAGGCGCTCGCCGCCGAAGGGCTGCACCCCCACGACCGCGCCGATCATGTTGCGGTTGACGTAGGTGTTGCCGATCCTGAGGCGGCGGTGGACGGCGTTCACGGTCTCGTCGATGCGGCTGTGAATGCCGAGCGTCAACCCATAGCCGGTGGCGTCGATCGCCGCGAGGAGCTCATCGAGCCGGTCGCGCCGCCAGCGGACGACATGCAGGATCGGCCCGAACACTTCCCGCTCGAGGAGTTGGACGCGATCGATCTCGGAGGCGCGCGGCGCGAAATAGACGCCGCTCTCGAGCCCCTTCGGGAGCGTGCATTGATAGAGGAGTCGCGCCTCGCGGCCCATGCGCTCCGCATGGCGCTCGAGCATCGCGCGCGCGTCCTCGTCGATGACGGGCCCCACATCGGTCGCGAGGAGCGCGGGATCGCCGATCGAGAGCTCCGCCATCGCGCCCTGCAGCATCGCGATGACGCGTTCCGCGACGTCGGCCTGGAGGCAGAGCAAGCGGAGGGCGGAGCAGCGCTGGCCCGCGCTGTCGAAGGCCGAGGTGAGCACGTCCTGCACCACCTGCTCCGGGAGCGCGGAGCTGTCGACGACGAGGGCGTTCTGCCCACCGGTCTCCGCGATGAGGGTCGCGAGCGGGCCGGGCCGCTGCGCAAGGCTCAGGTTGATCGCGCGCGCGGTCTCGGTCGATCCCGTGAAGGCGATGCCGGCGACGCGGGGATCGGCGGTGAGCCTCGCGCCGACCTTGCCGTCGCCCGGCAGCAGATGCAGCACGTCGCCGGGAACGCCGGCCTTGTGGAGGAGCCGCACCGCCGCGGCACCCACCAGCGGCGTCTGCTCCGCGGGCTTGGCGATCGCGGCGTTTCCGGCCGCGAGCGCCGCCGCGATCTGCCCCGTGAAGATCGCCAGCGGAAAATTCCAGGGGCTGATGCACGCGAAGACGCCGCGGCCGTGCAGCTCCAGGCTGTTGCGCTCGCCGGTCGGCCCCGGGAGCGGCCTCGGCGCCGCGAACTCCGCACGGGAGCGCGCGGCATAATAGCGGCAGAAGTCGACGGCCTCCCGCACCTCGGAGACGGCGTCGGGGATGATGCGCCCGCCCTCGCGCACGATGAGCGCCACGAGATCGGGGAGACCCTCCTCCATGAGCTGCGCCGCGCGCTCCAGGATCGCCGCGCGCTCCGGCGCGGGCGTGGTGTCCCAGTCGGGCGCCGCGCGCTCCGCGCGGGCGAGTGCCTGATCGACCTGGGCGTCGGTCGCCTCGACGACGCTACCCACGACGCGCCTGCGATCGGCGGGATCGCGGACCTCCCTCGCGATTCCCGCGAGTGCGACGCCGCCGACGAGGGGGGCCGCCGTCCAGCCCTGCGCCGCCGCCGCATCGAGCGCGGTCGCGAGGCTCCGGAGCTCGCTCCGGCTCGAGAGGTCGATGCCGCGGGAGTTGCGGCGCTCTATCCCGTAGAGGTCCCGCGGCAGGGGGATGCGCGGGTGCGGCTTTTCCTGGAGGCGCCGCAGGCGCGCGACGGGGTCGGCGACGATCTCCTCGATCGGGGCCTTGTCGTCGACGATGCGGTTGACGAAGGAGGTGTTGGCGCCGTTCTCGAGGAGACGCCGCACGAGATAGGCCAGCAGATCCTCGTGACTCCCCACGGGGGCATAGACGCGGCAGGGACGGTCTAGCTTGTCGGCCCCGACGATCTGCTCGTAGAGCGATTCGCCCATGCCGTGGAGGCGCTGGAACTCGTAATCGCGCCGCGCGCCCGCGAGCTCCAGCACGGCCGCGAGGGTGTGGGCGTTGTGCGTCGCGAATTGCGGATAGAAGGCCTCAGGCGCGTGCAGCAGCCGCTTGGCGCAAGCGAGATAGGAGACGTCGGTCGCGACCTTGCGGGTGTAGACGGGATAGCCCTCGAGACCACGCTCCTGGCTGCGCTTGATCTCGCTGTCCCAATAAGCGCCCTTGACGAGGCGCACCATGAGCCGGCGCCTGGCGCGGCGCGCGAGCGCGTCGAGCCAATCGACGAGCGCGAGCGCGCGCTTCTGATAGGCCTGCACCGCGAGGCCGAATCCGTTCCAGCCCGCGAGCGAGGGATCGAGCGAGAGCGTCTCAATCAGGTCGAGGGAGAGATCGAGCCGCTCGGATTCCTCGGCATCGAGGGTGAAGCCGATGCCCTGCCGCTTGGCGTGCTGCGCGAGCGTCAGCAATGCAGGGGTCAGCTCCCGCAGCGCGCGCTCGCGCTGCGCTTCCTCGTAGCGGGGATGGAGCGCGGAGAGCTTCACGGAGATGCCCGGCGCATCGGCGACGTCGCGGCCGCGGACTTCCGCACCGAGGGCTGATATCGCGGCCTCGTAGCTCTCGAAGTAGCGCCTGGCGTCGGCGGCGGTGCGTGCGGCCTCGCCGAGCATGTCATAGGAATGCCGGTAGCCCTGGCGCTCGGGCGTGCGAGCGCGCTCGAGCGCCTCGGAGATGGTGCGGCCCATCACGAATTGGCGCCCGAGGATGCGCATCGCCGCCGTCACGGCTTGGCGGATCACCGGCTCGCCCGAGCGCGCGACGAGCCGCCGCAGCACGCCGCCGAGGTCGCGCTCGGCATCGTCGGCGCGCATGAGGCGCCCCGTCAGCATCAGCGCCCAGGTCGAGGCGTTGACGAAGAGCGAGTCCGAATGACCGAGATGCTGCGACCAATCGGCGTTGGCGAGCTTGTCGCGGATGAGGCGATCGACGGTCTCGGCGTCGGGGATGCGCAGCAGCGCCTCCGCGAGGCACATCAGCACGATCCCCTCCTTCGAGGAGAGCGCGTATTCGTGGAGGAAGGCGTCGATGCCGCCCTTGCCGAGGCGCTGGCGCCGCACCTCCACGACGAGGCCGCGCGCGCGCGCGGCGATGCGGTCGAGCATGTCCGCGGGAAGCTCGGCCGCAGCGAGGATGCGCTCAGCCGCTTTGGTCTCGTCCTCGCGATAGCGCGCCGCGAGCTCGGCGCGAAGCTCCGGCGGCGGGGCGCTGTAGACGAAGCTCATTTGCGCGCGATTTCCGCGAGGGTTCGCGGCATCGGAAAGCCGTCGCGGAGCGGATCCTCGGCCTCGACCGCGAAGGTCGAGGTGCCGGAGTAGTAGGACCTTCCGCCCACGCGGACGATGACGGCGGCGCGATTGCCCGCGCGTGCCTCGCGCAGGAGCTCGCCGGAGAAGGGCTCGCCGGTGAGGCCGCGGAATATGCGCTTGGCGCCGATCGGGAGCCGGCCGCGGGCGTGGTCGAGCGCGAGCCGCGCGGTGACGCCGCTCCCGGTCGGGCTCCTGTCCACCTGGCCCTCGCCGAAGATGCAGAGGTTGAGCGAGGGCTCGGGCGAGCCGGGCGCGGCGTCGTCGGTGAGGATGGTGCCGTAGAGGAAGGCGAGGTCGGGCGCCTCCGGATGCTCCAGTACCGTTTGCGCGCGGGCCGCCGCGGTGATCTCGCGGGCGGTGGCGATCAGGCGCTCGAGCGGCGTCTCCAGCATCGAGAGCTTCAGGCGCGAGGCCGGGAGGATCGCGTAGAAGGCGCCGCCGAAGGAGATGTCGAGTCCGATGCGGCCGAAGGATGGCGTCGCGACCGAGAGATCGATCTGCGCCGCGAAGGCGGGGACGCTCTCGAAGGTGACCTCGCCGATGCCGCGCTCGCTCACCTCGACGGTGACGCGCACGACGCCGCAAGGGCATTCGAGGTTGAAGTGCGTGAGCGGCGTGCGCTTGGCGACGAGCCCGTGCTCCACCGCCCAACGGCCGATTGCGACGGTGGCGTGGCCGCACATGGTGCTGTAGCCGGAATTGTGCATGAAGAGCACGGCGAGATCCGCCTCGGGATCGCTCGGCTCGACGCGGATCACGCCGTACATGTCCTGATGCCCGCGCGGTTCGAGCATCAGGCGGCGGCGGATGTGATCGAGATTGGCGCGGACGTAGCGGCGTTTTTCCAGGATGGTCGCGCCGGGGATCGCGGGATAGCCCTCGGTCACGATGCGCACGGGCTCGCCCGCGGTGTGCATGTCGAGCGTGCGGTAGGTATCTGCGCCCATGACCCCTCGCGCGTGATCTCCGTGGCATCAGAGGTAGCATGCGGCGGCGGGAGGGTAAAATGCCGGCCGCCACCCTCACCCTCCCGTTCGTTCGCAACGGGCCCCAACCCTCTCCCGCATAGCGGGAGAGGGACAAATTCTCCCTCTCCCATTGGAGATGGGAGAGGGTTGGGGCCCGCGCGAAGCGCGGGAGGGTGAGGGTGGTTGCGTGCGAGGCTCATTCCGTGCCGTCGAGACATCGGAGGATTCGCTCTGCGACCGCTTCAAGGTTCTCAGCGACCTCATCGTTCCAGAATCGAATGACCCGCCAGCCCTGCGCCTCGAGCCACGCCGTGCGGCGGTCGTCATTCGGATTCTCCGCGTGCTGACCGCCGTCGACCTCTACGATCAACCGGCGTTCGAGGCACACGAAATCCACGATGAACCAACCGAGTGGATGCTGGCGGCGGAATTTGCAGCCGTCGAGGCGGCGCCCGCGCAGCACGGACCACAGCCGGCGCTCCGCGGGGGTGATTGCCCGGCGAAGGTCGCGGGCTTTTTCGATGTTTGGATCCACGTGCTAACTCGGCGAGCACCCTCACCCTCCCGCGCTACGCGCGGGCCCCACCCTCTCCCGCGCGGGGCGCGGGAGAGGGGCAAAAAGGCATCTCCCGCCGAAGGCGGGAGATGGACCATTTCAAAGACCGTGGCGGGCCGTGCGGAGGTCGGCGACGGTGATCTTGCCGGCCTTGGCGGTGTCGATCTCCGCGAAATGCGCGCGCGTCGCAGCGAGAAATTCCTCCTTGGTGATCTTGCCGTCGCCGTGCTGGTCGAGGGTGTGGAAGAGCGTCTCGCGGCGATCGAGGGCGCGCTGCACGGCGGGCTTGCGCTCGGGCTTGGCGCGGTCGAGGGAGCGCTTGGCGGAGGCCGTGAACTCGTCGTGATCGACGATGCCGTCGCGGTTCGCGTCGAGGCGGTCGAATTGACGGGTCGCGAAGCGCTCGGCGTCGGCGATGGTGATGAAGCCTTTCTTGTCGGTGTCGAGACGCGCGAGGTAGCGCTCGGCCCAGTCCCGCCGCGGCGCGGGCGGCGCCTGCGTCTGAGCGAGAGCGGGCAGAGGGCCCAGGAAGAAGGACGCGATCATCAGGGGCGGCAATAGGCGGCGGGAAAGGAACATGAGACCTCCGAAATTGGGTTCGTTTCGCAATTTTGGTGATTGCACGAATGCGGGTAGTTGATAATTCATCGTGCCCGCATAAAGGGTATGTTCTCCAAATGTTCCATGCGAGTCAAGCGCTCCCTCAGTGAAAATCGCGGCTCTTCACCGATAAGGCCGGGGCCTGCGCGGGGAGCGGCACTTGCTCCGGCGCGGTGAGGCGGCGGAGGCGCCGGGAGAGGTCGACGAGACGCTCGGCGACGACGTGGATGACGAGGCCCTCGCGCTGGAGCCGGCCGGCGCAGGCGAGAAGCGTCGCCCCCATCACCTCCGCGCGGAAGCGCTCGAAGGCATCGGGCCAGACGATGAGATTGGCGATGCCGGTCTCGTCCTCGAGCGTCGCGAAGATCACGCCGTTGGCGCTGCCGGGACGCTGACGCACCAGCACGAGGCCCGCGACCGTCACGAGCGAGCCCGGGCGCAGCGTCGCGAGATCGGCGGCGCGCACGACGCCCTCGCGCGCGAAGTCCTGGCGCAGCAGCGCCATCGGATGGCACTTGAGCGAGAGCTCGAGAAAGGCGTAGTCGCTCGCGACGTGCTCGCCCAGGCGCATCTCCGGGAGTCTCACCGGCGCCTCCCGCGTCTGCCGCGCCTCCGGCGCGAGCCCCGCGAAGAGCGGCAAGCCCTCCTCCCGCAGCCCCTTCACCGCCCAGAGCGCGCGGCGGCGGTCGAGCCCCAGCGAGCGGAACGCATCCGCCTCGGCCAGCCGCGTCAGCACCGAGGGCGCGAGGCCCGAGCGCGCGAGGAGATCGACGGGGCTTTGAAAGGGGCGGGCCCCCTCACCTAACCTCTCCCCGGTGGGGAGAGGGATTTTCATTTTCTCCCTCTCCCCACCGGGGAGAGGGTTGGGGTGAGGGGGCGTGCCGCGCGCTTTCATCAGCGCTTGCGCATCCTTCTCCGCGAGGCCCTTCACCTGGCGCAATCCAAGACGCAGCGCCGGCGGCGGCGCGTCCTCGAGCGTCGCATCCCAATCGCTGGCGTTCACGTCGACGCCGCGGACCTCGACGCCGTGCTCGCGCGCGTCGCGCACGAGCTGCGCCGGCGCGTAGAAGCCCATGGGCTGGCTGTTGAGGAGCGCGGCCGCGAAGGCCGCGGGATAATGGCATTTGAGCCAGGCGGAGACGTAGACCAGGAGCGCGAAGCTCGCGGCGTGCGATTCCGGAAAGCCGTACTCGCCGAAGCCCTGGATCTGCTGGAAGCAGCGCTCCGCGAAATCGAGCGTGTAGCCGTTCGCGACCATGCCGCCGATGAACTTGCCGCGGAAGGAATGGATCTTCCCGGTGTGGCGGAAGGTCGCCATGGCGCGGCGGAGCCGGTCCGCCTCGGCGCCGGTGAAGCCCGCGGCGACCATCGCGATCTTCATCGCCTGCTCCTGGAAGAGCGGCACGCCCAGCGTCTTCTCCAGGACCGCGCGCAGCGCCTCGGAGGGGTACTCGACCGGCTCCGCCCCGCTGCGCCGGCGCAGATAGGGATGCACCATGTCGCCCTGGATCGGGCCCGGACGCACGATCGCGACCTCGATCACGAGGTCGTAGAAATTCTGCGGCTTCAAGCGCGGCAGCATGCTCATCTGCGCGCGGCTCTCCACCTGAAAGACGCCGACGGAATCGGCCCGTCCCAGCATCTCGTAGACCGCGGGGTCCTCGGCCGGCACGGTCGCGAGGGTGAAGGCCTGACCGTGATGGCGATTTATCAAATCGAAGGCGCGGCGGATGCAGGTGAGCATACCGAGTCCCAGCACGTCGATCTTGAGGAGGCCCATCGCGTCGAGGTCGTCCTTGTCCCACTCGATCACGGTGCGGTCCGGCATCGCCGCGTTCTCGATCGGCACGAGCTCGTCGAGCCTCCCGCGGGTGATGACGAAGCCGCCGACGTGCTGCGAGAGATGGCGCGGGAAGCCGATGAGCTCCGCCGTGAGCTCGAGCGCGAGCCGCAGAGTGCGATCGGCGGGATCGAGGCCGGAGAGCTGCACCTCGCGGCTCCCGATCGGCCCCTCGCCCCAGCCCCAGACCATGCCGGAGAGGCGCTCGGTCGTGTCGGGCGAGAGGCCCAAGACCTTGCCGACCTCGCGGATGGCGCCGCGCGCGCGATAGCAGATCACGGTCGCCGCGAGCCCCGCGCGCTCGCGGCCCCATTTCCCGTAGATGTACTGGATCACCTCCTCGCGCCGCTCGTGCTCGAAATCGACGTCGATATCCGGCGGCTCGTTGCGCTCGGCGCTGATGAAGCGC
>DATKNV010000077.1:0-16558 GCA_035541215.1 Allostellaceae bacterium | reverse complement strand
GGTCACCTCGTCGAGGAGTGCCTGGTCGTCCTTGAGCGTGAGCTGGAGGGAGGCTGCGGCCTTCGCGAGCGCCTCGGCGATCACGGCGCGGCGCTCGGCGGGGTCGAGGATGACGTGCGCCGCGCGGAGCTTCGCTTGGTAATCCCCGAAGTTGTTGACCGTGATCTCGCCGGGCGAGAGGAGGCGGTGGCCGCGCGTGCGGTCGCCCCCGGGAATGCCGTCGAAGTGGAAGCCGAGACTCTTGCCGTCGAAGAGGCAGAGCACGCTCGTAATCGGCCGCACCCAGCGGAAGCCCGCGGCCGGAAAGCGCATGGATTTGGGCCAGGGGAGATCGAGGAGCGCCGCGCGCAATAGCTCCGGCAGCACCTCGGCGGTGCGCTTGCCCGCGCGCTTGACGATCGCGAAATAAAAGACGCCCTTGCCGGTGTCGCGCCGCTCGCACTCCGCGAGCGAGGCAATGCCCGCGGATTTGAGGAAGCCCTGCACCGCATTCTCGGGCGCGCCCACGCGCGGCCCGCGGCGCTCCTCCGTCACGTCGGCCTGCGCCTCCGGGAGTCCCTCGATCGTGAGGACGAGTCGGCGCGGCGTGACGTAGGTCCGGATCGAGGCGCTCGCGAGACCCGCGGCTCCGAGCTTCTCGCCCGCGAGGCGCGCCAGATCCTCGGCCGCGCGCACTTGCATGCGCGCGGGGATTTCCTCCGTGAGGAGCTCGAGGAGGAGGTTCGGCATCGCGCTCGACCCGGCTGCCCTCACCCTCCCGCGCTCCGCGCGGGCCCCAACCCTCTCCCGCGCAGCGGGAGAGGGACTTTTTTGTCCCTCTCCCGTCGGAGACGGGAGAGGGTTGGGGCCCATCGCGAAGCGATGGGAGGGTGAGGGTGCACGCCGAAAATCACGCCGTCTCCACCGCGAGCCAGCTCTCGCAGCAGGCCTTCGCGAGCGCGCGCACGCGGCCGATGTAGCCCGCGCGCTCCGCGACGGAGATCGCGCCGCGCGCGTCGAGGAGGTTGAACCGATGGCTCGCCTTGATGCACTGGTCGTAGGCGGGAAGCGGCAGCTTCTTCTCGAGGAGCGCCTTGCACTCCTTCTCGGCGTCGGAGAAATGCTGCAGCAGCATCGCCGTGTCCGCATACTCAAAATTGTGCGCGGAGTATTCGCGCTCGGACTCCAGGAAGATGTCGCCGTACTTGACGCCGGCGCCGTTGAAGTCGAGGTCGTAGACGTTCTCGACGCCCTGCACGTACATGGCGAGGCGCTCGAGCCCGTAGGTGAGCTCGGTCGAGACGGGATCGCACTCGATGCCGCCGACCTGCTGGAAATACGTGTACTGCGTCACCTCCATCCCATCGAGCCAGACCTCCCAGCCGAGACCCCAGGCGCCGAGCGTCGGGCTCTCCCAATCGTCCTCGACGAAGCGGATGTCGTGGCTCGCGAAGTCGATGCCGAGCGCCCGGAGGCTGTCGAGATAGAGCTCCTGGCTCTCCGCGGGCGCGGGCTTCAGGATCACCTGGAACTGATAGTAGTGCTGGAGCCGGTTCGGGTTCTCGCCGTAGCGCCCGTCCGTCGGCCGCCGCGAGGGCTGCACATAGGCTGCGCGCCAGGGCTTGGGTCCGAGCGCGCGCAAGGTCGTCGCGGGATGGAAGGTGCCCGCTCCCATCTCGAGGTCATAGGGCTGCAGGATGACGCAGCCCTGCCGGGCCCAATAATCCTGTAGGCGCAGGATCAGGGCCTGAAAGCTGGTCCCGGAAAAGGCGCTTGCCGCCATCGAGTTGTCCGGAGAAAAGTGTCCCTTTTGTTGCGCCGCACCATACTGGCGCGGGTCCGGAGGGTCAACCGGGGATCAGCGCGGCCAGGGACAATCGGCGCGGCCGCAGTGGCGGGCGGCGGTGGCGCTGACATAGGTGCCGCAGGCCTTGCAGGCGATCATCTCCTCGGCCTCGGCGCGCGGCGCCTGCTCCGCCTGCCGCGGCCCGGGACCGGGCGGAGGCGGCGTCCCGCCCGCGCGCGGCACTTTGGGGCCGCCCAGCATCTTGAAGAGGTACCAAGCCGCCGCCGCCATTGCGACGAGCGTCACGAGCTTGGAAAGCGACCACCCGAACATGCCAGGGGTTTAGGAGCCGGCGTCCCCGGGGTCAAGCAAGGCCTCGGATCAGAGCCCGAACCGGCTCCAGATCAGCCGCTCCTCGACCGCCGCCCAGAGCTCCTCGAGGAGATCACCGAGGCCCGGCCGCGACCGCGCGAGGCCCGGGAGCATGGCCCAGCGCCGCGTCCGCGCAGGCTCCACGACGCGGAGCCGCACGGTGTCGCCGAAGCGCTCGCGCATGGCGCCGCGGAGATCGCCGAGCCGGTCGACGAGGCCGAGCTCCGCCGCGCGGCGTCCCGTGAAGATCTCGCCCTCGAAAATCTCCGGCGCGCCGGCCGCGAGCTTGGCGCCCCGCCGCTCCGTCACGAGCTCCTTGAAGGTCTCGTGCAGGTCCTGCTGGAGCTTGGTGAGCCGCTCGATGTCGCGGGGGTCCTCGCCGAGGAAGGGATCGAGCAGCGACTTGTCGCGGCCCGCGGTATGGAGGCGCCGCTCGACGCCCACGCGCTTCAGCACGCCCGCGAGGCCGAAGCCCGCCGTCACGACGCCGATCGAGCCCACGAGCGAGGCCGCATCCGCGTAGATCTCGTCACCCGCCAGCAAGAGCCAATACCCGCCGGAGGCCGCGACGTCCTCGGCAAAGGCGAAGACCGGGACCTTCTTCTCCGCCGCGAGCTGGCGGATGCGGCGATAGATGAGCGCCGACTGCACCGCCGATCCGCCGGGCGAATTGATCGCCAGCGCCACCGCCTTGAGGTTCCTGAGCCTGAAGGCGCGCTCGATCGTGCTCGCGAGCTTGTCGAGGCTGAGCCCGCGTATCCCCCGCGTCCCGATCACCCCCTCGAGCCGCAGCACCCCCACCACCGGCGTGGGCGTGGCGGAGAGGTGATCGTTGATCCAGTGCTTGAGGTTCTCGAGGAGCATGGAGGGAGGATAGGGACGAACGGCCGAAGGCGCAAAGCGTAACTCGGCTGCCGCCGGTCGGAGACCTCTAACCGCGCTGGAGCTGAATTAGTTGGCCCGTCACTTCGGCAACTTCCCGACGCGCTCTTCGATCAAATGAAGAGACATGCCGGCCGTGCCAGCCTCTGGCATCATCTGTGATTCCTCGACCTCCTTAAGCGCTGCCACCGACGCTGATGGCGCGAAGTCGACCAACCGGCGCGCAGCCTCAAGGCGGACGCGAAGATTGGGATCCTTGAGCAGCACGAGTAGGGCCTCGAGTGCCTGCGGCCCTCGACGCTTGAGCTCATTCACAATAGCAGTGCACAGGTCGAAGAGTTTGTTGTAGCGGCGCGTATCGCTATCCAGCAGCACCGATTGCTGCTCGAGTGCATGTGATCGGAATTGCTCAACAAGTTCATGAGGAGTGCAGTGGCTTAGTTTGCCTGTGCTCATTTCAGGACTCCAAATTTCCCGAGTACCCATAGTCCAAACCTGTATTGCTCCGCGTAGCTCTTGCCGCGGAGATAATCCCGCGGCGTCATGTTTCCGAGTGCCGGTTCCTTCGCAGAATAGTAATCCGAGATGTCGCGGTGAAGATAATACGGCACGAGCACGATATTCTCGCGGCCCTGCAACAATTCGTCCGGAATTATCCCCTTGTTCGGGCCTTCCTCGACAATGTGATGCTTCTCATAGCCTAGCGTATCGATCTCTGTCCCCTGTGCGCGGGCGATGAGCTCATCGAGTGATTTCGCCGAATCGAAGCGCGAAAGGAATCGCGCAAGCTGTCTCGCCATCCAGCCGCCGATTCTATCGGTGAGCCCGGTCGCATTCATGAACTCGGCGACCGCTTGCTGCTTCGTTTTGACCCCCGCCATCACTTGCCTTTTCGCAGCCTGGGATTGAACCCTGCCGTAACGGTTGAGCTCCTTTTGCGTGGGTGGCCGGTCGGTGGGCAGTTGGCCGTCTGAATCGCCGCTGGCTGGCCGGAACCTGCCCCCATGTCCCTCCGTTGATCCCTGCGGCCATCTCGGATGTTTGGACGGATCGAACGCCGCTGGGTTGATGACCTTGAGCGTCGCGTCGGCTTTGAGAACGCGGCGGGCGGCTTCCTGATCGGGCAGCTCGGGAAAGCGTAAATGGAGCGCACCGATCGTTGCGCAAGTCCAATCGCGCCGAGTCATATGCCCGGCGATCCGCTCCAGCGCGTGATAGGCGTCGCCAACTTCGATGGGTCTGCCGTAGCCCGAGCTCAGCAGCGCGTTGATCTCGTCGCGCGGCCGCACCTGGTAGCTGACACGTCCTTCGCGATCGAGCGCGGCGTAGATCAGACGGCAATTGCCCGCGATGAGCAGGCCCTCGTCGCTGCAACTCAGGCCGAGCGGAAGCGATCCGTCCTCCGGCCACCGAGGCCAGAGGCGAGCGACTGCAATGTGCATCTGAAGGTTCTCCGAACGGGAAGCAAAAGCTGCGCGGCCGCCGCGAATCGAAACGGGCGCCCAAAGGGCGCCCGTCGCCAGTTCCGCAAATTGAACTAGCTCAGAGCGTCAGCCCCGCGCCCTCCCGCAGCACCGCCTCCGCCGCGGCGGTATAGCGCCCGTCGGGCTCGTGCAGGATGAGGCCCGGAGAGAGGCGCGTCGGCGTGGCGAGGCCTTTGCGGGCGCGGACGATCACGCGCTTCGCGGGCTTGCCCACGCCGGGCCAGAGGGGGAAGACGACGATCTCGCCGGCGCGCCCGCTCAATTGAGCGAGGAGCGCATCGAGGCGGTCGGCGCGGTGGATCAGGGTGATGCTGCCCTTGGGCCGCGCCATCGCCAGGAGGAAGCGCATCCAGGCCGCGAGGTCGGCCTCGCTCTCGACATGGGCCGCGGCGCGGCCGGGATCGGGCGGAGGGGTCGCGCTGCCGGCGGCGAGATGCGGGGGGTTTGCGAGCACGTGGTCGAAGCCGCCGGGCTCGAGGCGCGGCGGCGGCGCAAGCAGGTCGCCCGCCATGAAGGCGACGCGGCTGCCGAGGCCGTTGAGGGCGACGTTGTCGTTGGCGAGGCGCACGAGGTCGCGGTCGCGCTCGATGCCGGTGACGCGGCAGTCCGCGACGCGCGTTGCGAGGCAGAGCGCGGCCGCGCCCACGCCGCAGCCAACGTCGAGCGCGCGGTCGCCGGAGACCGCGGGAACGGCGGCGGCGAGGAAGACGGGGTCGATCGCGACGCGATAGCCCGCGGCGGGCTGGCGGAGCCTCACCCGTCCCCCGAGGAGCGTGCCCTCGCTCTCCTCCGCCGGGAGCGCGCCGCTCACGCGGGGGTCTCGCCCAGTTCGAGGAGCAGCGAGCGGGCGCGGGCGTGCTGCCGCTCCACCACCATGATCCGCCGCTGGATCGCGCCGATGCTGCCCTCGACGATGCTGGTGTGCTGGTCGAGGACGACGCTCTCGATCCCCGCCGCCGACAGCACTGCCTCCACGAAAGAGAGGCGGACGGGGTCGTTGGTGCGCAGCAGCTCTTTCACGGAATGGCGAGCTCCTCGCGGGCGGCGGAACGCCGCGGCGGGCCGGGCTTGACCCGCCGGGGCGGCGATCTATGCTCGCCTCGCAGAGCGGTTCGGTCAAGAAAGCCGCGGATTTCGAAGGAGTGGCGGGTGGTGCAGGTCGCAAGCCTACGCGAGACGAGGCCTCCAAGCCCCGGGGCGGCGACGCTCGACCGGCTCTCGGAGCTGCTGCGGGGCGACCTCGACGCCGTCAACGCGCTCATCCTCGAGAAGATGCAGAGCCCCGTGGCGCTCATCCCGCAGCTCGCGGGCCACATCATCGCCGCCGGCGGTAAGCGCCTGCGCCCGATGCTGACGCTCGCGGCTGCAAGGCTCTGCGGCTACCGCGGCGAGCGGCACGTGGCGCTCGCGGCCGCGGTCGAGTTCATCCACACCGCGACGCTGCTCCACGACGACGTCGTCGATGCGAGCGACCTCCGCCGCGGGCTCGCGACCGCGAACGCCGTCTGGGGCAACAAGCCCTCCGTGCTCGTGGGCGACTTCCTCTTCAGCAGGGCTTTCGAGCTCATGGTGGCCGACGGCTCGCTCGAGGTGCTGGGCATCCTCTCGCGGGCCTCCGCGATCATCGCGGAGGGCGAGGTGCTGCAGCTCGTCACCTCCAACGACACCGGCACCACCGAGGCATCCTATCTCCAGGTGATCCGCTCCAAGACGGCGCAGCTCTTCGCCGCCGCGAGCCGGATCGGCCCGGTGCTGGCGGAGCGCCCGCGCAGCGAGGCCGATGCGCTCGAGAGCTACGGGCTCAACCTCGGGATCGCGTTCCAGCTCATCGACGATCTCCTGGACTACTCCGCGGCGCAGGCGGAGCTCGGCAAGACCGTCGGCGACGATTTCCGCGAGGGCAAGATCACGCTCCCGGTGGTGCTCGCCTTCGAGCGGGCGGATGCCGAGGAGCAGCGCTTCTGGCGCCGCACCCTCGAGGACCTGGAGCAGCGCGAGGGCGACCTCGAGCACGCGATCGGGCTTCTGAGGAAGCACGGCACTCTCGCCGAGACCCTCGAGCGCGCCCGCGCCTACTGCGCCACCGCCCGCGCCGCGCTCGCGCCCTTCCGCGACTGCCCCGAAAAGCACGCCCTCGACGAAGTCATCGACTTCTGCCTGGAACGCGGATTCTGAATTCCCTCTCCCGCGTTGCGCGCGGGAGAGGGTTGGGGCCCATCGCGAAGCGATGGGAGGGTGAGGGTATCCGCCTAGGGACACTCCACCTCCCTCACCCTCCCGCGCTCCGCGCGGGCCCCGCCCTCTCCCGCGTTCCGCGGGAGAGGGAGTCATGCCCCATTGCTTCGCGCCGCGGGAGCGGCTATAGCTCCCGGCCGGATCGGCTCGGAGTGTAGCTCAGCCTGGTAGAGCACCGCTTTCGGGAGGCGGGGGCCGGAGGTTCGAATCCTCTCACTCCGACCAGCCGAAACAAGAAAAGGCCCATCGGCGAGATGGGCCTTTGTCGTATGCGGAGGCAGCCATGCAACCCGCCGACATGATCGCCATCAGAGACGTCGTGGCACGCCAGTTCGCGAGCGTGAGCTGGACGCCCGACAACCCGGCAGACTGGAGCGCCTTCGCCGCGGATTTCCTTCCGGGGGCGCCGCTCTATCCGGCCGCGCGTCCCGCGCAGTTCCAAACCGTCGAGGCCTTCATCGAGCGCATGAGAGGCCTCGCGTCGACGAGCCTCCCGTCTCTCAGGGAGCGGCTCCTCGATTTGCAGATACGCGGCACCGCGAAAATCGCGACGGCGATCGCGGTCTGCGAGATCGCCGAGAACGACGCCAAGCCCAACCGGAACGTCGAGCTGATGCTGCTGGTCAAGACCGAGGGCGTCTGGAAGATCGCCGCGCAATGCTGGGACGCGGAAAGCCCGGACGATCCGGTCCTGCACTCCATGAATTTCGTCTAGGAAGCGCCGCGGCGAGGAGCGGCGTCAGCCGCAGCTTTTCCCGAATTCCTCCAGGAATTGGGTTCGCTGCAGGATGACCGCGGCCCGGCAAGCGGGATAGCTCACCACCTGCCCCTCGCGGCCGAACGCCTCGCCCTCTGCATAGAAATTGCAGGACGCATCCTTCCATTTGACCCAAAGGCGCTGCTCCGCGAGGAAATCCTGCTTGGCCTTGGCCATCTCCTCGGCGCCGGAGAAGCACGCAAAGGCCTGCTTCCAGGCGGCATTGAGCCGGGCCTCCTGCCGGTCGATCTCCTCTTGTCCGCATCGCGACCACTCGACGTTGGTCGTCGTGCCGTCGACGCATTTCTTCCAGTCGGCCGACTGCGCCGCCGCTTCGCGCGCGCAAAGGACGAGGACCAGGAGGCCCCAGATTGCACTGCGATTTCCCAGCATCTTCCCTTGCCCGATCTTGCTGCCCGCGAAGGTTCGCTCGCCCCTTCATTTGAGCGCGCGTCGCCGATCCGCGCAACCGTATCGGACCGCCTCCGGCAATCGTTTGACTCGCGCACCGATGATGCCGCCAATCTACTCTCCGAGCACGAGCGGGGGAGACGGGGCAATGAGCGCGGATCGGAAGGAGCAGCCTCCGGGCAAGAGCGGCCGGGTCAAGTATTTTTGGCCGGCCCTGGTCATTTCCATGGCGGCGGTCTACACCGCCGCCTATCTCAGCAACGGAGGCCCGCCGGAAACGCCGTCGCTCGCCGGCATGGCAGTCGCGGCGGGCATTCTCGCCCTCATCGTCGCGGGGGTGCTGCAGGCGATCTTCGAGAAGAAAGCCGAGAAGTGAGGGTCTCCTCACGCAAACGGGACCGGAAACGGAGCGCTCGGCACTTGTGAGGCGCTGAGGGCTCCCCGATAATGGCGGCCGCGGCAAAATTCGGTATTCCCCAAAACCGGTTCCATGCGCACCTTTCTGAGCTTTTGTGCGGCGCTTTTCTGGGCGCTTGCGAGCGCCCTCCCCGCCCAAGGCGCGCAGCCCGGCGTCCTCACCATCACGGTCTACGGCGATAGCCTCGGCGACGGCGTCTGGGAGGGGCTCTATCTGCTCCTGCGCGCGGACAAGCAGGTGCGGGTGCAGCGCCACTCCCAGCTCGGCGCGGGGCTGACGCGGCCCGACTTCGAGGCTTGGCTCAAGAGCCTCAAGAGCGAGCTCGAGAAGACGCCGCCGGACGTGGCCGTCTTCATGGTCGGCGCCAACGACCAGCAGGGCATCCGCGACGAGAACCGGATCGGCTACGTCTTCGCGAGCGAGGGCTGGCAGCAGGTCTATGGCGCCCGCGTCGATGCCGTCATGGCGGAGTTCCACGACCGGCACATTCCGACCGTCTGGCTCGGCCTCCCGGTCATGCGCAAGACCGAGTACAACAGCGGCGCCCGCGTGCTCGATTCGATCTTCGAGGCCGCGGCCGCGCGCAATCATGTTACTTTCCTGCCGTTGGCGGATGCCTTCACCGACGCCGCCGGGAATTTCGTCGTCTACATGCACGACGGCGAGCATCGCTACCACCAAGTGCGCGCCGAGGACGGCATCCACTTCACGACCTACGGCTATCAGCTGATCGCGGAGAAGGTTTGGCCGAAGATCCAGCAGCAACGGGAAGCGGCGCGCGCGAGCGCGGCAGCGCCCTGAGAGCCGGCGGGATCATCGCCGCGCTCGCCTTGCTGGGGGTGCTGCTCGCCGGCTGCGGCGAGCCCGCGGCGGCGCCGAGCTTCTCCGCGCCGGCTCGCGCGACCCTCGCCTCGGCCTCGGGTGCCGGAGACATGGTGGTGGCGCTCCAGGCGGAGCCCGTCGCCAACCGGCCTCCGCCGCTCGTGGCATTTTTCCGCGCGCTCGAGCGCCTTGAGCAGCACGACGGCGCCCCCGTGCGCATCCTCCAGATCGGCGACAGCCACACCGCCGGCGACTATTTCCCCGGCGCCCTCCGCGCCCTTTTCCAGCAGCGCTTCGGCGACGCCGGCCGCGGCCTCATGCAGCCGGGCATCCCCTTCCGCGGCATCCGCCAGGCGGAGATCCATCTCGTGCAGACGGGGCGCTGGACCTATCACAACAGCTTCAGCCATCCCGAGGAGGGTCCCTACGGGATCGCCGGCTTCAGCGCGGAGAGCCGGAGCGCCGGCGCGACGCTCAGCGTCGAGACCTCGGACGCCCTGGGCTTCGATCGCGCGGAGGTCCTCTATCTGCGCGAGCCCAAGGGCGGCACTCTCGACATCGAAGTCGACGGCAAGCGCCTGCGCCGCATCGCGACCGGCGGGCCCGAGCATTTCCAGCGCGTGACGCTGGCGGTGCCGAAGGGAAGCCACACCCTGCTGCTCCGCGCCGCGGACAAGCGTCCCGTGCGCATCCTTTCCTGGAGCATCGAGCGCCACTCGGCCGGCGTCCTCGTCGCGGGCTTCGGCGTCAGCGGCGCCAGCATCGGCCTCGTGCAGAAATGGTCGCCGGAGATCGTCGCCGACGAGATCAAGCATCTCAATCCCGCGCTCATCATCCTCGCCTACGGCACCAACGAGGGCTTCCTCGAGGATTTCGACGAGGGGAAATACCGGGAGACGGCGGCGGCGACGCTCGATTTCATCCGCCGCGTGGCGCCCTCGGCCTCGATCCTGGTGCTGGGACCGCCGGACGGGCAGCACCTCGTGCCGGCCGCCTGCTACAGCCGCCGCGGCAGCGGTGCAGATGCGACCTGCGTGCGCGGCGCCGGCGGCGCGAGCGGCAACGGCTGCACCTGGGTGACGCCGCGGGCGCTCGGCACCGTGCGCGAGATCGAGCGGGAGGAGGCGAAGCGGTTGGGAGCGGCGTTCTGGGATTGGGCCGCGATCATGGGCGGCGACTGCGCGATGCATCAGTGGGGGCTGCTCGATCCCCCGCTGGGACGCGCGGATCACATCCACATGACCGCGGCCGGCTACGCCAAGAGCGCGGACGCGCTCTTCGGCGAGCTCATAGAGGCCTACGACGCCTATCGCGCGAGCGAGCAGCGCCGGACACCGCCGAAGCGGACGCGGCCGTGAGCGCGAGCGATTTCGCGAGAGGGCGGCGCGATCGGATTCCAAACCCTCTCCCCTGCGGGGAGAGGCCAGGTGAGGGGGGCGCGCCGCGGCTCCGCCGTCGGCCGGCGAGCGGCGCCCCCTCACCCCTACCCTCTCCCCGCAGGGGAGAGGGAGAAAGCGCGCGGTCGAGATCGCGCGGGAGGAAACGGGGGGAACGAGCGGGATGCTGTTCCCCACCCTGAACTTCGGCCTTTTCTTTCTGGTGGTGTTCTTCGCGGCGTGGCTCGCGGCGCGCTGGCCGGAGCTCCGCACGTGGCTGCTGATCGCCGCGAGCTATTTCTTCTACGCGTTCTGGGATTGGCGCTTCATGGCGCTGCTCTTCGCCAGCAGCACGCTCAACTACCTCGGCGGCAAGGCGATCCACCGGCTCGAGGCACCTCACGCGCGGAAGCTCGCGCTCATCGCGACCGTCGCGCTCAATCTCGGCGTGCTCGGGGTCTTCAAGTATTTCAATTTTTTCGCGGATAGCCTCAATGCGCTGCTCTTCGCGCTGGGCTCGGAGCGCGAGCTCCCTTATCTCGACGTGGCGCTTCCCGTCGGCATCTCCTTCTTCACCTTCCACGGCATTTCCTACGTCGCGGATCTCCATCGCGGCGCGCTCATGCGGCCCGCGCCCTTCGCGCATCTCATGCTCTACATTTCCTTCTTCCCGCAGCTCGTGGCGGGACCGATCGTGCGGGCGTCCTTCTTCCTGCCGCAGATCGAAGCGCGCCCCGATACTGAGGCGATCGCGGTGACGCGCCCCTTCCTGCTGATCGCGGGCGGCCTCTTCAAGAAGGTCGTGCTTGCGAACTATCTCGCGACCGATCTCGTCGACGGCGCCTTCTTCGATCCCGCGAGCCTCGGCGTCGGCGATCTCCTCCTCGCGATCTACGGCTATGCGCTGCAGATCTACTGCGACTTCAGCGCCTACACCGACATCGCGATCGGCGTGGCCGCGCTTCTGGGCTTCAGCTTCCCGCAGAATTTCAACCAGCCCTATCGCGCGCAGGGCCTCCAGGATTTCTGGCGCCGCTGGCACATCTCGCTCTCGACCTGGCTCCGCGACTATCTCTACATATTCGCCCTCGGCGGCGACACGGGCGACCGGCGGCGTTATCGGAATCTGATGGTGACGATGCTGCTGGGCGGACTCTGGCACGGCGCGCGCTGGACCTTCGTCACCTGGGGCGCGCTCCACGGCCTCGCCCTCGTCCTCGAGCGCGCGATCCGCGAGCGCTTCCGCGACCGCCCGGCTCTCGGTCCCCTCGCGCGCGCGGCGGCGACCGTCGCGACCTTCCACTTCGTCTGCCTTACCTGGATCTTCTTCCGCGCCCCCGACTTCGAGCACGCCTTCCTCTACCTCGAGGGCTTCACGCGGCTCTCGGCCCCCGTGACGCTCGCGAATCCCTTCATCCTGCTGCTGGTCTTCGGCACCCTCGCCGCGCAATTTCTTCCGGCCGATCGCGTCGAGCGTCTCGAAGCCCTTCTCGCCCGCGCCCCGATGGTCTTCCAAGGCGCCCTCCTCGGCCTCGCCATCGTCGCCATCGACAGCTTCGGCCCCGCAGGCGTCGCGCCCTTCATCTACTTCCAATTCTGAGGTGCCGCACAGTGCCCGCTCCCACCCTCGACATCATGGCCTCCGCGAGAGCGGTGCCTTTCCGCCGCGCCGCCGCCGCCGTTCTCGGCGCCGTAGTCGTCTCGCTCTGTCTTGGCTCACAGGCGCTCCTCGACTGGGCGAACGCGCTTCCCATCAACCGCGCGAGCGATGCCGTGCTCGCGGGCGCGACGGCGTGGCATGAGGCGATGGAGCGTGTGGAGCTTACGGCGGTTGCGGAGGAGTTGCGGGCGGAATTTCGAAGGTTCGAGGAGCGGAGGCGGGAGGGGCGTTGACGGGCGAGCGCGGCGATATCGCAGCCAGCTCAGTCCCGCAGATCACGTAGGCTTGTACACTCCCTCGGCAAGGAAATGGAGGGCCATACCCGCGCGACCTCGTTGCGGTCCCGGAGCATTCTCGGCAAGCGTTTCAAGGGTTGCATGGGCTTCTTGAGGAACGACTGCGAGGAGTTCGTGGGCCGCATTGAGGCGTACCTGGGCGTTCGGATGTTTCAGGAGCGGCAAGAGAGCCCGCCGCGACTGCGCGCCCCGCGCACGCAGAATTTTCGAGATCTCATGAATTGCGCGGTAGAGCCGAGTGTAGACGGGGACGGCCACGGCATCGTCCTCTTCGTAGGTCGTCTCGAATTGCTCAAGCGACATATCCGTGAATTGCTTCACCAATTCCTCATCCGTCAGTTCGTTTAGATCATTGCCGCTCATTTCATGATCCCAAATTTGCGCAGTACCTCGAGCCCGAAGCGGAATTGCTCCTCGAAGCTTTTCCCATGCAGGTACTCGCGTGGCGTCAGCCCGCCAAGGGCAGGATTTGGAGTCTGATAATACTGCTGCACGTCCTTGTGACGATAGTACGGAATCCGCACGGTATTCTCCGGGCTCTGGATTTTCGACTGATCGAGATAGGAATTGTGCTCGCCCTGCTCGACGATATGGTGGTCCTCATAACCAGGGTGTTTCCCCTTGATTTGGGCATTGCCGGAGAGCTCTTCGTAGGTCTTCGGTGGATCGAGATAAGACTCGATATTGGCGTACTGGTTGGCCAACCACCCCACGTCATCGACCATTTTGGAAATGCCGTAAATGGTAGCTTCGCTACCGATCACGGCTGCACTCACGAGCGCGTCCGCGATCTCTCGTCCCCATGGATATGTCTTGTCCGGACGCGTCTCCGGTAGTTGCAGCAGTGGCGGCTTAGGATCAGTTGCTTCGGGCTCCATTTTCTCCGGCGGATTGTTGTGGCCGATGCCCGGTGGCTTCGCCCCCTGTGGCCCCGGCGGCCTTGCCGGCGCCGGAGGCACAGGTGGGCGCAGCGGCGGCTTGGGCATCGGGGGATCCCGGAACAACCTCGGCAACAAGCGGCGCATAATCTCGCTGAAGATCCGTACGGGCGCCTGGGCCGGAATGAGGAGCGAACCGTTTCCGTCGCTGGGTCGGAATTCGCCGCCATGCTCGTCTGCCGAATGCACCGGCCAGCGGGGATGGAGGTCGGGGACCCAGACCGTGAGGATCGCCTCGGCTTCTTGAAGGCGTGCGAGTGCGACGAGGCCCGGCAATTCAGGTAGACACAGGTGGAGCGCCGCGAGCGTCGCCTTCGTCCACTCGCCATCCGTCATCCACTCCGCGATCTGCTCGAGCTTGCGATAGATCGGCCATGCGTCGATCTCGCGGCCGTAGCCGACGCTGAGGATCGCGTTGACCTCGAAGAGCGAGCGCGCGCGGTAGCGTGGATGTCCCTCCCTATCCTTCGTGCAATGGATGAGCGGAGAGTCGGGGCCGAGCGAGAGACCCTCGGCATCGCAGCAGAGGCCGAGCGGCGGGGCGAAGTCCGGGGACCGCCGCGGCCACAGGCGGATGTGTTGAATGTGCACGCGAAGCCTCCGGCGCAGCGGCGTTCAGGCCGCGGCGTCGTTCTCGTCAGATGAATGAGAGTGGAGAGGCCGCTACGCCCGGCAGGCGCGGAGCTGCGCGCGCAGCACCGCGTAGTCCTTCAGCATCTCCTCGATCGCGCTCCCCTGCGGCAGCAGGGTCAGCTCCTCCGCGGCGCGGGCGCGGAGGTCCGCGTCGTAGGCGCGGGGAGGCGGGCAGTCGCTAGAAATCGTCGGCGCGCAACCGGCCAATGAGATCGTCGCGAGTAACGGGGCGATCCGTAGCAGCCCTGAGCTCCGCATCTTTCACCTCGCTGTCGTGAGTGGCGAGGCGCCCGCGCTCGGCGGCGGCGCCTTGCCGGAAGGCGAAGAAGAGGGCGGCGCCGACCGCCAGCGCCGCGCCGCCGCCCCCGACGAAAAACCAGCTCACGCGGACTTGGTCTCGGGGATCAGGAACCCCAGGAGAGACGCCACGGCGATCCCGGCATCGGCGACGTGCTGCCAGAGGCCGGGGTCGACGCTGACGTGGACGCCCGCGAGGAGCGCAGCGAGCGCGGCCCAGGTGCTGGCCTCGCCGAGGCGCTTGATCAGATAGCTTGCGATGATCATGAGGATGCTCCGTTGCTTCCGGTTGATGAGGGAGAGATCAGGGCTTCGAGGGAGTGCTCGCGGCGGCGAGCGCGGCGGCGCCGTCGGGGGTCGCGCGGATCGCCTGCTTCACGGCGTTGGCGCCGGCGATCACCGTCGCAGTCGCGGTCGCGGCGTCCGTCACCTCGGGCGCGCTGCAGGCGGCATTGACGACGCTCATCGCCTCCTGCTCTGCGTCCTTCGCTTTGGCGACGGTCGCGGAGACGGCGGCGAGGCCCTGGAACACCGTGTTGAGCGTCGCGGCGTTGCCGCATTCCATGCGGAGGTCCTCGACCGTCGCGGCGTAGCCCGCGGCGAGCTTCTGCGCGACGTCGTCGGCCCCCTGCTTGAACGCGACCACCCAGGCGCGGGTGTCGTCGATCACCTTCTGGGTGCCGGCATCGAACTTCTGGATCTCGGCGGGCGTGCAGGCGGCGAGCGCCAGCAACAGGGCTCCGGCCGCGCGGATGCGCGGCCGCACGCGAAACGTGCAGAACATGAGGGGGTCTCCTGGTTTGCGTCGGGGAATGCGGCTCAGCCGGAATGGCCGAGCTTCAGCGCGAGGGTGACGAGAAGGCTCGCCATGCCGAGGATCACGGTGCCGGCGGCGGAGATCACGAGGATCTCGAGCCGGCTCACGCGCCGCGCGGTGTCCTGGAGCATGGCGAGGATGTTGGCGTAGCGCTCGGCGCAGACGGCCTCGTGCACGCTGAGGCGGGGATCGGCGAGGGCGAGCTCGTCGCCGATGTCGGCGGGCGATGTCATGGCGGAAAACTCCGGGGGTGGCAGGCGCTAGAGCCGCGCATCGGCAGTGAGGTGAAGCGCGAGGCGTTGGCCCGCGGCGCTGCCCGACGGGCTCGTCACGTTGAACGGCACGCTCCATTCGGAGCTGCCCACCGCGTCGATCGCGGAGGCGGAGCAATCGGTGCTGGTGTCGAGGTTGCGGGCCTGAGCGTTCGCGGCGCCGGGATTGAACAGGGTAATCGTGGGCGCCTTGAGCATGCGGACCGGGAGCGCCCAGAGATTGCCCTTCTGGGCGGTTGCGGCGCCGACGCCCTGGGTGAAGATGAGCGCGCCTGCCGTGCCGGCGTTCTGGGCCGGAGATGTGGCGAGCGGGAAGGTCTTGGCGTAGTAGCGCTGGCAGCGCTCGAGCTCGTCGCCGATGTGCGGAGGCGCGAAGTCGCTCGCGACCTGGCCGCCCTCGATCTGGACGTCGGCGATGCGCAGGTTCTTCGCGGAGAGTCCGGTCGGCATCGCGAAGTCGAGCTCGATGCAGAGCCCGTTGGTGCCATTCGCGAGGTTGTCGACGCGGATCGCGTTGGCCGCGCCGTCCCAGACCAGCCGCGTCACCGCGCCCGAGGGCAGAGCGATCGCGTTCCCCGCGACCGAGTTGGTCATGGCGGAGAAATTGTCCTGCGCATCGGCCGCGAGGACCTTGGGCGTCACCTGGACCGCGGCGCCGCTGTCCTGATAGGTGAGGCAGGAGATCGCGACGTAGCTGTTGGCGGGCGCGGACACCGGATACTTGAAGGGCGCCGCGCCGTTGACGATGTCACGGACGTTCGCGCTCTCGATCTTGGTGCGGAACCCGATCTGGACCGCGCCCGAGGTGCCGAGCCCCGAGGTGCCGAGCGCTGTTCCGCCGGGGAAATTCGCGTCGGCGATCTGGCCGAAGCTGCCGGACGCGGCGCTGGTCGCCATCCGGAACTCCCACATGTCCAGCGCGTATTGCCAGGACGTGGAGATCGCGACGGCCGCGACGAGCTGGTTCATCCGGCACGAGCCATTGACGTTGCGGCGCTTGCCCCAGATCCCCGCGAGCGCGGCGGTGCTGGCGTCGAGCGCGGCCTTGTAGGCCGGGCCGGTCTGGCTCGTCGCGTCGGTGCGCTGCTGCGGCATCAGCCGCCCCCGCCGCCGCCGCAGCTAG
>DATKNV010000076.1:0-12653 GCA_035541215.1 Allostellaceae bacterium | reverse complement strand
GGGCGACGTGGCCTTCTGCAAGGCGCTGCGCGCGGATCGCTGGGGGAACCTCGTCTACCGGAAGTCAGCGCGGAACTTCAATCCCGTGATGGCCATGGCTGCGGACCTTACGGTGGTGCAAGTGAAGGAGTTCGTGGCGCTGGGCGAGCTCGACCCCGAAACCATCCACACGCCCGGCATCTTCGTCGACCGCATCGTCAAGGTGGGAGGCAAGCCATGAAGCCGCTGAGCCGACGCCAGATCGCCTGGCGCGCAGCGCAGGACATCGCCGACGGCACATACGTGAATCTCGGCATCGGCCTGCCGACGCTGGTGGCGGATTTCATTCCCGGCGACCGCGAGATCGTCTTCCACAGCGAGAACGGCATCCTCGGCCTCGGCAAGGCGCCGGCGCCCGAGGAAATCGATCCCGACCTCATCAATGCGGGCAAGGGTGCCGCGAGCTTGCTCCCGGGCGGCAGCTTCTTCCACCACAACGATGCCTTCCTGATGATCCGCGGCGGTCATGTCGACCTTTCGCTGATGGGAGCTTTCGAGGTCTCCGAGCGGGGTGATCTCGCGAATTGGACCACCGACGATCCCGGCTTTCCCCCGGGCGTGGGGGGCGCCATGGATCTCGCCGCCGGCGCGCGCGAGGTCAGGGTGCTGCTGGAGCACACGACCAAGGAAGGGCAGCCGCGGCTTCGCCATCACTGCCACTACCCGCTGACGGCGCCTGGTTGCGTCAAGCGCATCTACACCAACTTCGCCGTCATCGACGTGACGCCCGAGGGCTTGTTGGTGCGGGAGGTAGTTGAGGGCATGAGCCTCTCCGCCCTGCAAGAGGCGACGGAGCCGCCGCTCACGCTCGCAAACGATTGGCGCCTCTTGGCTGCGCCGGCGGTCTGAGCGGGCGTCATCCCAGTGTCACGAACCGCGGATTAAGAGCGATCCGAGGGGGACTACTCAAAGGATGGGGAAGACAATGAAACGGTGGACGCGGCTCCTGCCGCTGACGGCGGTGGCGTTGGCGCTCGGCCTTGCTTCGGCTGCCGCTCAGCAGGCGGCGCCGAAGGCGCCCAAAGGCATCGAGAAGATCCAGCACATCGTTGTGATCTATCTCGAGAACCACAGCTTCGACGATCTCTTCGGCAAATTCCCGGGCGCGGACGGGCTCGCCAATGCCGGCAAGCGCTCTCTGCAGGTGGACCTCCAGAACAAGCCCTACAAGACGCTGCCGCCCGTGATCGACGCCAGCTTGAAGCCGCCGGCGCCCGATCCTCGCTTCCCCGCCAGCCTTCCCAATAGGCCGTTCTTCATCGGCAAATATGTGCCGCTGGATAAGAAGTACCCGAGCCCGATCCATGCTTACCTGCACGAGATCGCGCAGATCAATGGCGGCAAGATGAACAAGTTCGTCTCGGAGGGAGACTCCGGGGCGATGGTGATGGGCTACAATGAGGGCAGCAAACTCGCACTCTGGAGGTACGCGAAGGAGTTCACGCTCTCCGACCGCTTCTTCCATGCGGCCTTCGGCGGATCCTTTCTCAATCACTTCTGGACCATCTGCGCCTGCACGCCGGTCTACAAGGACGCGCCGCAGTCGATGCGCTCGACATTCGGCCCGGATGGGCACTTCACGAAGGACGGGCAGGTGCTGCCCGACCCCGAGGGCCACATCGTCAACACGAGCTTTACGGTCTTCAACCCGCATCCGCCGAGCATCGCCGACAAGACCCTGTTGGTGCCGCCGCAGACCATGAAGACTATTGGGGACCTGCTTTCGGAGAAGGGCATTTCGTGGGCCTGGTATTCCGGCGGCTGGAACGACGCGCTCGCGGGCAAGCCGGCGCCGGACTTCCAATTCCATCACCAGCCTTTCGCCTATTTTGCCAACTACGCCGACGGCACCGAGGCGAAGAAGCAGCACCTCCTCGACGAGGTCGAGCTCCTCGCCGCCATCGACAAGGGGACGGTACCGTCGGTGGTGTTCTGGAAGCCCATCGGCGAGCTCAACGAGCATCCCGGCTACGCCAACACCAGCTCGGGCGACGAGCACGCGGCCGAAGTCATCGAGAAGATCCGCAAGAGCCCGATCTGGAAGAGCACGGTCATCGTCGTGACTTATGACGAGAACGGCGGCATGTGGGATCACGTGCCGCCGCCCAAGGCGGACAAGTGGGGCCCCGGCTCGCGCGTTCCGACGGTGATCATCTCGCCTTTTGCCAAACGGCATTATGTCGACCACACCGTCTACGACACGACCTCGATCCTGAAATTCATCGAGACCCGCTACGGTCTGGCGCCGCTGGGCGAGCGGGACGCGAAGGCGAACAACCTCACGCATGCCTTGAACCTCGGCGGGAAGTAGTCCCGCGCAAATACCGCGGCCGCCGGTTCCGAAGGGGGCCGGCGGCCGTTGCGTTTGTTGGCGCTATCCCTTTGCTTCCATTGGTGTATGATCGACTGCACATCCGCTGCCCTCGGAAGCCCGTGGGCGGGAGCGGTTAACGGCGGCCCGATCCAAGCGGCCGCATCACCGGAGGAAGGACAGGAGACACCATGGAGAGACGCAAGTTTCTTAAGGCCGGCGGCGTCGGATTGGCAGCGAGCGCGATAGCGGCTCCGGCGATCGCGCAGACGGCGCCGGAGATCAAGTGGCGCCTCGCTGCGAGCTGGCCCAAGAGCCTCGACACGCTCTTCGGCGGCGCTGAATACGTTGCCAAGCGCGTGGCGGAGATCACGGACAACAAATTCCAAATCCGCGCTTTTGCGGGCGGCGAGATCGTGCCCGCTCTTCAGGTGCTGGATGCCGTGCAGAACAACACGGTCGAGCTCGGCCATACGGCGTCCTACTACTACGTCGGCAAGGACCCGACCTTTACCTTCGATACGACCGTTCCCTTCGGCCTCAATGCGAGGCAGCAGAACGCATGGATGTGGCACGGCGGCGGGCAAACGCTGCTGCGCGAGTTCTTCAAGGACTACAACGTCTATCCGATCGCCGCCGGCAATACCGGCGCGCAGATGGGCGGTTGGTTTAACAAGGAAATCAAGACCGTCGACGACCTCAAGGGCCTCAAATTCCGGATCGGCGGCTGGGCCGGAAGCATTCTCGTGAAGCTCGGCGTGGTGCCGCAGGTGATCGCCGGCGGCGACATCTATCCCGCGCTGGAGAAGGGCACCATCGACGCCGCCGAATGGGTCGGGCCCTACGACGACGAGAAGCTCGGCTTCTACAAGGTTACCAAGTTCTACTACTACCCCGGCTGGTGGGAAGGGAACGCGCAGCTCTCCCTCTACGTCAACCTCGACCAGTGGAACAAGCTGCCGAAGGCCTATCAGGCCGCGCTCGAGACGGCCTCGGCCGAGGCGCGCAACTGGATGATCGGCAAGTACGACGCCGACAATCCCGCGGCTCTGAGGCGGCTGGTGGCGAACGGCACGAAGCTCACGGCCTTCCCACAGCCCGTCCTCGAGGCCTGCTACAACGCGGCCAACGAGCTCTACGACGAGACCTCAGCGAAGAACCCCAAGTTCAAGAAGGTCTACGATTCCTGGAAACCGTTCCGCGCCGAGCAGGAGCTTTGGTTCCAATTCGCGGAATACAGCTTCGACAGCTTCATGCTGCGGCATCAGAAGGGCTGACACTCGCTCGCGTTGGTAAAGAGAAAGCCCCGCCGAGAGGCGGGGCTTTTTTCATTCGGCCTCGTGCGAAAAGCGCGCGGCCCGCTATTTGATCTGTGGGATGAAGGGCTGCTCGCCTCCGCCCTGGTCGAGCGGCGCCTCGATCTTGATCTTGTTCGGGTCGACTTTCGGTCCCGTGTCCAGAGAGACCAGGACGAGCCGGGGGAAGGCAATCACGATCGTGACCATGATGAGCTGGATGAGCACGAAGGGGATCGAGCCCCAGTAGATCTGACCCGTCGTCACGGGCTCGAGCCGCTTCCCGCTGATGCGGTCGGTATAGGGCGCGTTCGGCGCGACGCTCCGGAGATAGAAGAGCGCGAAGCCGAAGGGCGGGTGCATGAACGAGGTCTGGATATTGACGCCGAGCATGACGCCGAACCAGATGAGGTCGACCCCGAGCTTCTCCGCCACCGGGGCGAGCAGCGGCAGCACGATGAAGGCAAGCTCGAAGTAGTCCAGGAAAAACGCCAGGACGAACGTCATGAGGTTGACGACGATTAGGAAGCCGAGCTGGCCGCCTGGCAGACTGGTCAGGAGATGCTCGACCCAGAGATCGCCGTTGACGCCCCGGAACACGAGGCTGAACACGGTCGAGCCGATCAGGATGAAGAGCACGAAGCAGGAGAGCTTCGCGGTCGTATCCATCGCCTGGCGGAAGAGCGACCAGTTCAGCCTCCTGTTCGCGAATGCCAGGAGCAAGGCGCCGCTGGCGCCCATGGCGCCGCCTTCGGTCGGCGTGGCGATCCCGAGGAAGATCGTACCGAGCACCAGGAAGATGAGAGCGAGCGGCGGCATCATCACGATGATCACGCGCTCGGCCAGCCGGCTCAGAAGCCCCAGTTTGAGTAACTTGTTGGCGATCGCTACGAGATAGGCAACGAAGCCGACGAGCGCGCAGGCCCAGATCCAGTGCAGGTAGAAAAGGCTGAGATAGACGCCGCCGGCCGTCGCCGCGAGCACGATCGCCAGGAGCGACGTGTAGCCCGCGCGGCCGTCGGCCTCGCGGATCGTGATCGCTTCCGGCGGCAGGGCGGGTGCCCAGTTGGGCTTGATGATGGTGACGAGCACGATATAGACCGCATAGAGCAGGGCAAGTCCGATGCCCGGTATGAAGGCGCCTTGGTACATGTCGCCGACGGAGCGGCCGAGCTGATCCGCCATCACGATCAGCACGAGGCTCGGCGGGATGATCTGCGCGAGCGTGCCCGAGGCCGCGATGACGCCCGCCGCGGTCCGGCGGTCGTAGCCGTAGCGCAGCATGATCGGGAGCGAGATCAGACCCATGGAGATCACGGAGGCCGCGACGACGCCGGTCGTGGCCGCGAGCAGCGCGCCCACGAAGACCACGGCATAGGCGAGGCCGCCGCGCAGCCGCCCGAACATCTGCCCGATGGTATCGAGCAGATCCTCCGCCATTCCGCTGCGCTCGAGGATCAGACCCATGAAGGTGAAGAAGGGCACCGCCAGGAGCGTGTCGTTCCGCATGATGCCGAAAACGCGCTGCGGCAATGCCTGCAGGAGCTCCGGACCCAGGAGCCCGAACTTGATCGCGAGTACGCCCCAAAAGAGACCGTTCGCGGCCAGCGCGAAGGCGACGGGATAACCGAAGAGCAGGAGAATCACGAGCGCCGCGAACATCAGCGGCGCAATGTTCTCGATGATGAATGACGTCATGGGTTCAGTCCGCCGCGTGTTCGCCGTGATGCTCGCCTTCCTTCACGAGCGGATCGGGACCGGCGCCGGTCAGAAAGGCGACGCGCTTGAGGATCTCGGAGATGCCCTGCAGCATCAGCAAGAGGAATCCGATGGGAATGAGGAGCTTCGCGGGCCAGCGGATCAAGCCGCCGGCATCGCTCGAGATCTCGCAGTCATTGCCGGATTGCGGCGGCATTGCCCAGCTCAGCAAATCCGAGATGTGCGTTCCCATGAGACTGCAGCCCGCGACGGATTTCGCGAAGAAGGGCCAGCTGAACCAGGCAATGACGAGCGTCATCGGCAGCAGGAAGAGGAGGCCGCCGATGATGTCGATCCAGGCCCTCGTGCGGTGCGAAAGCCGTCCGGCGACAATGTCGATGCGGACGTGCTCGTTGTTGAGGAGCGTGTATCCCGAGCCCACCAGGAACACGGCGGAGAAAAGGTACCACTGCAGCTCGAGCCAGGCGTTGGAGCTGGTGTCGAAGATATATCGCACCGTCGCGTTGGCCGAGCTCACCACGACCGCAGCAAAGATGAGAAACGCGATGGCCTTACCGATCTGAGCGTTTATGGAATCGATGGCCCTGCAAAGAGCCAAAAGTCCGCGCAACCCGTCCTCCCGTACCTATTCTTGATTGTTGGTGGCCGAAAACTGCCGATTGAGAATGCTTGTCGCTGGAATAGTGTCTTTCGTCAAGCGTTGCAGTGAACGCATGGCTCGCAGCTCCGCACGGGAACGTGATCCCGTCATTGCGAGGGCTCGATTTAGCCTCGGGGCCATGCAATTGCACCAAAACCGGGCATTTCTGCTGCCATGGGGGCGCCGCTTCGGAGGGAGATTGGATCAGACGTGCAGGCACTCATAGGGATTGGCCCGCGGAAAGCGGCGGCTCTTGCTGCCGCGCTGCTGATGCTGCTTGCTGCATGTGCCTCGGGACCGCCTCCGCCGCCGTTCGCCTCGGTCGCCAACCAGCTTCCGCCGGTCTCGGGGGATCAGGCTCGCATTTTCTTCTATCGCTATTATGAGCTCTACGTCAGCATGGCCCGGCCATACATCAGGCTGAACGGCAAGCCCGTCGCCATCTCCGAGCCCGGCGGCGTCCTCTATCGGGACGTACCGCCCGGGACGTATCTGATCTCCGTCGACAGCTACAACCTTTATCCCGACCAGGATAAGACCGTCGCTCTCGCGGCGGGCCAGACCCTCTATGTCCGCGTCGACTCCGTGCGCGGCTACAACGCAGGCTTCGAAGGCTACGATCCCGAGGACTTCGCCGTCAGGATCATCGACCAGGGCCCGGCCAGGGCCGACATGCTCTCGCTCAAATATTACGCCGTGCCCTGACGAGCCGGTCCGAATGTGACTATTGCGGGCCCGGGCGCCGAGACTCACTTTGGCTAGGAGGCTCGCTCTGAGCGGAGGACGGGAATGCGGCGGCTCGCGGGACTGATATTGGTTGCGCTCGGCATCGCGCTCGCGGGCTGCGCTGGGCCCGGGAGCGCGCCGCCCTTTGTCTCGGTCACGATCTCCCCGGTGCCGCAGGGCTTCGCGCGGATCTATTTCTTTCGGGATTGGGAGCCCTATGAGAGCCTCTCGCGACCCTGGATCCGCCTGAACGGCAATGCCGCGGCCATCTCGGAGCCCGGCGGGGTGAGCTTCCGCGACGTGCCCCCGGGTCCCTACGTCATTAGCGTCGACAGCCAGGGAACCTATTTCAACCAGACCAAGACGGCGCTGCTCGGGCCCGGCGACACGATCTACGTGAAGATCCTATCGCTGTGGAGCTGGGATCGCGGGTTTGCTTGGACCCGCGACACCTTCGTTGTGGCTCTCGTTTGGGAGCCGCAGGCCAGGGCGGAGATCGAAAGGCTGCATTACTTCGAGGCGCAGCCTTAGCTCGAGCTTCCGCCGGCGTCGTCGCGTTGCGGCGAGGGCGGGGGCGGAGCGGCGACGGCGGGGCTCCGCCTGCCGAAGAGGCGTTTGAAGAAGGCGCCGACCCCGGAGAGCGCGATCACGACTAGGATCCACGCCTTCTTGAGGAAAACCAGGGCGAGGGCCAAGAGCCCGAACTTCGCCGCGACCTTGGCGCCGACGAGGCCAGCAACGAGCGTCGCTATCCCGTATTCCGCGACCTTGTCGTTGGGCTGGAAATCGCCGTAGCGCGCGCCTGCATCGAAATCGTAGGCGGCGCGAATCCGGCTCAGGAAGACGTTCGGATCGTCCTTGGC
Organism: Allostellaceae bacterium; assembly: GCA_035541215.1. Classification (GTDB taxonomy): domain Bacteria; phylum Pseudomonadota; class Alphaproteobacteria; order ATCC43930; family CGMCC-115725; genus DASZHJ01. The sequence continues at coordinate 5,060 of DATKNV010000076.1, read as the reverse complement.
ATCGCCCGCCCAGGTGAGCTGCTCGTAGCCGTAGCGGCTGAAGATCAGCACGCTCGCATTCACGAGCTTGCCCTCGTCGTTCTCGAGGTCGAGCGCCCAGCTCACAGTCTTTGTGGTGGGATCGAGGGTCGGCTTCTGCCGCCAGCCGATGATCTTCAGCGGCGAGACGTTGTGCTTCGCCCGCTCCTTGTTCGCTTCCTCCGTGCCTTCCTTCATGCTCTCGAGGAAGCCGTCGGCATCGACGTCCGACCAGTCGTCGAATTTGACATAGCCCTCGCGAATGCTCTTGAAGAGGACGATGTCGCCGGCCTTGGGATCGAGTATCACCGCTTCCAGGCTCGCGGGCGCGTTGACACCATTGATCGCCTCGTAGAAGGCGACCGCGCCCGCCCCCTGGATGATCCCGTAATCCGCAGGCAGATCGAGGCTGCTCTTCGATGCCGTAAGCTGGTATTTGCCCGCGCCCTGCCATTGCAGCTTTTCGAGGACGGCCTGCCGCGCCTCCGGAGTGCTGGGGATTTCGGCCGAGGCCGCGAGCGGCAAAAGGAAACAGAAGGCAAGCGTGCCGAGCGCACCAAAGCGCGCTCTGGCGCCATTCATGAGCCGAGCCATGTTTCCCCCTTACCCGCCGGCGGCAGTTCTCAAAGCCGTATCATCAGCGGCAGGGAACGTCAACGAATGCGGGTGCCGCTAAGCTGGGCCCGCGACCTTCACTCCGGAGGCCGCGAGCTTTGCGAGTGCCTGCGGCGTGTCGATGTCCGTGAGGACGCCGTCGTCCTCCATCTCCACCTCCGCCACCAGCTCCGGATGAGCGCCGATCAAGTGCTTGGCGCCGACGTCGCCGGCGACATCGCGCATCTCCGCGAAGAACTGGCGCGCCCAAAGCACGGGGTTGCCGCGCTTGCCGCGCCGGGTCGGCACGCAGACGGCGCGGCCCTCGACGGGATTGAACGCGCCGATCAGGCGGTCGATCTCCGCCGCCGTCACCCTGGGCATGTCGCCGAGGCAGACGAGGACGCCGTCGACATCCGAGGGCAAGGCCGCGACCCCCGCCTTGAGCGAGGTCGATAGCCCCTCCGCGTAATCGGGGTTATGGACGAAGGCGACGGGTAGGCCCCGGAGCACCGCCTCGACGCGCTCGCGCTCGTGTCCGGTGACGACGACGATGGGCTTGGCGCTCGACTGCCGCAGCGTCTCCACCACGCGCCGCACCATCGGCACGCCGTCGATCTCGATCAGGAGCTTGTTGAGAGCGCCCATCCGCCGGGATTGTCCCGCTGCCAAGACCAAGGCCGCGATGCGCGGCGCGCGCTGGGGTGCCGGTGCCTCCGCCGCTTCGGCTGTGGCGAGCGCACGCGGCAGCGGCCGGCTCGGGATGTCCGCGAGGAGGCCGCCCACGCCCATCCCCATGATCTCGCGCGGTCCGGTCGGAAGACCCGCGAGCAGCCGCTGCAGCACCCAGTCGAAGCCGTTCAGCTTCGGCGAGCGCGCGCAGCCCGGGAGGCCCAGGATCGGCACGGTGCCGCGGCGGGCCATCAGCATGAGATTGCCGGGATCGACGGGCATGCCGAAATGCTCGACCGTGCCGCCGGCACCGGCGATCGCCGCGGGGATCACATCGCGACGGTCGACGATGGCGGAGGCGCTCGCGATCAGCACGAGCTCGGCGCCCGACGCGAGCGCCGCCTCGATTTCGGGGACGAGCGCAGGGACCGCGTGATCGCAGCGGGATTCGCGCGCGAGCGTGCTCCCGAAGGCGGCAAGCCGCGCCCGTGTGGTCTCCGTGGTCTTGTCGAGGACGCTCGGCTTGAGGCCGGGAAGGCGGGTCTGAATGAGCGCGGTCCGGCGCGGATGGAATGGGGCGACGCGGAGGAGGGGCGAGGCCTCGCGCGCGAGCTCGAGGCACTTCTCGACGGCCGCCCGCGGGGCCGCGAAGGGGATGATCTTGAGCGTCGCCAGCATCTGCTTGGGCTCGACGACGGCGAAGGGCTCGACCGTCGCGAGGGTCACGGTCTCGTCGACGCGATTGAAGCGGTCGATCGCGGCTCGATCGAGGGCCGCGAGGCCGTGCGTCTCCGCGAAGAGATTGACCCGGCCCGTGAAGGCAGCCGCGGCCCTGACGCCATTGCCGGCAATGGCGCCGGCGAGCTGCGCTGCGGCCTCGTTCTCGCCGATGTCGCTGGGCTCGAGCCGCGCGGCGGTCACGGTCGCATATCCGGCCGCCGCGAGCGCTTGGGCATCCTCGGCGCTGAGCACCCGGCCTTTCTTGAGCACGCCCTTGGCGACGCGCAGGCTGTGCGCGAGGATCGCCCCTGCGCACTCCGCGACAGGGACTTCGCCGAAGGTCATGCCGCCGCGCGCTCGCGGAGCCGGTCGGCCCGGAGCGTCTGCGTGATCTCCGCGAGGATCGAGACCGCGATCTCCGCGGGGGTGAGCGCGCCGATCGCGAGGCCGACGGGGCCGTGGATGCGCGCGATCTCGGCCTCAGAGAATCCCGCCTTCTGCAGCCGGTGGCTCCGCGCGGCGTGCGTCTTCTTCGAGCCGAGCGCGCCGATGTAGAAGGCCTGCGACTTGAGCGCCGCCGAGAGCGCGGGGTCGTCGATCTTGGGATCGTGGGTGAGGGTGACGATCGCGGTGCGCCGGTCGGGCTTGAGCCGCGGCAGGATTTCGTCCGGCCACTCCGTCGAGAGCGTGACGCCGGGAAAGCGCTCGCCGGTCGCAAAGGCGCTGCGGGGATCGACGACCGTCACGCCATAGCCCGCGAGCGCTGCGATCCGCGCGAGCGGCTGGCCGATATGGACGGCGCCCACGACGATGAGACGCAGCGGCGGATTGAAGACCTCGACGAAAACCGGCCCCTCCGCGGTCTCGAGCGTGGTGTTGCGGTCGTCGCGGAGCGCCGCGCGGACGCCCGCAAGCGCGCCCGCGTCGAGCGCGAGATCGCCCTCGGTCTTGTCGCCCTCGATGAAGGCTTGGCGGCCCGATTTGAGGTTCGTCGCGAGCGCCGCGGCGGTTCCGCCGTGCGAGGCCGCGAGGGCGCGATCGAGAAAGGCTCGCTTCATTCCACGCGCTCCACGAAGACCTGGATCTTACCGCCGCAGGCGAGCCCGACCTCCCAGGCCTGCTCGTTGGTGACGCCAAAGTCGAGGAGGCGGGGCTTCCCGTCCTTGATCGCGGCAAGCGCCTCGTTGATGACGGCGCCCTCGACACAGCCGCCGGAGACGGAGCCCACGAACTTCCCGCCGTCCTCGACCGCGAGCTTGGCGCCGACGGGGCGGGGCGACGAGCCCCAGGTCGTGACCACCGTCGCCAGTGCCACGCCCTTGCCCTGGTCCTTCCACGCCGCTGCTTGCTGCAGGATTTCCTCGGTATCGCTCATGCTGCTTCTCCTCGCTCGCGCCAGGCGGCCGCCGCCTCGAGCCGCCGCGGTGCCGGCTTGCTCAGGGCATCCACGAGCTCGCGGAGGCTCTCGAGATTGTGCACCGGCCGGAACTCGTCGACATGCGGCAGGATGGCCCGCATGCCCAATGATTTGGGGGCGAACCCCTCGTAGCGCAACAGCGGATTGAGCCAGATGAGCCGGCGGCAGGATTTGTGCAGCCGGTCCATCTCCTTACCGAGGCCGACGCCGGCGTCGCGGTCGAGCCCGTCCGTGATGAAGAGCACCACCGCGCCTTGGGCCAGGACCCGCCGGGACCAGCGGCGATTGAACTCGGCGAGGCACTGGCCGATCCGCGTGCCGCCGGACCAGTCCTCGACCGCCTCCGCCACCTTGTCGAGCGCTATATCGACATCTTTATAGCGGAGATAGCGGGTGATGTTGGTGAGGCGCGTGCCGAAGAGGAAGGTATGGACACGGTCGCGGTCGTTCGTGACGGCGTGCATGAAGTGGAGGAAGAGGCGGCTGTAGCGGCTCATCGAGCCGGAGATGTCGCAGAGGATCACCAGCGGCGGCGGCCGGGTGCGGCGGCTCTTCCACTTGAGCGTGAGGAGACCGCCGGAGCGGAGCGTCGCGCGGAGCGTCCCGCGCATGTCCGCGCGCGCGCCGCGGGGATCGCCGCGAAAGCGCCGCGTCGGCATCTCCCTGAGCGGCATGGTCATGAACTTGATGAGCTGCTTCGCGCGCTCGATCTCCTCCGCCGACATCTGCTCGAAATCCATCTTCTGCAGGATCTCGCGGTCGGAGAAGGTCATGGCCGCGTCGAGCTCGATTTCCTTCTCCTGCGGCTCTCCGCCTTGCGTTTCGCCGCGGCCGGGATGCAGCGCCTCCGCGAGACGCCGGCTCAGTTCCTCGCCCTTGGGCGCGTCGGGCGAGCGCATCTCCGGCAGCAGCAGCCCCATCATCTTCTCCAGGAGCTGCGGGTTCCGCCAGAAGATGTGGAAGGCCTGATCGAAGAGGTCGCGCTGATCCCGCCGGTTCACGAAGACCGCGTGGAGCGCCCAATAGAAATCGCCGCGGTTGGCGATGCCGACGGCGCGAACCGCCTCCGTCGCCGCGAGCACCTTGCCGGGCCCGACCGGCAATCCCGCCGCGCGCAGCGTGCGTGCGAAATACATCAGGTTTTCCAGGAGCCGGCCTTTGCCGGGCGCCTCGGCTGCCGTCACTTCGCCGCCGCGAGCTCGGCGCGGACCTGCTCCAGGAGCCGCGTCGCCTCGCTCCCCTGCACCTTGGCGATGTCGTCCTGGTATTTGAGCAGCACGCCCAGCGTGTCGTTGATCGCCTCCGGCGTGAGCGCGAGCACGTCCAGCTGCGTCAGCGCTTGCGCCCAGTCGATCGTCTCGGCGACGCCCGGCAGCTTGAAGAGGTCCATCCCCCGGAGCTTCTGCACGAAGGCGACGACCTCCGCCGAGAGCGCCGCGGCGGCGCCGGGCGCCTTGATGCGGAGGATTTCCAGCTCGCGCTCGGCGCTGGGGTAGTCGACCCAGTAGTAGAAGCAGCGGCGCTTCAGCGCGTCGTGGATCTCGCGCGTGCGGTTCGAGGTGATGACGACGATGGGCGGACGCGCGGCCTTGATCGTGCCGAGCTCGGGGATCGTGATCTGGAAATCCGAGAGCACCTC
>DATKNV010000075.1:0-2256 GCA_035541215.1 Allostellaceae bacterium | reverse complement strand
GAAGTCCGCGACGTGCTCGATGTCGTCGTGCGCGAGACCCGCGACATCGCCCAAACCGTCCTCTTCGACCCCGAGCACAATCTCGAGGAGCGGATACTGAAGGAGCAGTTTCAGACGTGAGGAGGTAGCGCGCTCGCCCCTTGAGCTCGCCGCACCGCCTCCTCACTCGTCATGCCCGGCCCCGTGCCGGGCATCCACGCATTTGAGCCATGAAATACGGGGACACAATACTTATTTCGGGCCGACCGCTCGCGAGCGCCTTGCCATCGGACCTGGATTTGTGCGCGAGGGGTCGGGCCAGTCGCATATTGTGTCCCCGGAATTCCGGCAGGCTTAGGGCTGCAGAACCATCCTGCGTCCTTCGAGACGCGCGCTATCGCGCGCTCCTCAGGATGAGGACGATTGAAGATGGCGTTATAAATGGTCCGCATCCTGAGGAGGCCGCACAGCGGCCGTCTCGAAGGACGCACCACCGCTTATCCAGCATCCACTTCAAGAAGGGCCTAATCCCGCAACGCCCGCTCCCGCGCGAAGCCCGCGAGTGCCGCCACCAGCGCGTCGAGGTCCGCCTTGAGGCGGGGGAAGTTGGCGTTTCGCTCGAAGCTCGTCTCGTCCATGTAGAGCTTACGGTTGACCTCGATCTGGAGGCTGTGACGCTGCTCACGGGGGCGGCCGTGGCGGCGGACGAGCTCGACGCCCTTGTAGGGATCGTTGACCTTGACGTCGTAGCCGCGGTCCCGGAGGAAGCGCAGCACGAACTCCGTGAGCTCCGGGGCGCAGGTCGTGCCGTCGCGGTCGCCGAGCACGAAATCGCCGCGCACCACGCCCGCGCCCTCGCTCGCCATGGCGTTGCTCACGCTCTTCATGGAATGGCAGTTGACGTGCCAGACGCCGCCGAAGCGCGCGTGCAGGCGGTCGGCGACCGCCGCGAGCTCGCGGTGATAGGGCTCATAGTAGCGCTCGATCCGCGCCTGGACTTCCGCGATGCCGAGCCTCCGCCCGTAGACCGGCGTCTTCGGCACGGCGAGGCGGCGGATGAGGCCCATGCCGAGGCGCGACTTCTCGCCGGGCATCGCCTCGCCGGGCCAGGGCGCGTCGAGGAGCGCCTGGTCGATGTCCGCGAGATTGCGGTTGGCGTCGATGTAGCTCCGCGGGAAGAAGGCGCCGATGAGCGTGGCGCCATGCGCGGGGGCGGCGCCGTAGAGCTCGTCGACGAAGGTGTCCTCCGCCGTCCGCAGCAAATCCAGCGAACAGGTGAAGTCGAAATCGCGGGGATACTCGACGCCGCTGTGCGGGCTGTCGAAGACCAGCGGCACCTCCGGAGCCTCGGGATCGCGGCGGTAGAGGACTCCGGGGATCGTGTGCGGCGGCGTCGTCATGTGCGTCCTATGTGCGGTCGTTGAGGTGGCAGGCGGAGCGCCGGCCCGGGGCGATCTCCCGGAGCGCCGGCACCTCGCGGCGGCAGCGCTCCATCGCATGCGGACAGCGCGGATGGAAGTGGCATCCCGAGGGCGGATCGAGCGACGAGGGTATCTCGCCCTTGACCGGCGTGAAACTGCGCTTCCGCTGGTCGAGGCGCGGCACCTCCGCGAGGAGCGCTTGGGTGTAGGGGTGGTTCGGCCGGGCGAAGAGCTCCTCCGTCCGCGCGCTCTCGACGATCCGGCCCAGATACATGATGAGGATGCGGTCGGCGATGTGCTCGACCACGCCGAGATCGTGGCTGATGAAGAGGTAGGCGAGGCCGAACTCCTCGCGCAGCGAGACGAAGAGGTTGATGATCTGCGCCTGGATCGAGACGTCGAGCGCCGCCACGGGCTCGTCGCAGACCACGAATTCCGGCTGGACCGCGAGCGCGCGGGCGATGCCGATGCGCTGGCGCTGCCCGCCCGAGAACTGATGCGGATAGCGCCTGAGGTAGCTGGGATCGAGACCGACGCGGCGCAGGAGATCGTCGAGGAAACGGTCGAGACCGGCGGCGGAGACGAGCCCGTGGACGCGCGGCCCCTCCCCCACGATCTCCCTGACCTTGAGCCGCGGGTTGAGCGAGGCGAAGGGGTCCTGAAAGATCATCTGCGCCGTGAGCTGCGCCTTCCGACGCGCCTCCTTGCCAAGGCTCGCGCGGTCGGCGCCCTTGAGGAGGACGGTTCCGGCGCTGGGCTCGTAGAGCCCGACGGCGATGCGGCCGAGCGTGGACTTGCCGCAGCCGGATTCGCCGACGAGCCCCAGGACCTCGCCGGGGAAGAGCTGGAGATCGAC
>DATKNV010000074.1:0-2548 GCA_035541215.1 Allostellaceae bacterium | reverse complement strand
CCCGTGCATTGTCGCCAACGAGAACCTCATCGGGTTTGTCCATCGCCTTGGTCGACCTCGGTAACCGGGTCTGGCCGCCCCCCGAGGCATTTCGGCACTCAAGGTTGAGAACGAGTCGCTTCGAGTCGAACGGCGCCTCTTGGAAGTTCTGCCCTTGGGCAACGTATTCGTCTATCGCGAGCGCGGCGCGCCTTGCGCCCGCCGCCCGCGCCGGAAGCCGCTCCGGCGCGGCCAGATCCTTCAGCCCGCGCCCAATCGTCGAGCAAGCGACGCCCGTGGCGCGCCCCATCGTACTTGCCCCAACCACACCGACTTTGCTCGCCTTCGATTATCTCAAATCTCCTCATAATCGTCGCCCCGCCCGAGGGCGCAGCACTTGCAACGGAAGTTGCCGACGGGTCGAGAGGTGGGGTCTCCGACGAGGCTACTCGGCCGGTTCGCGCGGCTTGCCGCGTCCCTTCGGCGTCGCCGGCTCGGCCGCTGTCTGGGCCACCGCCGCGGGCTCGAGCGACGCAACCGCCGCGAGCGGCGCCGGTTCGCTGAGGTCGTCGCGAACGGTCGCGTTCCCCTTGAGCGGATCCCGGCGGGGAGGTGGCAGCGCTAAGCCAGGCAGGCCGAGCACGGCATGGAAGCGTTGGACGAGCTGGATCGTTGCCGGCTCCATCTCCTCGACTGCGCCCGCGATGTATTCGACGACCTCGATCGCCCGCTGGCGATCCGCCATCTCGGGCAGGAGATCGGGCAGCGTTTCGATCGCACGCTCGGGCTCGAAATGGACGATGAGAGCCTGCTCGTGGATGAGACCGGCCCGCTTCTCCGGCCCGAGCGAGGCGAAGGGCTCGTCATGGCCGAGCACCTTTGCGGAGCGCTCGAGCCGGTCGCGGCGAACGGTGGCGCGCGACTCGGCCATCAAGATCAGCATGCGGATGACCGCCTCCTCGAAGGTTCCGCGGTCGACGTTGAGCAGCACCGCCTGCACTTCGGGCAGGTAGCGCAGCATCTTCGGATCCTTGCGGGTGCGCTCGAAGGCGAACTTCTCGCCGAGTCGCAGCATGACGGGCGAGCTGTAGATGCCGAGGAAGGTCAGCTCGTACATCGCGTCGCGGACGTCGCGGAATGCGTCGAGTGTGTTGACGATGCTGTCCGCCCAAAGGCGCTCGGCGGACAGGAACGGATTGCTCGGGTCGGCGGGCTGGCGCTCGGCCGCGGCTTTCTGGGCCTGCTCCGACATGCCCTTCATCAAGGGGTTGGCGTCACCGCAGACCGCACGCGAGACGCGGCCGGGGTGCAGCTTCTTCAGCGCTTCCGCGACCTGCGGCGTCACCCACGACTGGACGAGCGGCCGCGCCCAGATCTCGTAAAGCTCCGTGCCGAGCTCCGAGAATCGCTGAACGGCGGCGAAGTCGCGCTCGTCCGAACGATCGTTGTTGTCGATCGCGAGGATGTCGGACATTGTGCGTTCGTGGAAGCTCACTGTGAAGCGAGCGTTAACGCCTTCGCCGATCTGCTCGTCGATCGTCATTTCATAAAGGCCCGGCGAGAGCGCCTCGATCGTTTTCATCGTGGAGGTGACCTCGGCGTGCTCCTTCTTGGCGATCGAGGAGGAAACGAAGATGCCGAGATGGCCGACCTTGTCGTGCACCATATAGATGATGCGCTGGCCGCGGATCCTGATCTCGTGCTCGTCGGCGTAGGTGTCCACGATCCAATTAAGCGCCTGCTGCGGCGGGGTGATGTTGTCGCCCCAGGACGCAAACACGATGACCGGCGAGCGGATCGCCTTGAGGTCGATCGGCCGCCCGGGCTCGAGATTGGCCTCGTGGCGGGCAAGCTTGTTGCCGATGAACAGATTTTCTACAATCCAGTGGATCTCCTGCTCGTTCATGAAATGGAAGCCGCCCCACCACTTCTCGAACTCGAGAAAGCTCTCCCGCGTGCGCTCGGGCGCGGCAAAGAGGTCGTAGTATTTGCCGAAGTAGTTGCGGCCCGGATTGAGCATTTCGAAATTCGAGACGAGATGCGCGCCGTCAAACTCGCCGTAGCCGAGGTCGGAGAGATACAGCGCCGGAAGCGCTCCGCCGAGCAGGCCGCCGTTGTAGCGCATCGGGTTCTCGCCGAGCCGGCCCGACCAATAGGCGACAGGCGCGCCATTGACGACGAGCGGTCCGGTGATGTCGGGATTGGCGGCCGCGAGAATGAGGGTCGCCCAGCCGCCCTGGCAGTTGCCGACGATGATCGGTTTTGGCGCGTCGGGGTGGCGACGGCGGATCTCGGCGACGAAGGCCGCCTCGCTGCGCATCACGTCGGCGAGCGTCTGCTCGGGCTCGGGATGTGGGCGGAAGACCACGAAGTATACAGGATGGCCGTCGCGCAACGTGACGCCGACCTGGCTGTCGGTCTTGAAGCCGCCGATGCCCGCGCCGTGGCCGGCGCGCGGGTCCACAATCATGTACGGCCGCTTCCAGTCCTTCACCTCGATCCCCGCCGGCGGCAGGATTTTGAGCAGCACTTTGTTGGTCGGGCGCGGCAAGGTCTTGCCGTCGAGGAT
>DATKNV010000073.1:0-61112 GCA_035541215.1 Allostellaceae bacterium | reverse complement strand
CGGGGCTCGGCATCGCCTTCCATGCGAAGCCCGCGGTGGTCGAGCGCGCCCGCCACCGCATCGATCACGCCGACCTGACGGCGCTGCTTTACGTGCAGGGGTATCGGGAAGAAGAGATCAGGCGGTAGCTACCCTCACCCTCCCGTTGCTGCGCAACGGGCCCCAACCCTCTCCCGCGTTGCGGGAGAGGGACAAAAAACTCCCTCTCCCGTCGGAGACGGAAGAGGGTTGGGGCCCGCGCGGAGCGCGGGAGGGTGAGGGTGCGAGCGACCGCTAGCCCTTGCCGTCGATGCGGAGCGCCTTCCAGCCGAGCTCGCCCTGGCGGTCGATCAGCATCAGCACGGACTTGCGGCCGGCCTTCTTGGCTTCCTCGACCTTGTCGGCGACCTGCGCGGGGCTCTTCACCTCTTCCTGCGCCACCTCGACGATGACGTCGCCCGCCTTGACTGCCTTCTCGGCGGCGGGGCTGTTGCTCTGGACGTCCACGACGACGACGCCGGAGGCATCGTCGGCGAGCGAGAATTTCGTGCGCAGGTCCGGAGTGATCGTCGAGAGCGAGAGGCCCAAAGCCTTCACCGTCACCGGCGGCTCCGTCGCTCCCGCGGGGGCCGAGGCCTGCTGCGCCTCGTTCTCGTCGAGGAGGCCGACCTTCACATCGACGGTCTCCTCCTTGCGCTTGCGCCAGACCGTGACCTTCACGACCTTGTCGATCGGGGTCTCCGCGACGATCCGCGGGAGCTGGCGCACGTCGGCGATCTCCTTGCCGTCGAAGCTCAGCACGACGTCGCCGGGCTGGATGCCGCCCTTCTGCGCGGGACCGCCGTCGTTGACGCTCGCGATCAGGGCGCCGCGAGGCTTGTCGAGGCCGAGGCTCTCGGCGATCTCGTCGGTCACGCTCTGGATGCGCACGCCGAGCCAGCCGCGGCGGGGCTTTCCGTATTCCTTGATCTGCTCGATCACCGGACGCGCCATGTTGGCGGGGATGGCGAAGCCGATGCCGATCGAGCCGCCGGTCGGCGAGTAGATCGCGGTGTTCACGCCGATGACCTCGCCGTCCATGTTGAACATCGGGCCGCCGGAATTGCCGCGGTTGATCGAGGCGTCTGTCTGCAGGAAGTCGTCGTATTGCCCCGCGCTGATGTCGCGGCCGCGGGCGGAGAGGATGCCCGCCGTGACCGTGCCGCCGAGACCGAAAGGATTGCCGATCGCGAGCACCCAATCGCCGACCCGGGTCTTGTCGCTGTCGCCGAACTTGACGAAAGCGAGCGGCTTCGCGGGCTTCACGCGCAAGAGCGCCAGATCGACCTTGGTGTCGCGCCCGACCACCTCGGCCTTGAGGTTGGTATTGTCCTGGAGCGTCACGGTGATCTCGTCGGCGTCCGCGATCACGTGGTTGTTGGTGACCACGAGGCCGGAGGGATCGACGATGAAGCCCGAGCCCAGGGATTGCGCGCGCCGCGGCGGCTGGTCGCCTCCGCCGCCCCCGCGATTGCGGTTCATGAAGTCCTTGAAGAGATCCTCGAGCGGCGAGCCCGGCGGGAACTGCGGCATTTCCTGGGGCGGGGCGCCCTTGTTGCCCTTGATCGTCTGGGTCGTGGAGATGTTGACCACCGCGGGCAGGAGCTTCGCCGCGAGATCGGCGAAGCTGTCGGGGCGATGCGGGGCCTGGGCGTAGCCCGCGGGAACCGACACCGCCCCCACCAGCACGGCCACTACGACCCGGCCGAGCCAGGCGCCCGCAGCGCTGCGGCGGGGAGTCGCGTCCGGCGCGTCTGCGGCATCCACAGGCTTGAGGGAGCGAGCCGATCCGCGCCCGTTGCGGGCCTCGAGCGACGCGGTCAGGCCACGAAAGGCGGATCTCAGCCCGGCAATCACGGTGGTCAAGTAGAGCTCTCCCGGAGGAAGGGGATTTCGTCAGCGCATAATAGTTGGGGAGCCGCCGCGCCGCAAACCAGTCCCGGCCCTCAGGAGCGGCGGATGAGCCACACGGCTGCAACCCCGAGGCAGGCGGCGAGGAGCCCTCCCACCCGGAGCATGCCCGCCGGTACTGTCGGGAGCTCGGCCGCGAGGCGCTTCATTGTCTCCGGGAAGAGCGCGAGCAGAATACCCTCGATTACGAAGACGAGAGCGAGCGCGGTTGCGAAATCGCGCATCTGAGGCGGTTCCGCGCCGCGCTGCCCGCTACTGCTTCGGCTTCTCCTCGCCGCCTTCGGCCTTGCCGGTCTCCGAGCCGAAGAAGCGGAAGAACTCGCTGTCCGGCGTCAGCACCAGCGTGGTGTCGCTGTTTGCGAGGGCGCTCCGATAGGCCTCGAGCGAGCGATAAAACGCATAGAACTCGGGATCGCGGCCGAACGCATCGGCATAGATGCGGATGCTCTCGGCATCGCCCTCGCCGCGGAGGATCTGCGCCTGGCGCTGCGCGTCGGCCACGATCTCGACCCGCTGCCGGTCGGCGCCGGCGCGGATCTTCTGTGCCTCGCGCTCGCCTTCCGCGCGGAACTGCGCGGCCTCGCGCTGGCGCTCCGTCTTCATGCGCTCGTAGATCGCCTGGCTGTTCTCCGCGGGAAGATCGGCGCGGCGGATGCGGACGTCGATCACGTCGATGCCGAAGGCCTTCGCCTGGCGGTTAACGTCGTCGCGCACGTCCCGCATCACCTCGGCGCGCTTGTCCGAGACGACGGAGGCGAGCTGGACGTTGCCGATGATCCGGCGAAGCGTGCTGTTGACGATCGAGGCGAGCCGAGTGTTGGCGACGGCCTCGGTGCCCACGGATTGGTAGAACTGCAGGGGGTCCACGATCCGATAGCGCGCGTAGCTGTCGACCACCAGCCGCTTCTGGTCGGCGGCATTCACCTCCTCCGCCGAGGGCTCGAGGTAGAGAATCTGCCTCGGATAGAAAATCACGTTCTGCATCAGCGGCAGCTTGAATTGCAGGCCCGGCTCGCTCACGAGCCGGATCGGCTTGCCGAACTGCAGCACGAGAGCCTGTTCTCTCTGGTCGACGGTGAAGACGGAGCTCGCCCCCACGATCAGGAGGACCACGAGGAGGGCGAGGGCTGCGATGGCGGCGCGCGGGATCATGGCCGTGCTCCCGGAACGGTGGGAGCGCTCGCGCGCGGGCCCGGCGCCGGCGCTCCTCCGCCGCGCCTTATCTCCGGCAGCGGCAGATAGGGCACCACGCCCGATCCCGACGCCCCCCGCTCGAGGATGATCTTGTTGGCATTCTTGAGCACGTCCTGGATCGTCTCGATGTAGAGACGCCGCGTCGTGATGTCCGGCGCCTTCTTGTAGGCGTCGAGGACGGAGATGAAGCGCTGCGCGTCGCCTTGCGCCTGCCGCACGACCTGCGCCTTATAGGCTTCCGCCTCCTGGACGAGCTGCGCCGCCTGGCCTTGGGCGCGCGGCACCACGTCGTTCTGATAGGCCTCGGCGACGTTTTGCTTCTGCGTGTAGTCGATCTTCGCGCTCTGGACGTCGCGGAAGGCGTCGATCACCTGCGGCGGCGGATCGACCTTGTCGAGACGGAGCTCGCTCACCTCGATCCCGCTCTGATAGCTGTCGAGGATTTCCTGCATGAGCTTCTGCGCATCGGCCTCGATGGGGCCGCGGCCCGGCGCCAGCGCCTTCGCGATGTCGGTGCGGCCGATCACCTCGCGCATCGCGCTCTCCGCGGCGGCTTTCACGGCCTGCTCGGGCTCGGCGTTGTTGAAGAGATAGGCCTTGGCGTCCTTGATGCGCCAGAGCACGAAGAAGTTGATGTCGACGATGTTCTCGTCGCCGGTGAGCATCAGCGCTTCCTCCGGCACCTGCTGCGCGCGGCCCGCGGTCCGTTGCAGGCCCGGCCGGTAGCCCACGTCGGTGCGGTTGACGCGCGTCACCTGCGGCTTCTCCACGCTCTCGATCGGCCAGGGCAGATGATAATTGAGGCCCGGATTGGCGAGGCGATTGAAGCCGCCGAAGCGCAGCACCACGCCCACCTCGTCGGGCTGCACCCGGTAGACGCCGCTGATGAGCCAGATGACCGCGACCGCGACGACGATCAGGATGATCGCGGGACTGCCACCGAAGCCGCCGGGCAGCATGCCGCGCAGTCGCTCCTGGCTCTTGCGTATGATGTCCTCGACGTTGGGGCCGCCCTGCGGCGGCCTTCCCCACGGACTCGGTCCGCCGCCCCAGGGGCCGCCCCCGCCGCCCCCTCCACCTTGGTTCGTCCACGGCATGCTTCGAGTCTTCCTCTCTGGATGGAGGCGGGGCCAAGCCCTCGCCTTTGCAAATCGCGCGCGATCCTATATTAGAGCCATCCCGCTCGATCCCGGCTCGGCGCGCCGTTTCGGGGATGATCGGGACCAGCGCGCGAATGTCAAGGTAATGAGAGGAAGGCCCGCATGAGCGCGGTGACGCAGGAGCAAGTGCTGGCGGCATTGCGTCAGGTGCAGGACCCCGACCGCAAGACCGACATCGTCACTCTCGGCATGATCTCGGGCCTCGCGGTGCGCGACGGCCATGTCGGATTCACGCTCCAGGTCGATCCCGAGCGCGGGCCGAGGCTCGAGCCCTTGCGCAAGGCGGCCGAGCGCGCGGTCGAGCGGCTCCCGGGCGTGCTCTCGGTGACGGCGGTCATGACCGCGGAGGCAAAGCGCGGCGCGCAGCGTCCCGAGCCCCACGCGCACAGCCACGCGCAAGCCGGCTCCGGCGGCGGCAAGGCCCTGGTTCCCGGCGTCAAGACGATCGTCGCCGTCGCTTCCGGGAAGGGCGGCGTCGGCAAATCGACGGTGGCCGCGAACCTCGCGCTCGCCTTCGCCGCGAACGGGCTCCGGGTGGGATTGCTCGACGCCGACATCTACGGCCCCTCGATGCCGCGCATGCTCGGGATCTCCGGCAGGCCGAGCTCGCGCGACGGGCGCGTGCTGGAGCCGATGGAGAATTACGGCATTAAGGCGATGTCCATGGGCTTCCTCGTTCCGGAGGATACGCCGATGATCTGGCGCGGCCCCATGGTGATGAGCGCAATCCAGCAGATGCTGCGCGACGTCGCCTGGGGCGAGCTCGACGTGCTCGTGGTGGATTTGCCGCCGGGAACGGGCGATGCGCAGCTCACCATGGCGCAACAGGTGCCGCTCTCGGGCGCCGTCATCGTCTCGACGCCGCAGGACATCGCGCTCCTCGATGCGCGCAAGGGCCTCAACATGTTCCGCAAGGTCGACGTGCCCGTCCTCGGCATCGTCGAGAACATGAGCTACTTCCTCTGCCCGCATTGCGGCGAGCGCAGCGAGATCTTCAGCCACGGCGGCGCGCGCCGCGAAGCCGAGAAGCTCGGCACCGATTTCCTCGGCGAGATTCCCCTGGACATCGCGATCCGCGAGACCTCCGATGCCGGCCGCCCGATCGTGATCGCCGAGCCCGAGGGCGCGCACGCCAAGCTCTTCCGCGAGATCGCCGAGCGCCTCTGGGCGAAGCTCGCGGGCGGCACGCGCAAGGCCGCGCCGAGGATCGTCATTCAGTAAGTCCGAAACCTAGCCGAGGGGACGAAAAGCATGGGCCGGAAGTTCGCGAACATCCTCGAGACCGTCGGCAACACGCCGGTGGTTCGGATCAACAAGCTCGCGCCTGCGGGCGTCAATCTCTTCGTGAAGATCGAGGCGTTCAACCCGCTGGGCTCGGTCAAGGACCGCTTGGCGCTGGGCGTCATCGAGGAAGCCGAGCGCACCGGCAAGCTCAAGCCCGGACAGACCGTCATCGAGGCGACGAGCGGCAACACCGGCATCGGCCTCGCCATGGTCTGCGCGCAGAAAGGCTATCCGCTCGTCGTGACGATGGCCGAGCCCTTCAGCGTCGAGCGGCGGAAGCTCATGCGCTTCCTCGGCGCCAAGGTCGTGCTGACGCCCGCGGCCGAGCGCGCCATGGGCATGGTCAACAAGGCGGTCGAGCTCGCGCAGACCCATGGCTGGTTCCTGACGCGGCAGTTCGAGAACGAGGCCAATCCCGACATGCACTCGCGCACCACCGCGCGCGAGATCATCGAGGACTTCAAGGGCGAGCCGCTCGACTACTGGGTGACGGGCTTCGGCACCGGCGGCACGCTCAAGGGCGTGGCGCGCGTCCTCGCGAAGGAGAGGCCGGAGACGAAGATCGTGGTCTGCGAGCCCGCGGACGCGCCGATGCTGACCTCGCACACGCCGCAGAAGCGCAAGGCGGACGGCTCGCCCGCCGAGCCCAATCCCGCCTGGAAGCCGCATCCGATGCAGGGCTGGAGCCCGGATTTCATTCCGAAGCTCACCGGCGACGCCGTCGAGATGGGCGTGATCCACCGCGTCCTCACCGTCGCCGGCGCGGATGCCATGCGCTGCAGCAAGGAGCTCGCGCAGAAGGAAGGCATCTTCGTCGGCATCACCGCCGGCGCCACCTTCGCGGGCGCGCTCGAGGTCTGCCGGCAGGCCCCAAAGGGTGCGACGATCCTCTGCATGCTCCCGGACACCGGCGAGCGCTATCTGAGCACGCCGCTCTTCGCGGACATCGCCGTCGACATGACCGAGGAAGAGATCGCGATCTCGCGCTCGACCCCGGGCTCGCAGATCAAGCCGAAGGCGTGACGTCGCGGACGGTGCTCAGCCCTCGCGTCCCAGCACCGCCATCAGCTCCGTCCATTCGCGCTTGGTCATGCCGCTCTCGGCCTGCGTCACCCTCTCGCCCGCGAGCATGCGCTTCACGACGGCGAGCCCGCTCGCGGAGAGATGAGCGCCGCCGAGGCGGTATTGGCGGAAGGCCTCCGCGGTCATGGGAACCCAACGCTCCAAGGTCCCGATCATCGCGTCGGCATAGACGCGGATCTCGTACTGCGCATGCGCGTCGGCGCGCAGGCTCAGGAAATTGAGGAGATTGTGCAGGTCGGTCTTCCAGTACCACTGCGTATAAAAGTTGAGCGTTAAGTTCATGCGCGCGAGCTCGCGCGCGAGGCCTTGGCGCGCGGGATCGACGACGTTCCCGGCCTCGTCCTCGTTCAAGAGCTCCGCGTAGTCGCGATAGGCGCGGAGCGCGTCCTCGCGCAGGAGGTCGAGCACGCGCTGCTGCTCCGCCGCCGAGAGCGTCTCGCCGCGGCCCTGGCGGTTGCTGCGCGATTGCGCCGCGATCTGCTCCGGCGCCGGCAGGTAGAACTCGTTGTCGAGGATCGAGTAGCGCGCGGAGTACTCGTTGACGTTCGCGGTGCGGTGCCGGATCCACTGCCGCGCCACGAAGATCGGCAGCTTCACGTGGTACTTGATCTCGCACATCTCGAAGGGCGTGGTGTGGCGATGGCGCATCAGATAGTGGATGAGCCCGCGGTCCTCGCTGACCTTCTTGGTGCCCTTGCCGTAGGAGACGCGCGCCGCCTGCACCACCGCGCCGTCGTCCCCCATGTAGTCGATGACGCGGACGAAGCCGTGGTCGAGGACCTCGATGGGCGCGTAGAGGATCTCCTCGAGCCCCGGCACGGTCGCGCGCCGGGTCGGCTGGCTCTCGGCCCTCAGCCGCGCGATCTCGGCTTGCTGCTCGGGCGACAAGGGCATGGGCGGGCGGATCCTCGAGGGGGCGACGGCCCCCCACTTTATCCCGCGCCGGAGCCCGCCACCAAGGCTCTCTCGCCGCTCGCGGTTGCACCCTCTGCGGGAATACCTATATTGAGAGCGTCGGGCAACCGACTATGGCGATAAACGGCGCATGGAATAAGCGCAGCGGACCCGGGGGCAGTACCCGGCGCCTCCACCACTTCCGCTACGGGGGCGAACCAGGATCGACGCGCGTGGTAAAGGTGTTGTCTTTCGCTCGGCATGGTACCGCCGATATCGGGCCAACCTAGAAGTGCGAACGACAATCGACTCGCACTCGCTGCTTAAGCATTAAGCAAGCGCGGTTCGGGGGGCACCGGGCAACAGAAGCCCCCCACTTCAGATCGCCTCAAGCGGAGCCACAATCCGCGAGGGGAGACGCCCGGGGAGGCGACGAGGTGAAGGACGTGTTGCGCTACGACAGGATGGTGGAGCTGGCGCTGCGCGGCGTCGTGCGCGAGGCGCTGGCGGTCGCGCAGAGCAAGGGCCTGCCCGGCGCGCATCACTTCTACATCACCTTCCGCACGCGCAGCGCCGGCGTCGACATCCCCGCCTATCTCGCCGAGCGCTATCCGGAGGAGATGACCATCGTCCTCGAGCACCAGTTCTGGGACCTCGAGGTGAGCGAGAGCGGCTTCGGCGTTACCCTCAGCTTCAACAACAAGCCCGAGCACTTGACCGTGCCCTTCGGCGCCATTACGGCCTTCGCCGATCCCTCCGTGAAGTTCGGCCTCCAGTTCCAGATCACCGACGAGACGGCGCCGGCAGCGCCCGGCGGCGGCGAGAAGAAAGACAAAGATAAAGAGAAAGAAGAGGAGAAGAAAGCCGCCGAGGCCAAGTCCGGTGAAGTCGTCACCCTCGACAGCTTCCGGAAGAAGTAGCGAAAGCCGCTTCGGCGTGCTCGTCCTCGGCGGCGCCGGCGTCTTCGGCAGCCGCATCTGCCGCCGCCTCGCCCGCGACCGCGCGCTCCGCGTCATCGCCGCGGGCCGCAGCGCGCCGGCATTGGAGCGGCTCGCGGCGGATATCGGCATCGAGACGCGGGTACTCGACGCCCCCGCGGGCCTTTGCGCCGCGCTCGGCGAGACCGGCGCCCGCCTCGTCATCCACACCGCAGGTCCGTTCCAGGGCCAGGACTATGCCGTCGCCGAGGCGTCCATCACCGCAGGCGCGCATTACATCGACATTTCCGACGGCCGCGATTTCGTCTGCGGCTTCGACGCGCTCGATGCCCGGGCGCGGCAGGCGGGCGTGTTGGCCGTGAGCGGCGCGAGCTCGGTGCCCGCGCTCTCCGCCGCCGTCATCGATGACGGGCTGAGCGGGCTTGGAGGCCTCACCGGCATCGCCATCGGCATCTCTCCCGGCAACCGGGCGCCGCGGGGGCCTGCCGTCATCGAGGCCTTCCTGGGCTATACGGGGAAGCCGATTATCTGCTGGCGCGACGGCGCCTGGCGCACCGTCTACGGTTGGCAGGATCTGCGGCGCGTCCCCATCGAGGGGTTGGGCCGCCGCTGGCTCTCCGCCTGCGACGTCCCGGACTTGGCGCTCTTTCCCAAGCGCTACCCTGGCGTGAAGACCGTCGAGTTCCACGCGGGGATCGAGCTCGGAACCCTGCATCTCGGGCTCTGGGCCCTCTCCTGGCTGGTGCGCGCGCGGCTCGTCGGTAGCCTGAGGCCGCTCGGGGGCATCGCACGCTGGATCGGCGATATCACCTGCGGACTCGGCACCGATCGCGGCGGGATGTACGTGCATCTTGATGGGGTCGACACCGCGGGAGGGCCGGTCCGCCACTGCTGGAGCCTGGTCGCGGAAGCCGGCGACGGCCCCTTCGTCCCCGCCACGCCCGCCGTCATCCTCGCGAGGAAGCTCGCGCAGGGTAGGCTCAATGCGCGCGGCGCCATGCCTTGCCTCGGTCTTTTCACCTTGGAGGAATTCCGTGCGGAGATCGCCGATCTCGCGATCTGCACCGCCTGGGCAGCGGAGGCATCTTCATGATGGACCCGCTCTATCGCCGTCTGCTCGGCGATCGCTTCGACATTCTGCCGGCCCCGATCCGGCGGATGCACGATCGGCCTGGCGCGATGATCGCAAAAGGGAGCTGCGAGGTGAGCTGGGGAAAGTCCTGGATCGGCCGACTCGCGATGCGGCTCCTCCGCATGCCCCGACCGGGCCGCGATCTGACGCTCGAGGTGCGTTTTTTCCCGGAATGCGGCGGCGAGCGCTGGGAGCGGCACTTCCCCGGCACCACCTTCCGAACGGTGCTGCGCCCCGGCGAGGGCCGGCATCGCGGGCTTTTCCGCGAGCGCATGGGAGCCGTCGTCGGCACGGTGCGCCTTCGCGCCGATGCCGCCGGCCTCGACTACGAGGTCTTGGAGACGCGCCTCCTCGGCATCCGCATCCCCCTACGCTCGAGTGCGCGCGAGACCGCGGAGAACGGCGTTTTTGCCTTCTCGGTGGAGCTTTCCCTCCCGGGGCTGGGCCGGCTCATCCGCTACGCCGGAACGCTCGCCGCGCCGGTCGAGGCGTCTCAGATCAGGTGAGGAACCGGTCGAGGAGCTCGGGCGCGGGGACCATGCAGGCCGCCCGCTTGCCGAAGAGGCGGTAGCGATTGCGCGCAATGCGGTCGTAGACCCAGTCCCGGAACGCGCGCGGCAGCACCCGTCCCGCCGCGAGCCAGGGCCAGGGGCGCCGGAGATACCGCACGATCCGCAGAAACCCGCCGGACTTCAGGTGGACGGCGCCGTCCTCGAGGAATGCGAAGCTCTCGAAATTCGTGAGCGGCAGGCCGTGCCGGCGCAGCAGCTCCTGCCCGCGCGGGGACTGCATCGCCGCAAAGCGCAGCACGCGCCCGCTCTCGCGCGCCATTGCGAAGCGGACGAACCCGCTGCAGAGATTGCAGACGCCGTCAAAGAGGACGACCGGCGGCTCCGATTGCGCTACCCGCGACATGCTGCCTCCGGCCGAAGGATGAGCCGCGGTGCACGAGGAATCAACCGGAGCAGGTTCATTCCATCGCGGATGCGCTGGGGTGCCCATCGGCGGGCAGCGAATCGAATTCCGTCGCGTGTGCGAAGAGGCCGATCACGCGGCCGTCGCGGTCGTAGGAGACCGCCATCAGTTGCTGATGCCGACGCTCGTAAAACCCGTGGCCGACGATCGCCCCGACCATCTCGGTGATGCCCATCGTCATGACGTCCGCGGCAACCCATGTGGCGGCCAAGCCGGCATCGGGCGCGGCATCGCCGAGGCGGGCATAGATGCAGTAGTGCGCGCCGGCGGAGGTCGTCCATTCCTTCAGGGGCGCGCCGATCTGGGCCTCGACCTCATCGCGGGGAACGCCGGGTGCGATACCGGAAATGTCCGTTCCCTGCTGCGGCGCGAGCGCATGCCCGACGGCACAGGCGTCGAGCATCGCGAGCAATACCGCGCAGAAGACGAACCGGACTGCGCCGCTGCGATCACTGCTCATCGCTCGGATCTCCCTTCTCATGCCACGCGGCAAGACAATTCGTCTCCGCCTTGTTCCGGCGAAGTCGAGCAAAACGCGTTACCGTTCCCTCCGGATCGAACTCGAGCGCCAGGCAGCGATAGCTCCAGATCGGAGCGCCGCCGGCGGCGCCATAGGGCCCGGCCGCCACCGCCACGACGATCGAGACGTGGCTCTCCTTCCAGTCGTAAGCGAGGAACCGGTCCGATTCCTCCCGCTCCGTGGGTTCGCCCAGCGCCAGCAGCACGTCGGCGCGGGTAGTCGTGCCGGGTTTGATACTCTTGAGCGCGTCCTCGCTGACCAATCCGTGGCCGATCGGCGGCGTCGGAACGGGCAGGATGACACAGCCGGAGAGCGACACCGCGGCGAGCATTGCGCCGGCCTGCCATAGGCGGCGGCCGTATCGGGGAGCGCGTGCTGGGGCGTCACTCATGTTTGTCGAACAGGTTCTCGCGATCGAGCGTGCCGTCGCTCGCGAAGACGAGAATCAAGGTGTAGCGATGGCCGCGGAAAATCTCGCCCGTGGCTCCCTTTCCCGCCGCCGGCGTCACCGTGAGCCGACCCTCCGGCGTCCTATAGACGTCGTATGAGACGATCCGTCCGTTCTCGTAGTTCTGGCTCGGCGTGCCGAGCCGCGCGACGATCTCGTCGCGGGCGGTGATCCCCGGCTGCAGAAATCCCAATTCCTGGAGAGTGTCGGCATTCTTGACCGGCTCGGCATAGGAGGCGCAGGCCGCCACCAGCAGCGCGCAAGCGGCCGAGCGCACGGCGCGAGCAACCGCACTCCGTCCCCGCTGGAGCCGAGAGGCGGTGAGAATTCGAGCCGTCGCGATCACCCGTCTTTCCTCCGCCGCACCGAAACCGGCACCCTGCCGGACCTCCTTGCGGCCGAGGAAATCATGGCCGATCGCCAGCGTGCGGTCGTGGTCAGCACAGTGGCGGAATCGGGTTTTGACGTCGCGTTGGCGGCATGGCGCCATCCAGACGCGGGCAAGATACCCGCCGATATCGCCATTTACCCGCTCGCCGGCCCGCGCGATCGATCCGGACGCGCACCCTGTTCCTCGCCTTGACCTTCCCGGCGAAAAGGTGTCTCTCCGCCGATCATTCCCGCGGCATCCCCCACGAGGCCTACGACATGAACGATTTCGCCTTCCACGAGATGTTTCCGCTGGGCGAGGACACGACGCCCTACCGCAAGCTCACGGCCGACTACGTCTCGACTGCGACTTTCGAAGGCGAGCGCGTCGTGAAGGTGCGGCCGGAGGCATTGTCGCTGCTCGCGGCGGAGGCGCTCGTCGACTGTCAGCACCTGCTGCGGCCGGGGCATCTGGCCCAGCTTCGTGCGATCCTCGAGGATCCCGAGGCCTCCGACAACGACCGGTTCGTCGCCTTCGACCTCCTGAAGAACGCGAACATCGCCGCGGGGAAGGTGCTGCCGATGTGCCAGGACACCGGCACCACCATCGTCATGGGGAAGAAGGGCGGGCAGGTCTGGACCGGCGGCGGCGACGCGGCGGCGCTCTCGGCAGGCATCCGCAAGACCTTTACCGAGACCAATCTGCGCTATAGCCAAGTGGCGCCGCTCTCGATGTACGAGGAGGTCAACACCGGCGACAACCTGCCCGCGCAGATCGACCTCTTCGCCGACGAGGGCGACGAGTATCACTTCCTCTTCGTCGCCAAGGGCGGCGGCTCCGCGAACAAGAGCTTCCTCTATCAGCAGACGAAGGCGGTGCTGAATCCGAAATCGCTGCTCAAATTCGTGGACGAGAAGATCCGCACCCTCGGCACTGCCGCCTGCCCCCCCTATCATTTGGCAATCGTCATCGGCGGCACGTCGGCCGAGCTCACGCTCAAGACGGTGAAGCTCGCGAGCTGCCGCTATCTCGACACGCTGCCGGAGCAGGGGAACCAGTTCGGCCAGGCCTATCGCGACCGCGGCTTAGAGGCGGAGGTGCTGGAGCTCACGCGGCAGACGGGGATCGGCGCGCAGTTCGGCGGCAAGTATTTCTGCCACGACGTCCGCGTGATCCGCCTGCCGCGTCACGGCGCGAGCGTCCCTATCGGCATTGGCGTCTCCTGCTCCGCTGACCGCCAGATCCTCGGCAAGATCACGGCCGACGGCGTCTTCCTGGAGGAGCTCGAGACCAACCCCGCGAAATACCTGCCGGAGGTCGACGAGGCGAAGCTCGGGGGGGCCGTGGTGGCGATCGATCTTTCCCGGCCGATGAGCGAGATCCGTCGCACCCTCTCGCAATACCCGATCAAGACGCGGCTCTCACTCACGGGGACGCTGATCGTCGCCCGCGACATCGCGCATGCGAAGCTCAAGGAGCGGCTCGATCGCGGCGAGGGCCTGCCCCAATACGTGAAGGACCACCCGATCTACTACGCCGGTCCCGCCAAGACGCCGAAGGGCTTCGCCTCGGGCTCCTTCGGTCCGACGACGGCGGGGCGCATGG
The DNA here is from genome assembly GCA_035541215.1 of Allostellaceae bacterium. GTDB lineage: Bacteria > Pseudomonadota > Alphaproteobacteria > ATCC43930 > CGMCC-115725 > DASZHJ01. The sequence goes on along the minus strand of DATKNV010000073.1, from coordinate 47,580 downwards.
ACTCCTACGTCGACCAGCTCATGGCCGCGGGCGGCAGCTTCGTGACCCTTGCCAAGGGGAATCGCGGCGCCGAGGTGCGCGAGGCCTGCCGCAAGCACGGCGGGTTCTATCTGGGCTCGATCGGCGGTCCCGCGGCGCGGCTCGCCCGGGACTGCATCAGGAAGGTTGAGCTTCTCGAGTATCCCGAACTCGGCATGGAGGCGATCTGGCGCATCCAAGTGGAGGATTTCCCCGCCTTCATCGTTGTCGACGACAAGGGCAACGACTTCTTCGCGAAGCTGGCCTGAGCGCAACCATCAGGAGTACCCGCGCGTGGCGGAGGCGAACGAGCTCGCGGCGCTGATCGCCGGCGACAAGGGCGCTTGGGACCGCTTCGTGCGGCGCTACGCCGGGCTCATCCTCTCGGCCGTGCGCAGCCTCGTGCGCGAGGGAACCGAGGCGGAGGACCTGCTGCAGGAGGTGCTGGTCCGCCTCTGCAAGGACGACTTCCGCCTCCTCAAGACCTACGACCCCGCCAGGGCCGGTCTCAGCACCTGGCTCACCATCGTCGCCCGCAGCACCGCGCGGGACGTGCAGCGCCGCCATCGCCCCCCGCAATCGGCGCTCGAGGACGTGCCGGAGACGCTCCTCGCGGTCACCGATGTGCACCAGGAACCCCTCAAGCTTCCCAAGGACTTGCTGTCGCCCCGGCAGCAGCTCGTGCTGACCCTCCTTTATGAGCGCGACCTCGATGTTGCGGAGGTCGCAAAGATCCTCGGCGTCGACCCCCAGACCGTGCGCAGCACCCATCACAAGGCGATGCTCAAGCTGCGCGGTCATTTTGCCACCGAGGGGCGCTAGGCCATGGCGCACGGGGATGTTGCGGGATCGCAGTGCCTAGATAACTATCGAAAGGGACGCGGAAACATGAGCGAATTCATCAAACAGGCCGAGCAGGCAGCCCTTTGGCGGCGCTGGCGGCAAGTGGCGGAGGGCACTGCGGAGGCGCCCGATCCCACGCTGCTCGCGGCCTGGACGGAGCACCGCCTGGACGAGGCGGCGGCCGAGAGGGTCGAGGCTTGGCTTGCTCTCCATCCCGAGGCCCTCGGGGACGTGCTTGCCGCGCGTGGCGCCATCGCCTCGGTCGAGCCCTCGGCGGCCGCGCTCGCCCGCGGCGCGGCGCTGGTGGCGGAACGCGATTCCAAGATCATGCCGCTTCGCCGCAAGGCACCGGCCTGGCGGGTCGCCGCCGCCTGGGGCAGCATGGCCGCGAGCATCCTCGCCGTGAGCCTCGTGGGTTTCGAGCTCGGCGGCAGTCTCTACGCCGGCGTTCTCGGGGGCGGCCAGGCCGAATCGGCGTTCGAACAGACGCTGCTCGACGGACCCGCGCCTATTTTCACCGATCTCGATGAGGAGATCAGCTCGTGACCGCCGCACCGGAGGGCGCGCCGGTGCCGAAGCGCCGCTTCGGCTGGGTGTGGAAAGCCGTGCTGGCGCTCTCTCTCGCGCTCAATCTCTGCGTCGTCGGCGGCTTCGTTTATTTCAAATACATGGTGCCGCGCGGGCCCGCGCAGGTCGTGGGACGCGAGCTCAACCTCGGCAACGACCAGCGCGCGGCCTTCCGTACCTTTCTTCAGACCTTCCGGGCCAAGGCCCAGGAGATGCGCGAGGGAATCGCGCCATTGGAGAACGAGCTCACGGACGAGATGGCGAAGCCGGAGCCCGACCGCGCCAAGATGGCAACCCTCATCGCGCAGATTTCGGATAAGCGCCGCGACTTCATGATCGCCGTCAACACCGCCCTTTTACCCTTCCTCGCCACGCTGAACCCCGAGCAGCGTAGGCGCTTCGTCGAGTTTGCGCGGCGCCGGCAAGAGATGATTGCCAATCGCATGATGGGACGCATACAGCCGTAACGAAGGTCTGGCGGCCTACTCCCTTTAGGTATAGTCTTTCGCGGAAACACCCTCCCTAAGAAGGGTGCGGACGCAACGCGTCTGGGCTTCAGTAGCAACTTCCGGGGCGGAAACCCCATGAGCGCGCAACAGGAACGTGTTTCCTTCCCGATGCGCGTGCTCTTCACGCTGTTCGCGCTCGACGTCTGCGTCGTCGCCCTCTTGATCCGCCACCGGGCTCTGCCCGCTACGCCTTCTCCGGAGAGCCGCTGCTTCGAGATGGGGTTGGCTGCGGCCGCCCTCGTCATCTTTGCTGCGCTGGTGTGGATGTGGTGGCGGCCGATGCGGCGGCTGCGGCGGGCGAGCGCCACGGCCGGCGGCATCGCCATGCTGCTCGCGCTCACGGCCGGCGCCGCGCCCGCTGGGGCGGGCGTACGGGAATCGATGGAGGCTTACGAGCGCGGGAACTACGCGGGCGCGCTTGCCGCCTGCAAAGAGGCCGCCGAGCAGGGTGACGCCAGCTGCCAGAACATTCTGGGAATTCTCTACGGCAGCGGCCGTGGCGTGCGCGCAAGCGACACGGAGGCCGCGAAATGGTTTCGCCGCGCGGCAGAGCAGGGGCACGGCTACGCCGCGCTCAATCTCGGCTATCACTACGAGCACGGCCTCGGCGTGCCCAAGAGCGATAAGGAAGCGGAGAGGTGGTATCTGCTCGCCGCGAAGCAGCGTATCTCCGCGGCGGAATACTCCCTCGGCGCCCTTTATCTGCGAACGACCAACGATGCCCGGGAGGCGCTCAAATGGTTCCGCCAAGCGGCGAGGCAGGGCTATCCGGCGGCCGAGGTCGCGGTGGGCTTGGCTTACGAGACCGGCAACGGCGTCAAACGCAACCCTAGGCAGGCGGCAAAGTGGTACCTGCTGGGAGCGCAGGCCGGAAGCGGCTTCGGCCAGCTCCTAATCGCGCGGCTTTACGAGCGCGGCAGCGGCATGGAGAAGGATCCTGCGGAGGCCTATTTCTGGTACCTCCTCGCCAGCAGGAGCACCGCCCTTCCGCAGAAGGAGCGCAATGAGGCGCGCGCGGGAGTGGCGCGCCTCAAGGCGGCGCTGAGCCGCGATCAGATCGCGTCGGTCGAGGACGAGGCCGCAAATTTCCGGCCCGCGGAAACGACGCACAGCGCCGCCGGAGGCAAGACCCGGGGCGGCGGCTCCGCGGGCGGACCGCGGCTCTACGCCACGGGCTCGGGGTTCTACGTCACGACCTCGGGCCTCGCGGTCACCAACAATCACGTCGTCGCGCGCTGCGGCGCCGTGCGCGTCACCGAGGGCGACCAGTCGACCCCCGCGACGGTGGTGGCGACCGACCCCGATCTCGACCTCGCGCTCGTGAAGCTCCCGCATTCCGTCGCAGCCGCGGCGGTTTTCCGCGAGAGCCCGCCGCGGCTCGGCGAGAGCGTCGTGGCGATGGGTTTCCCGCTCTCGGGGCTGCTCACCTCGGACGCCGTGGTCACCACGGGGATCGTCAGCGCCCTCGCGGGCACGCACGACAACCGGCGCGAGCTGCAGATCTCGGCGCCCGTCCAGCCCGGCAACAGCGGCGGGCCGCTTCTCGATTCCAACGGCCACATCGTCGGGGTCGTGGTCGCGAGCCTCAACGCCGTGAGCGTCGCCGAGGTGACGGGAGCCATCCCCGAGAACGTCAATTTCGCGATCAAAGGCGACGAGGCCAAGGCCTTCCTGCGCGCCCACGGCGTGACCCCCGCCACGGCAGCCAATAACCGGGAGCTTCCGACGGCGGAGATCGCGGAGCTCGCGCTCAAGTTCACGGTGCGGATGGAGTGCTGGAAATAGCGGCACTCTTGGGCCTTGCCGAACCGCCGGGCATCCGGCACTTTCCCCCCAACGGGGCGGGTCTCCCGCAGGGAGTCATCGCCACATAAAGCCGTCGAGGGAGGAGAGGCTCATCATGACGCAGTGGATCAGGTACGAGCGCAGCGGTCGCGTGGAGTTCGGCACGCTCGAGGGCGGCGAGATCGCGGTCCATTCCGGCGACATGTTCGCGGGCGCCAAGCCCGCCGGCGAGACCGTGAAGCTCGCGGAGGTCCGCGTGCTCACGCCGACCGAGCCGTCGAAGATGATCTGCCTCTGGAACAACTTCCACCAGCTCGCCGCCAAGAACGGCTTTCTGGTGCCGGAGGAGCCGCTCTACTTCCTCAAGGCGCCGAGCGCCTACCACCCCGCGGGCCTGCCGATCCTGCGCCCCAAATCCTATAGCGGACGGATCATCTACGAGGGCGAGCTCGGCGTCGTCATCGGCAAGAAATGCTCGATGGTGAGCGAGGCCGAGGCGTCCAACTACATCTTCGGCTACACCTGCGTGAACGACGTCACCGCGATCGACCTCCTGAAGAAGAACCCGACCTTCGATCAGTGGGTGCGCGCCAAAAGCTTCGACACCTTTGGCGTCATGGGACCCGTCATCACGACGGGCGTCGACCCCATGCAGCTCAACGTTCGCACCGTCCTCAACGGCAAGGAGCGGCAGAACTACCCGGTCGCGGACATGTTCTTCCCGCCGGCGAAGCTCGTGAGCATGATCTCCCGCGACATGACCTTGATGCCCGGCGACGTGATCGCCTGCGGCACCTCGCTCGGCGCGGGCGTGATGGGGGACGCCGAGAATGTCATCGAGATCGTGATCGACGGCGTGGGCCGCCTAAGCAATCCCTTCGACCAGGTGCTGCCGAGTCCCTATCTCCTGGAGAAGGAACCGGCGCCGATCAAGGCCTGCGTCGTGGGCGCGGGCGCGATCGGCGGCTTGGTCGCTGCGCGTTTGGCGCTCGCGGGGAACGACGTGACCGTGATCGACATGGGCGCTCATCTCGCGGCGATCAAGGCGAAGGGCCTCACCCTCGAATGGCACGACGGCAAGGTCGAGACGGCGAAGGTGAAGGCGGTCGAGAAGGCCGCGGATGCCGGAAAGCAGGACCTCGTGGTGCTCGCGGTCAAGGCCCACTATCTCGATCAGGTCGTCAAGGACATCGACAACCTGCTCGGCCCCGAGACCATGGTGATGACCGTGCAGAACGGGCTCCCCTGGTGGTATTTCCAGCGCCTCGGGGGCAAATACGACAACAAGAAGCTCGAGAGCCTCGATCCCACGGGGATCCTCACGCAGAAGATCGACGCCGGCCGCATCGTCGGCTGCGTCGTCTATCCAGCGGCCGCGGTCACGGCACCGGGCGTCATCCACCACGTCGAGGGCGACCGCTTCCCCATCGGTGAGCTCGACGGCAAGGAGACCGAGCGCGTGAAGCGCCTCCACGACGTTCTCGTGAGGGCCGGCCTCAAATCGCGCGTCCTGAAGGACATCCGCTCGGAGATCTGGCTCAAGGCCTGGGGCAACCTTTCCTTCAATCCCATCAGCGCCTTGACCCACGCGACGCTCGTCGACATCTGCCAGTTCCCGGAGACGCGCCACCTCGCGGCGCGGATGATGGAGGAGGCCGAGGCCATCGCGAAGAAGCTCGGCGTCACCTTCCGCGTCAGCATCGAGAAGCGCATTGCCGGCGCCGAGGCGGTCGGCGCCCACAAGACCTCGATGCTGCAGGACGTGGAGGCGGGACGCTCGCTCGAGACCGAGGCGCTCATCGGCTCGATCCTGGAGATGGCGCGCCTCACCGATACGCCGGCGCCCGCGATCGAATCCGTCTACGCCCTCGTCAAGCTCCTCAACAAGGTGATGCTGTTGGAGGGCGGCGGCGTGCGGGTGGAGAAGGCGAAGGCCGCGTGACGCGATGAGCGGGCGCCCGGGTTGCTGACGGCAGAGGTCATCGCCTACCACGCCGCGGAGCGGCCGGATTCGATCGCGTTCGCGATCGACGGCCGCGAGACATCCTACGCAACGCTCGACGGGGACGTCGGCCGCTGCGGCCGCGCGCTCGCGGCGGAAGGGGTCTCGCGCGGGAAGCTCGTCGCCGTCGGCGCGGACGACCTCTACCTGCACTGCCTGCTGCTGATCGCGCTCGAAGAGCTGGGCGCCCCCTCCGCCTCGTTCCTGCGGCACGAAGTCGAGTCCCCGCATCCCCTCCGGGCGAGGGCCGATCTCGTGATGGCGGAGCCGCACTTTCCCGTCGAGGCCGCGCGGCGCAATCTCGTAATCGGCGATCAATGGCTGCAGCGGATCCGGACGCTCTCGGAGAGCGACCGCGCAGAGCCGCCGCCGGCGACGGACGAGGATCCCATCCGGATCCTGCGCACCTCCGGCACGACGGGCGCCATGAAGATGCTCATGCTGCGGCGGCGCCAGCAGGAGTGCCGCCTGCAGCGCTACGCCGCGCAGTACCAGTTCACCCGTGCCTCGCGCTACCTCGTGAGCATGCCGCTCACCGTGGGTCACATCTACGGTGCCGTCATGGCGTGCCTGCGCAGCGGCGGAAGGATCGTCTTCGAGTCGCCCGAACGCATGCCGATCGCGCGGACGATTGCGGCGCACGGCGTCACCGACGCGACGCTGATGCCGCTGCAGCTCAAGCAGGTGCTCGACACGCTTCCAGGCGATTTCCAGAAGCCCGGCCAGCTGACGGTCTGCTCCTTCGGCGCGCCGATCTCGGCCGGATTAAGGATGCGCGCGCTGGAGCGGCTCGCGACCGACGTTTACAACGACTATGGCTGCAACGAGGCCGGCCTCATCTTCCTTACCCGCTCCTGCGACGACAGCGGCTCAGGGCCGATCTGGCCGGGTGTCACGGTCGAGATCGTCGACGACTCCGGCCGGCCGGTACCAAAGGGCACAGCCGGCCGCATCCGCGTGCGCAGCGAGGCCATGGTCGAGGGATATCTCGACGATCCCGAGGCGACCCGTCGGATGTTCAGGGAAGGCTGGTTCTATCCCGGAGACTCCGGGCTTCTGCTGGGCCGCCGGCATCTGCGCGTACTGGGCCGCGCCGACGAGCTCCTGAACATCGGAGGCGGCAAGCGCGCGCCCGTCGAGCTGGAGCAGCTCGTCCTCCGCCGCGCGGGCGTGCTCGATGCCGGCGCCCTCTCGATTGTGAATGCCGACGGCTTCGAGGAGGTCTGCATTTGCGTCACCACGGACGGCCGCCACGACGAGGGTCTGCAGGCACGCGTGCTCGACGCGCTGCGCGAAATCCAGCTCGGCCGTGTCATTATCGTCAAGCTCGACGTCATCCCCCGCAACGACGCCGGCAAGATCCGGCGCGATCGGCTGCGGCAAATCGTCGAGGGCGCGCTCCGCGGCGTCGCCCGAGGCGACGCGCCGGCAGGCCCAGGGTAGACATCGCTTTGGGCGATGCCCATTAATAGGTCCCGATCTCGTCGGAAACGGCGCCGCGCCGAGGAGGCACGCCATGCCGAAGAAGGAGACCAAGCGCATCGAGCGCGACACCATGGGCGCGATCGAGGTGCCTGCGGACCGCTATTGGGGCGCGCAGACCGAACGCTCGCTCGAGAATTTTCCGATCGGCACCGAGCGCATGCCGGTGCCGCTGATCCGCGCCTTCGGCATCCAGAAGAAGGCGGCAGCGCTCGTCAACATGAGCTTCGGCGACCTCCCGGAGAAGATCGGCAAGGCCGTCGTCGCCGCGGCCGATGAGGTGATCGCGGGCAAGCTCGACGAGCATTTTCCGCTGGCGGTCTGGCAGACGGGCTCAGGCACGCAGACCAACATGAACGTCAACGAGGTGATCGCCAACCGCGCCATCGAGATGCTCGGCGGCACGCTGGGCTCCAGGACGCCGGTCCATCCTAACGATCACGTCAACATGGGGCAGTCCTCGAACGACAGCTTCCCCACGGCGATGCACATCGCAGCGGCGATCGAGATCGACCGCCGTTTGCTGCCGGCGCTTCGGCATCTGCGGCGCTCGCTCGCCGCCAAATCCGCGGAATTCGCGGAGATCGTGAAGATCGGCCGCACCCATCTTCAGGACGCAACGCCGCTCACCCTCGGCCAGGAGTTCGGCGCCTATGCGCGCCAGATCGAGCTCGGGATCGCCCGCGTCGAAGCCTGCCTGCCGCGGCTCCATGCGCTCGCCCAAGGCGGCACCGCCGTCGGAACGGGCCTCAATACGAGGCCCGAATTCGCCGCGCGCTTCGCCGCGAAGGCCGCCGAGGTTACGGGCCTTCCCCTCACCTCGGCCGAGAACAAGTTCGAGGCATTGGCGGCACACGATGCGCTCGTCGAAGTCTCAGGCGCTCTCAACGTGATAGCGGTCTCCGCGATGAAGATCGCGAACGACATCCGCCTCATGGGCTCGGGCCCGCGCTCGGGCCTCGGCGAGCTGCACCTGCCGGAGAACGAGCCCGGCTCCTCGATCATGCCGGGAAAGGTGAACCCGACCCAATCGGAGGCGCTCACCATGGTGGCCGCGCAGGTTATGGGCAATCACGTCGCGATCTCCATCGCCGGAAGCCAAGGCCATCTCGAGCTCAACGTCTTCAAGCCCGTGATCATCTACGATCTCCTGCAATCGATCCGCCTCCTCGCCGACGCCAGCGCGAGCTTCGCCGACCGCTGCGTCGCGGGGATCGAGGCGAACCGCGGAAGGATCGACGAGCTCCTGCACCGCTCGCTCATGCTGGTGACGGCGCTGAGCCCGCACATCGGCTACGACAAGGCGGCGGAGGTCGCGAAGAAGGCGCACCGCGAGGACCTCACCCTCAGGGAGGCGGCGCTCGCGCTCGGCTACGTGACGGGGGAGCAGTTCGATCTCTGGGTGCAGCCGCGGGACATGCTCGAGCCGCGGTGATGGCGCGAGGCAGCACGATCAAGAAACGCTCGGTGCTGGTCGCGGGCCACGCGACCAGCCTCTCGCTTGAGGCGGAATTCTGGGCTGCCCTGCAGGAGATCGCGCGGCGGCGCGGTCTTTCGCTCAATCGCCTCGTTGCCTCGGTCGACGCCGAGCGGCGCGGCAACCTCTCGAGCGCGCTCCGCGTCTTCGTGCTCGAGGCCTATCGCAGCGGCGAGCTCACTTCACGCGCTTGAGCAGGTCCTTGAGGATGTCCTTGGGTTTCCCCAAGCCGCCGCCCTCCCCGCCGCCGCCACCGGCAAGCGCCCTCGCGAGAGCGGCGAAGTCGATCGAGAGATCGGGCTGATCGAGCGCGCCCCTCAGCACGATGCCGAGCGGCGGCGCGCCCTCGACGCCGGCGAGGTGGATCTCGGTCCGGCTCTGTAGCGTCCAGTTCGCGAGATCGATCTCCGCCGTGCCCGTACCCTCGCCGCCCTCCGCGACGAGCCGCAAGTCGCTGCTACGGGCGACGCCGTCGGCCACGAGGAAATTGCCCTCGAGGCGCGAGAACGGCGTCGAGCCGCTGGTGGCCGCGCGCAGCAGCGCCGCGAGATCGCCGATGCCTTTTAACTGCGCGATCTGCTGATCGACCGCGGGCAGGTTGACGCCGTTGATCGTGCCGTCGTGTCCGCGTAGGGAGGCCTTGCCGCCGAGGCGGGAAATGAGGTCGAAGGCGCTCGTCCCGGAAGTCGCGAGCGCGGTCTCCACGTCGAAGGCGCCGTCGATGCGGCCGGTACCCGCGGCCGCGAGCGCCTGGCGCAGATCGGCGCCCGAGAGCGTTGCCTTGAAATCGAGCTTGGGCTCGGCCGCGGCGTCGACGCGCCCGCTCGCGGCGAGCGCGCCGCCGAAGAGCCGGCCGGAGAGCGACTTCACCTCGAGGATGCCGTTTGCGAGCGCGAGCGTCGCCTTGGGCTCGCCGATCCGCCAATTGGCCCAGGCAAGCCCGCTCCCGCCCGCGGTCACCTGCGCATCGAAAAGGCGCAGGAAGCCCAGGTCGATCGGGGTACGCGACCAGCGCGCGCTGCCAGCGGCGCGCGGCGCCCCCGCTTGCGCGAGCATCACGCCCGACCGGAGCTGCGGCTCGAGCAAAGCCGTCTGCCGCGTGGGAAGAAAGCGATCGAGGGCGAGATCCCCAAGAGCGACGCTCGCCGTCAGCGTCGGGCGATCCCCGAAAGCGAGGCGGAAATCGCCGCCGAGCGTCATCGTGTCGACGGCGAGCTTGAGATTGCGCACGGCAACCGCCCCGGGCGACCACTCGAGCGCGCCCCGCACTTTGACCGCGCCGAGCTCGCCGCCGGCGGGGCGATAGCCCGGGCTCGCGAGCCGAGCGAGGCGATTGAAGCTCGGATGATCGAGACTCACCGCGAGCGTCCAGGTATCGGCCGAGGGCGTGTCGCCGGTCACGTGCAGCTTGCCGCCGAGCGCCTCGACCTCGGCATCGAGGCTGAGCCGTCCGCCCTCGCGCACGACCTCGCCGCCCAGCGAGAACTCGCCGAAGGCCTCGGCGCTGGCAATTCTGGGGGCGAGGAGCCGCAGCACCCGGCTCAACTCGGGACCGCGCATGTCGAATGCGGCTTGGGCCTTGGGCGCGTCGCCGCCCAAGCCCTGGACGTAGCCGCTGAGCTTGCCGCGGGCGCCGCCGAGATCGCCGACGCTGAGCTCCCGCAGCGTGAGATCGCGGTTCTGCAGCGTGCCCGTGAAGTAAATCTCGCGGATGGGCTGGCCGCGCCAGATCAGCGAGGCAATCGCGATGTCGAGGTTCGCATCGACCGCCGCAAAGGCACTCGCGGCGGCGCCGGGAACCGTGACGCGGACGGGTGCGGGCGTGGCCGCCTGACCGGCGGAGCCGCCAGCGGCCGTCGGCGCACGCTCCTCCGAGAGATAGGCATCGAGATTGAGCTGGTCGATCGCGAGCCGAGCGCCGAAAGCGAGCCTTTCGCGAAGCGCGACGGTGGCGGCGCCGGTGACGCGCGCGGCATCGACGCCGAGATCGATCGAGCGCACTTCCAGGACGCTGCCCTCGAGCTCGAGACGGCTCTGCAGGGTCGCGCGCCGCAAGCGGTCCTGCGGCACGCCCTCGACCGCGATGCCCGCCCAGCGCAGCAGGTCGCGGAGATTGTCGGCGCTGGCATCGAGGCTTCCGGAGAAGCGCGGCAACCCCGCGACGGTATCGAGCTCGCCGCTCATGCCGAGATCGGAGCCGCCGGGTAGCAGGGCACCAGCATGCGTGACCGCGAGCTTCCCGCCTCCCAGCGCAGCCGTTACGCGAAGCTGGCGGATCACTCCCTGCCGCCAGACCACGGCATCGACCCCGAGATCGACGGTCGCCGCGACCCCCGCCGGCAGATCGAAGCGCAGGGGCTCCTGCGTGGGATTGGGCGAGGCCGGTGCCGGGGCGGGCGCAGCAGCGGAGCGCGCCGGCGTTTGCGCCGTGCGCTCCGCGAGGTAGCGGTCGAGATCGAAGCTGTTGACGGCGAGCTTGAGGGCGAATGCCGGCGGGTCGCCGCGCACGGCGCTGAGCGAGCCCGTGCCGTGGAAGTCGCCGACATCGAGGACGAGCCGGTCGAGCATCAGGCCCGACCCGCCTGCGGCGAGATCGCCGCCGAGGCGATAGGGCTTCGCCAGCATGGGCGGCAGGGCGCCCAGCCCCGCGCGCTGGGCGAGCACGCCGAAATCCTCGCCCTTCACGGCGAGCTTCCCCGAGAAGCGCGGTTCCTTGCCGCCGAGCGCGATCGTCCCTGAGGCCTCGAGGCTCCCGATTCCCTGCGCGCCGAGCGCGAGCGAGACCGGTACCTCCGCCGCGCCCAGCCGGCCGAGATCGAGCGCGATCGTCAGGGGAAGCCCGGCGCGGACGAGCCTGCCCTCGAGATGGAGCGGCGCCGTCAGGGCGTCGCCGGTAATCACGAGCGAGACGTGCTCGAGCGTCTCGCCGCGGTCGTCGAGGCGATAGGCGAGCGTCCCCTGCTCGACGCTGAGGCGAGCGATCTTGAGGCGGCGCTCCACCGATGCCGCCGCAGGCTCGAGCGCGCCCGGCGAAAGCCGCCCGCCGGCGACGGCTCCACCCGCCGACGCGTGCGGCATCTCTTCGGGAAGTCGGTCCAGCATGACCACCGGCTCGACGAGGCGCGCGCTCGTGACCTCGATGCGGCCCGCGAGCAGCGGCCAAAGAGAGACCGCCGCCGAGACCTCGCGGATCCGCGCGAGCTCCGCGACGCGCGCGCCAGGCGGGTTCGCGATGCGGACGTCGCTCAGTGCAATGTGCGGGCTCGGCAGCAGCTCCAGGCTCATTTTGCCTGCGATGGTGACGGGCCGGTCGATCGTCTTCGAGGCCCACTCCGCCACCAGCGGGCGATAGCGGTCGAAATCGTAGAACCTCGGCGCGAGGTAGAGCGCCGCCAGCACCACGACCATGAGGATTGCGACTGCGACGCCGGCCTTGCGCACGTCCTCTCCCCGGAAGCCTTGCCCCTATCTGATTAGCGCGGCCACATTTACCTCGGGTATTATGGCATTTCGGGGGCGGGGCCGGGGAGCCGGAAGCGAATGGGCGAGATCGTCAACTTGAAACGCATCCGCAAGCAGCATGAGCGCTTGGCGAGCGAGCAGCGCGCGAGAGAAAACCGCGCCCGCTATGGCCGCCGCAAGGACGAGCGCCGTAAGGAGGAGCGCGAGGCCGAGAAAGCCGCCAAGGAGCTCGACGATAAGCGCCTGGAATAGCTCAGGCGAGCGCGCGCCGGTAATGCGCGAGGGTCGCCGTGTCGAAGCAGCAGAAAATGACGCGATCGAGCGGCGGGGAGGCGGCGAGGAACTTCCTCACCTCCCCCACCGCGACTTGTGCCGCGCGCTCGCCCGGAAAGCCGTAGATTCCCGTGGAGATCGCGGGAAAAGCGATGCTGTGGATGCCGTGCTCGACGGCAAGCGCGAGCGAATTCCGGTAGCATGACGCGAGCAGGCGGTCCTCGTCCTCGCCGCCGCCCCGCCACACCGGCCCCACCGCGTGGATGACGTAGCGCGCGGGGAGGCGATAGCCCCGGGTGAGCCGCGCCTCGCCGGTAGGACAGCGGCCGACCGATCTGCACTCCCTCTCGAGCTCGCGCCCCGCCGCCCGATGGATGGCGCCGCAGACACCGCCGCCGGGCGCAAGTGCCTCGTTCGCGGCATTGACGATCGCATCGACGGCGAGCGTGGTGATGTCGCCGAGCTGCAGCTCGATGCGGGGGTCGGACGAAGTCGTCGCACTCATGGCTGGGTCCCGCCGATGAGTATTACGCCAGGGCGCGATCCAAGGATAACATGGTTCCAATCCAAGGCCTAAGAGAGGGAAAAGCGCCATGGCGGAGGTTCATTTCTGGTCGGCGAAGCGGCTTGCGGGGGCGGTCCGGCGCAGGAAGATCGGGTGCCTCGAGCTGCTCCAGCACTTTCTGAAGCGGGTGGAGCGGCACAACCCCTCGCTCAACGCCATCATCGCGACCGACATTCCCGCCGCCCTGAAACGCGCCCGCGCCGCCGACCGCGCGCTTGCCAAGGGCGAAGTCTGGGGTCCGCTCCACGGAGTCCCCATGACCATTAAGGAATCCTACGACGTCGTGGGCATGCCCACGACCTGGGGACTGCCGGAGCTCAAGGAGAATCGGCCGCAGCGGAACGCGCTCGCGGTCGACCGGATGCTCGCCGCGGGTGTCACGCTCTTCGGCAAGACCAACGTCCCGCTGATGCTCGCGGATTGGCAGAGCTACAACGAGGTCTACGGCACCACCAACAATCCCTGGGACGTGGCCCTCTCACCGGGCGGCTCCTCCGGCGGCTCGGCGGCGGCGCTCGCGGCAGGACTGACGGGGATCGAGGCCGGCAGCGACATCGGCGCCTCGATCCGCAATCCCGCGCATTACTGCGGCGTCTTCGGCCACAAACCCACCTGGGGCATCTGCCCGCCGCGGGGCCATGCTCTCCCCGGCCGCGTGGCGCAAGGCGATATCTCGGTGATCGGTCCGCTCGCGCGGAGCGCCGACGATCTCGCGCTCGCGCTCGCGGCAATGGCAGGGCCCGACGACATCGAAGGCGCGGGCCTTCGCCTCGCGCTCCCTGCGCCGCGAAAGACCGCGCTCCGCGAGTTCAAGGTCGCGGTGATGCTGACCGACCCCAACTCCGAGGTCGATCACGCCGTGCAGGAACGGCTGCAAGCGCTCGCGGATTTTCTCGCGAAGAAGAGGACAAAAGTGAGCGACCGCGCGCGCCCCGATTTCGACACCACGCATTGCCAGCGCGTCTACATCGCGCTCCTGCGCGCGGCGACCTCGGGCCGCCAATCCGAGGCTGCTTTCCGCCGCAACCAGGAGATCGCGCGCACGCTCGCGCCGGAGGACGGCAGCTATTTCGCCCAGATGGTGCGCGCCAACATCCTCCCGCACCGCGACTGGCTCGGCCTCAACGAGGAGCGCCATCGCATGCGCCTCAAATGGGCGGAATTCTTCCGGGATTGGGACTTGCTGCTCTGCCCCGCCGCGGCCTCGGCCGCCTGCCCGCACGACCACGAAGGCGAGCGGCACGAGCGCAAGATCCTCGTCAACGGCAAGCGCGTGCCCACCACCGACCAGCTCTTCTGGGCGGGCTATTCCTGCGTGAGCCTGTTGCCGTCGACGGTGGCGCCCATCGGGCTCACAAAATCGGGCCTCCCCGTGGGCGTGCAGATCGTGGGGCCGCAATACCGCGACCGCGACTGCATCGAGTTCGCGCGGCTCCTCGAGCGCGAGTACTACGCCTTCACGCCGCCGCCCGCCTTCGCCTAGAGGTAACGCAGCCAGAGATAGGCGTGGCAGATGGCGACGTGCAGCACCATCATGCCGAAAGCGTATTTCGTGTAGGTCCAGAAGCCGAAGGCGATACCGTGGCGCTCGGCGATGCCCGCGACCGTGAGGTTCGCGGAGGCGCCGATCAGAGTGCCGTTGCCGCCGAGGCAGCCGCCGAGCGACAACGCCCACCAGAGCGGCACCAGTTTGTCGGGGCCGCCGAAATCGGCGCTCATGGACTTGATCAGCGGGATCATCGTCGCGACGTAGGGGATGTTGTCGACGATCGCCGAGAGGAACGCCGAGGCCCAGAGGATGACGTAGGCAGTCAACGCAAAATCGCCGCCGGTGCTGACGACCACCTGGCGCGAGAGGTATTTGAGCACGCCGGCGGCGTCGAGCCCGTGCACGACGACGAAGAGGCCCACGAAGAAGAAGATCGTTATCCAGTCGACGTCCGTGAAGGTGGCCGTCACCTTCTCCGTCTGTTTCTCGATCTCGCGGTGATGCTCGATGTTGTGCAGCAGCATGAGGAGCGCTGCGCCGGAGAGCGCGATGGTGCCGGGCTCGAGATGGAGCGGCTTCGCGAAGACGAAGGCGACGAGCACCGCGCCGACGACCACGAGAGAGAAGCGTAGAAGTGGCCAGTCCGTGATCGAATGCCGCGCGTCGAGCGCCATCACCGCCTCGCGCGCCCCGGCGCTCGCGTGCATCCGCGCACCCCAGATGACGTGCGTGGTGATCGCCTGTACCGCCATTACCGCGAGGATCACCGGCGTCAGGTTGAGGACGAAATCGTTGAAGCTCAGATGCGCGGCGGAGCCGATGATGATGTTCGGGGGATCGCCGATGAGGGTCGCGGTGCCGCCGATGTTTGAAGCGAGGATCTCCGCAAAGAGGAAGGGGTAGGGCGGCACGCCGAGCCGCCGCGTAACCGAGAGCGTCACCGGCGCGATCAGCAGCACCGTCGTGACGTTGTCGAGAAAGGCCGAGAGCACCGCGGTCGTGACCGAGAGGATGAGCAGCATGCGCCAGGGCTCGGCACGGCCGAGCTTCGCCGACCAGATCGCGAGATACTCGAACATGCCGCTGCGTCGCGCGATCGAAACCAGCACCATCATGCCCGTCAGCAGCGCGATCGTGTTGAAATCGATACCCTTGATCGCCTCGTCCTGGTCGAGGACCCCCAGCACGATCATCAGCGTCGCGCCCAGAAGCGCGATGATCGAGCGATTGAGCCGCTCGGTGATGATCAGGGCGTAAGTGGCAATCAGAATGGCGCTCGATACCCACATGGGGTTGAGCCCGAAGATCAAATGCGCCGTGCTCTCCATCGTCTCCCCGTCCCCTCGGCCTTCGTTCACAGCCGCGCGATGACCCCTATCGCGCTGCCCCAGGGCTTCCTATGTTAGCAGCGTCCTCGAGGCAAGGAGTTCCCGCCCATGTGGATGAAATCGACGAAGAGCACCCTCCCCACGCCCGAGACCGCGCTCCCCGGGCGCAAGACCGCGATGCCCGTACCCACCGTGCACACGGTCAAGAGCACGCCGTTGAAGCCTCCCTTCCCCGCGGGGCTCGAGACGGCGGTCTTCGGGCTCGGCTGCTTCTGGGGCGCCGAGCGCAAGTTCTGGCAGACGCCGGGCGTCTACACCACGGCCGTGGGCTATGCCGGCGGCTACACCCCGAACCCCACCTACGAGGAGGTCTGCAGCGGCCGCACCGGGCACACCGAGGCGGTACTGGTGGTCTTCGACCCCAAGCAGGTCTCCTACGAGGCGCTCCTCAAGGTGTTCTGGGAGAGCCACGATCCGACGCAAGGCATGCGGCAGGGAAACGACGTCGGCACGCAATATCGCTCGGCGATCTATACCTATTCCGAGGCGCAAGCGCGCGCGGCCGAGGCCTCGCGCACGGCCTATGAGCGCGCCCTCGGCGCCAAGGGCTACGGCGAGATCACGACGGAAATCCGCCCGGCGCCCGAGTTCTATTACGCCGAAGACTATCACCAGCAATATCTCGCGAAGAATCCGATGGGGTATTGCGGGCTCGGCGGGACGGGCGTGAGCTGCCCTGTCGGGCTCACCGTCGCCGCGCAGTAGGACGCTCACCCTCCCGTTGCTTCGCAATGGGAGGGCGAGGGTCGCTAGACCCGCACGATCTTCCCGGGGTTCATGATGTTGTCGGGGTCCAGCGCCTTCTTGATGAGGCGCATGACGCTGACGGCCTCGCCGTGCTCGGCGACGAGGAAGTCCATCTTGCCGTAACCGACGCCGTGCTCGCCGGTGCAGGTGCCGTCCATGGCGATCGCGCGATGGACGAGGCGCTCGTTGATCTCCGTGATCTCCGCGACCTCCTTGGGGTTGTCGGGATCGAAGATGAAGCCGATGTGGAAGTTGCCGTCGCCGACATGCCCGACGATCGCCGCGATCGCCGAGCATTTCTCGAGGTCCTGCACTGTCTCGGAGATGCACTCCGAGAGCCGCGAGATCGGCACGCAGACATCCGTCGCGAGGCCCTTGCCGGTGGGGCGCAACGCCTTCACCGCGTAATAGCCGTCGTGCCGCGCCTGCCAAAGCTTGTTCCGCTCCTCCATCGAGGAGGCGAAGCGGAAGTCGGTGCCGCCGTGCTCGGCCGCGAAGTCCTTCACCATCGCGATCTGCTCCTCGACGCCGGCCTTGGTGCCGTGGAACTCGAAGAGAAGCGTGGGAGCCACCTTGTAGTCGAGCTTCGCGTATTTGTTGACGGCGTCCATCTGCAGCGCATCCAGAAGCTCGACCCGCGCAATGGGGATGCCCGCCTGGATCGTCATGACGGTGGTGTCGACCGCGGCCTTGACGGATGGGAACGGACAGACCGCGGCGGAGATCTGCTCGGGAATGCCGTAGAGGCGAAGGGTAATCTCCGTCATGACGCCGAGCGTCCCCTCCGAGCCCACGAAGAGCCGCGTTAGGTCGTAGCCCGCCGCCGACTTCCGCGCGCGCCGCGCGGTGCGGATGATGCGGCCGTCCGCGAGCACGACCGTGAGCGAGAGCACGTTCTCGCGCATGGTGCCATAGCGCACGGCGTTGGTGCCGGAAGCCCGCGTCGCCGTCATGCCGCCGATCGAGGCATTGGCGCCGGGATCGATCGGGAAGAAGAGGCCGGTGTCGCGGAGATGCTCGTTGAGCTGCTTGCGCGTGACGCCGGCCTCGACGGTGACGTCGAGATCCTCGACGCTCACGCGGAGCACCTTGTTCATCTGCGAGAGGTCGATGCAGATGCCGCCGCGGAGCGCCGCCACGTGGCCCTCGAGCGAGGTGCCGGTGCCGAAGGGAATGACCGGCACCTTGTGCCGCGCGCAGAGCTTCACGACCTCCGCTACCTCCTCGGTGCTCTGCGCGAAGACGACGCCGTCGGGCGGCATCGGCGTGTGGAAGGATTCGTCCTTGCCGTGCTGCTCGCGCACGGCGGCCGCGGTCGAGAAGCGCTCGCCGAAGCGCTGGCGCAGCGTGTCCAGCACGATCTGGTTGGGCGGGTCGCGGCGAAGGTCGGGGGCAGGCAACACTGGCGGGCATCCTCTCCTGGAGAAAACGCCGCAGCCTAGCCCCGGAGCGCCCGCGCATCAATGCGGGCGCCCGTGGGAGTGTTACTGGAGCTTTCCGCGACTAGCCCGTCACTCATGCGACGTACCTCATGCTTTCTTTCCGTTCAGCGGGTTTGTTGCTTAAGCGGGCTTTAATTAAATGGATTTCATATTTGCACCACGGGCAGCCGGAATCCGCAGAGCAGGCTGCGGGCATGTCTTCGACATGGGCACGCGGGAGGGGAGGATGTTCCTCAGCGACGAAGGCTTGGAGCGCGCGCGCGACGTCGCGAAGACGGCGCTTGCCTACATGGAGCAGCTGGGAATCCCGCCTTATCCCCGTCATTTCTGCGTCTGGTACACGCACGCCATGCGCGAGTTTCCGGACCTCACCCGCACCATCGAGACGCTCCTCTCGAACAACCGCCCCGTCACCGAGGAGGTCAGCGAGGAGCTTTTCGAGCGCTTCTTCGCCGTCGGCCGCGAGCATTCGGCCTTGCGCTCCGCGATGCAGCGCGTGCAGGAGACGACGCTTCGGCTGCTCGGCTCTCTCGGCGAGGCCGGTGCCAGCACCGACCGCTACAACTCGGCGCTGCTGGAGATCACCGGCGATCTCGAGGAGAGTCAGCATCCCCAGGAGATCCGGAAGCTCGGCTTGCGGCTCCTCGAGGAGACGCAGGCGATGCAGCGCAAGATGGAGCTCGTGGGACAGGAATTCAGCACCTCGACCCAGGTCATCCAGCAGCTCCGAGTCAAGCTCGAGGGTGCGACGCGTGACGCGCTCACGGACGGGCTCACGGGGATCGCCAATCGCAAGGCCTTCGACATGCGGCTGCGCGAGGCGGCGATGGACGCGATGGAGACCGGCGGCGAGCTCTGCCTCCTCATGCTGGACATCGACCATTTCAAGCGCTTCAACGACACCTGGGGCCACCAGACCGGAGACCAGGCGCTGATGCTGGTGGCGAAGACGCTGGTGGACAACGTCAAGGGCCGCGACTTGACGGCGCGCTACGGAGGCGAGGAGTTCGCGGTGATCCTGCCGCGCACGCTCCTCGCGGATGCCATGACGCTCGCGAAGCAGGTCCAGCGGAACTTCGCCGCGCGCAAGCTCGTGAAGAAGGACACCGGCGAGAAGATCGGGTCGATCACGGTCTCGATCGGCGTGACGCGCTTCGAGCCCGGCGAGCCGCTCGCCCGGCTCATCGGACGCGCGGATGCGGCGCTCTATACGGCGAAGCGCACGGGCCGCAATCGCGTCGTCGCGGAAGAGCCGGTACGTCAGCTCGCGACGGTGCCCTGACTCTCGCGGCCTGGCACTTCCGGCCGGCCCTCGCTAGTCTCCCCTCCCCAGTCGCGCGCGGGAGACCAGCAATGACCACCGATCCCAGCTGCATCTTCTGCAGGATCGTCGCGGGCACCATTCCGAGCTTCAAGCTGTTCGAGGACGGCGAGAGTCTCGCCTTCATGGACATCAATCCCGCGAACGACGGGCATTGCCTGGTGATCCCCAAGGCGCATTTCCCGACGATCTACGCGATCGCGCCGGAGGCTTTCGCCGCCGCGGGGCGCACGGTCATCAAGGTCGCGAATGCCGTCAACAAGGCGCTCTCCCCGGACGGGATCAACCTCCTGCAGGCGAACGGGCCGGGCGCGGCGCAGTCGGTCTTTCACTTCCACATCCACATCCTCCCCCGCCGCAGGGACGACGGCCTCACCATCAACTGGGTGCCGAAGCCCGGCGACCGCGCGCGGATCGCGGAGATCGCGGAAAAGATTCGGAGAGAGCTGTAGAGACCCCCACCCTCCCGTTGCTACGCAACGGGAGGGTGGGGGTGATTGCGACTACTCGGCCGCGCGTCTTCCCCGCTGCGGCAGCATGCCGAGCGCGCGCTTGTAGGTGTCGAGGAGCGCTTCCTGCTCGTCGCGGTCGTCCTCGTCGAGACGACGGATCCGGATGAGCTGGCGCATGGTCTTGACGTCGAAGCCGGCGCCCTTGGCTTCCGAATAGACTTCCTTGATGTCCTCCGCGAGGGCGCGCTTCTCCTCCTCCAGGCGCTCGATGCGCTCGATGAAGGATTTGAGCCGCTCCGCGGCGATACCCCCCTTATCCGCCATGCCCCGCTCCGCTCAGTGCTTGTGGCTCTCGGCGAAGCCCTTCTTCTGCGCGGGCGTCGCCTCCTTCTGGTGCTTCTGCTTCCACTCCTCGTACGGCATGCCGTAGACGATCTCGCGCGCGGCCGGATCGGCGATGGCGATGCCGCGCTCGGCGGCGGCCTCGCGATACCAGCGCGAGAGACAATTGCGGCAGAAGCCCGCGAGATTCATGAGGTCGATGTTCTGCACGTCCGTGCGCTCGCGCAGGTGCTGCACCAGGCGGCGGAAGGCGGCGGCCTCGAGCTCGGTTCGGGTCTTTTCGTCCATGCGGATCTCCCGTCTTGCGTTCCCTCTATATGGCGCCTCGGAGCACCGATGGCGAGGGTCAATAGTGCTTGACCCGGTAGAGGCCGGGATCCTCGAGGATCGGCAGCAGCAGACGATGGAGCCGCTCCGCCCATTCCCGCTGTCCCGAGGGCTCAGCGAGGAGGTCCTGGCGGATCTCGACCGCAGCATGCGGCAGGCCGCGCGACATCGCATGGGTGCGCACGCTGTGGCCCGCGGGCTCGCGGGCGGAATAGGGCTCGTTGTCGCCGACCACGAGCCCCTTCTCGCGCCGGAGCGCCGCCATCAGCGGCACCGGGATGCGCGGGTCCTTGTCCCAGAGGATGCCGATGTGCCAGGGGCGATTGAAGCCGTTCATGGTGGGCGTGAAGCTGTGGACCGAGAACACCGCGGGATGGACGCCGCGCGCGGCGAAACGGTCGAGCGCGGCCTCGATCGCGCCGTGATAGGGGCGGAAGATTGCCTCGACTCGCTGAGTCCGCTGCTCCGCCGTCAGATCGCGGTTGCCGGGCACCTCGATGCCGTCGCTCACCCGGGGGATCGAGGTGGGATCCTCGACGTTGCGGTTGCAGTCGATGACGAGACGCGAATAGCCCGCGAGCACCGCCGGCGCGTCGAGCCGCGCCGCGAGATCGCGGGTCACCGCCGCGGCACCGATGTCCCAGCCGATGTGGAGGGAGAGCTTCGCCTCGTCGAGCCCGAGATTATCGAGCGCGCGCGGCACCCGCCGGCTCGCGTGATCGCAGGTGAGCAAGACCGGGGTCTTGCCCTCGCGGTCGACGTGCTCGACCGGCGGAGGGTCGGAGGGGGTGAGGAGCGGGGTCATGGCTGGCACCCTCACCCTCCCATCGCTGCGCGATGGGCCCCAACCCTCTCCCACCTCCGGTGGGAGAGGGACTCTTCGTTCCCTCTTCCGCTGCGCGGGAGAGAGTTGGGGCCCGCACGAAGCGCGGGAGGGTGAGGGTTTCGCCGCATCTCGTTGCCCCTACACCACCTGGAAGCCGTGCGCGAAGGGATCGCGGTCGTCGACGAAGATGGTGTTGTAGCCGGTGACGCGCGCCCAGCCGGCGATGCTCGGCATGATCGCGGGCTTGTTGCCGACGGAGGCCGCGCGTTCGACGCGGCCCTCGAAGAGGCTCCCGATGATGCTCTCGTGCACGAAACGGTCGCCGATCTCGAGCTTGCCCTTGGCGACGAGCTGCGCCATCCGTGCGGAGGTGCCGGTGCCGCAGGGCGAGCGGTCGATCGCGCGGTCGCCGTAGAAGACGGCGTTGCGGCCATGCGCTTTGGGATCGCGCGGCTTTCCCGTCCACATGACGTGGCTCACGCCGCGGATCGTCGGGTTCTCGGGATGGACGGGCTCGAGCTTCTCGCGCATGAGGTTGCGCACGATCGGGCTCAGGCGCTGCACCTCGCCCGCCGTCAGGCTCTCGAGGCCTGCAAAGCCCGGCTGCGGATCGACGATGGCGTAGTAGTTGCCGCCATAGGCCACGTCGACCTCGAGCGGCCCCAGGCCCGGCACCTCGATCGCGACGCCGGTCGCCTCGAGAAAGCTCGCGACGTTGAAGAGCCGTACGCGGTCGATGAAGCGACCGTCGCGCTCGAACTCCACCTCGACCCTGCCGGCGGGCGCATCGAGCGCGAGGCGGCCCTCGGTGCGCGCCGTGACGAGGCCCTGCTCCAGCGCCACGGTCACGGTGCCGATGGTGCCGTGCCCGCACATGGGGAGGCACCCGGAGGTCTCGATGAAGACGAGCCCCATGTCGCAGTCGTCGCGGAGAGGCTTATAGAGGACCGAGCCTGACATCACGTCGTGGCCGCGCGGCTCGAACATGAGAGCGCGCCGGATCCAGTCGAAGCGCTTCATGAAATCCTGGCGGTAGTCGCTCATGGTCTGGCCCGCGAGCGCAGGGCCGCCGCCCGCGACGACGCGGACGGGATTGCCGCAGGTGTGCGCGTCGATACAGAAGAAGGTGTTGCTCGCCATCGTTCCGCGCGCGCCTCAGAGCTTCGGGCGGGAGGCGATCGCCTCCTCGTAGACGCGCGTGATGCGCTTCCTTTCCTCGCCTTCGAGCGCGAGCCGCGGCGCGCGCGTGACCTCGCTGCCGTTGCCGACGATCGCCTGACCGAGCTTGATGTACTGGACGAGCTTCGGGAAGGTGTCGAGATGGAGCGTCGGCATGAACCAGCGATAGATCGCCCGCGCCTTCTCCCATTCGCCTTTGGCCGCGAGCTCGTAGAGCTGCACGCTCTCGCGCGGAAAGACATTGATGAGGCCCGCGACCCAGCCGGTCGCCCCCAGCAGCATGCTCTCGAGGATCAGGTCGTCGACGCCGCAGAAGAGGATGTAGCGGTCGCCGCAGAGGTTCACGATGTCCGTGAGGCGGCGGAGGTTCTCGGAGGACTCCTTGATCGCGACGACGCGGCGCTCGCTCGCGAGCTCCTTGAAGCCCTGGGGCGTCACGTCGACGTTATAAGCGGGCGGATTGTTGTAGATCATGATGGGCAAGCCGCTCGCCCCCGCGACGCCGCGGAAATGCGCGAGCGCCTCGCGCTCGTCGGCCTTGTAGACCATGGCCGGCAGCACCATCAGCCCGTCGATCCCGATCTTCTCGCAGTCGCGAGCGTATTGGGCAGCGAGCGCCGTCGTGTATTCCGAGACCCCCGAAAGGATGGGCACACGTCCCGCCACGACCTCCTTGGTGGCCGCCAGCACTTGGCGCTTCTCGGCGGCCTCGAGCGCGGTGTTCTCGCCCACGCTCCCGAGCATGATGAGGCCATGGACGCCGGCCTTAAGTTGCTCCTCGACGCCGCGCTGGGTTGCCGCAATATCGAGCGCGCCGCCCGCGCGGAACTGGGTGGTCACCGCCGGGAATACGCCGCGCCAGGAGACGCTCATCGATCTCTCCTCCGGAAGGGGGGTCGGACGCCCAGTCTGGCCGGGCAGGACCGCAGATTAGCGCCCCCCAAGCCCGCACGACAACCGGCGGCCCGGGCATGGCGGCCCGTCGCCCGGTGCAGCGCGCGCTCTATATCGGGATTACAGAGGAAGCGGCGAGGCGCATAATGCGCTGGGCGTGCTCGGCAAAGGGAGGTCATCATGAGTGTCGCTCGCGTGACACAAATAACGGCTTCGTCCCCGAAGAACTTCGACGACGCCATAAGAAGCGGGCTCGAGCGCGCGAGCCGGACGGTGCGCGGAATCACTGGCTTGCACGTCGTCGAGCAGAAGGCCAAGGTGGTAAAGGGCAAGGTCTCGGAATACCGTGTGACGATGGACGTGACCTTCGTCCTCGAGGACTGACGGCCCGGTCACATCAAATCAAGGCGCCGTAGGGGGCGCGCTCAAAGAGGAGGATGCTATGGCGAAGAGCAAGAGAGCCGCGGCCAAGCGCCGGGGCAAGGCCGCGAAATCCCGCGGCGCGGCGAAGCGCGCGAAGCCCGCGCGCAAGGTTGCCAAGCGCAAGGCGGCAAGGCCCGCGAAGAAGGCGGCGCCCGCCAAGAAGAAGCTCGCGGCACCGAAGAAGGCAGCGGCTCGGAAGCCGGCACCGCCGAAGCGGCCGGTCGAGGCGCCGATCGAGGTGATCGAGGTCGAGACCGTGGAGGAGCCGATCCCCGGCGTGGTCGTCGTGACCGATTACGAAGCGGTCCGCATCAATCCCGGCGCGACCCCGAAATCCGAGGAGTCCTCGGAATAGGGCTCGGCTGAGCCAGACCGCGAAGTGCGGTTCGCCCGACCCCCGGGTCAGGCGAACTGCATCGCGTCGTCCCAGACGTTCGTCGGCAGCGGCAAGCCCGCGAGGGTCTCCGCGCCCAGCCCCTGCACGGGCGCGATCCCCAGCCTCTCCACCACGAGCTGGAGCTGGCGCGTGTGCTGCGCCGCATGCCAGGCCGTGCGCTCCATGAAGTCGAGGAGCGTCTGCTCCCCGTAATAGACATCCGCCTTGAAGGCGAAGTCCGTGGCCGCGCCCGCGCGGTCCCACCAGGCGCGGAATCGCCTGCGGATCGACTGGCCCCACTCCGCGAGCTCGGCGCCCGTCTTGAGCCCTGGCGGCACGTCGCGGAAGTAATCCGCGAATTCCAGCCGCTTGCCGCGCTCGACGAGATCGAGGAAGAGCTCGGGGATCTGGAAGATGTGGCAGGCGAGCTGGCGATAGGACCGCGGCCGGTTCGGCAGCAGCGAATCGAGCTTCGCCTCGGGAATCTGCAGCAGGAGCCGTCCGGCGGCCGCTAGGACCTCGTCGACCCGCCCGGCGAGCGCCTCGGGCCCGAGCCGCGGCGGCGCGCCGTACTCGATACCGGCGATGCGCGCGACATCCGCGAGGACCTGTCCGTCGACCCACTCATTGCCGCGCCGCACGATCGGCACGCGCCGGAGGCCGAGCTCCGCCAGCTCCTCGAAGCCGCGCTTGTTCGCGACCACGTCGACGGAGACGAAGGGCACGCCGTGCTTCGTCAGGAACTCCTTGGTCCTGAGACAGCTGGTGCAGCCGGGCATCCAGTAGACCCGCAGCGGCGTCTCCTCCTCACGCGCATCCATCGCCATCATCTCCCCGTTCGGTCGAGCCGCGGGAAACATAAGACCGCGCATCACGCATCGTCAAATCGCGCTGCCTCGGCTAGCATCCCTCCGGACTCGGATGGTCGAGTCCGAGACCGGGAGGATAGGCACCATGAAAATTCGCGGCACCAAACGAAAGCTCGGCGCAATCCTTGCGTCGACGCTCGCGGGCACGATCGGCATCGGCGCCCTTGCGCTCGCGGCGGGGATGCCGCCTGCTCCCGGCGTCTACGCCTGCTACGAAGCTCGCCCCGCCATGAACGTGCCGGGCTGCGTGCGCTCGTCGCTGGGCTGCATGGGTATCCTCGTCACGCCGACGCCGACCATGATGTTCGGCCTGATCGACGGCACGACCTATACGGACTACGACGGCAAGCGCGGGCACTACACCTACGACGCCCAAAGCGGCATCCTCGCTATGACCGACGGCTCGCGCGAAGGCTGGAAATACAAGCACACCGAGGATTGGGCGTTCCGCGCTCTCGATGCCAAGGGCGAGCAGACCGCCTATAACTGTCCTCTCGACGACAAGAAGGATCCGCTGAAGCGGCCGTGGTGACGGGCCCGGTCCCGGGGGATCGCGGCTATCCGCGCGCGGGCGGCGCCGACCCCCGGAGCCGCGCGACTTCCGCGTCGATGCGCTCGCGCCATTCGGGCGAGCCGACGTCGATCGCCGTCGGGCAGTGGCTGCAAAGGATGAGCGTGTTCGCGAGGAGCTCGCGCAAGAGCTTCTTGCTGGTCTTGCCGCACTTCGGGCAGGAGACCGGAAGGGTCGCGGTATAGAACGGCGATTCGGCCATGCGGGCCTCTGGAATTGGAAATCGGGCCGGAGGCATCTTAGCTCCGAACGACGCGTCTCGCGATTGCCGCGCGCCCGGCGCCCCCCTATGCTCCCGGTGACGGGAGCAGAACGAGCCATCGATGGCGGCATCACCTGCGGCAAACACCGAGCCCCGCGCGCTCCTGCAACGCCTCTTCGAGGCGGCGCTCGCCGCCGCCGACCCCGCGAAGACCGTTCCACCCAATCTCCCGGCTCCGCCCAAAGGCCGCACCATTGTCGTGGGCGCCGGCAAAGCCGCCGCCTCGATGGCGATGGCGGTCGAAACGCATTGGCCGGGCACGCTCACGGGACTCGTGGTGACGCGCTACGGTCACGGTCTCCCCTGCAAGCGGATAGAGATCGTGGAGGCCGGCCACCCCGTGCCGGACGCAGCAGGCTCGCGCGCGGCGGCACGAATTCTGGAGATGGTGCGGGGGCTCGGACGGGATGATCTCGTGCTCTGCCTCATCTCCGGGGGAGCCTCGGCGCTGCTGGCGCTTCCTGCGCCGGGATTGACGATCGAGGACAAGCGCGCGGTGACGCGCGCGCTGCTGCTGAGCGGCGCCACCATCGGCGAGATGAACTGTCTGCGAAAGCATCTCTCCGCCATCAAGGGCGGGAGGCTCGCTGCCGCGGCAGCGCCGGCCAAGGTGGTGACGCTCGCGATCTCCGATGTCCCCGGCGACGACCCCTCCGTGATCGGCTCGGGCCCCACCGTCGCGGACCCCAGCACCTTCGCCGAGGCGCGCGCGATCCTCGAGAAGTACGGGATCGAGCCGCCGCCGGCGGTGGCCGCGGACCTTGCCGCCGCCACGGAAGAGTCGCCGAAGCCGGGCGATCCTAGGCTCGCGGGCACAGAGTACAGGATTATCGCGATGCCGCAGGCAGCACTCGAATCGGCCGCACGTGCCGCAAGCGCCGCGGGGCTCGTCCCCGTGATCCTCGGTGACGCGATCGAGGGCGAGGCGCGCGATGTCGCGCTGGTCCATGCGGCGATCGCGCGGCAGATCGCCGCCGGGCGCTTCCTCGTGGGCGAGCGCGCGCTCCGGCCGCCGGTGGCGCTGCTCTCCGGCGGCGAGACCACCGTCACGGTCAAAGGCAATGGACGCGGCGGGCGGAATGCGGAATTCCTGCTAGCGCTCGCGACGGCGCTCGACGGCGCCAGGGGCATCCACGCCATCGCCTGCGACACCGACGGCATCGACGGCACCGAAGACAATGCCGGCGCCCTGATGGGGCCCGACACACCCGCCCGTGCCGCGGCGCTCGGCATTTCCTTAAAGGCGAAGCTCGCGGAAAACGACGGCTACGGCGCGTTCAAGGCGCTCGGCGATCTCGTCGTGATCGGCCCCACCCGCACCAACGTCAACGACTTCCGCGCGATCCTCATCCTGGAGTAAGGCAGAAGGCCATGCGTCGCCAGCGCAGCGCCAAGATCGTCGCCACCCTCGGCCCCGCGAGCTCGGGTCCCGAGGCGATCGCCGCGCTCTTCGCCGCGGGGGTCGACGTCTTTCGCTTCAATTTCAGCCACGGGACGCAGGACGATCACCGCCTGCGGCTCGAGGCGGTCCGCGCGCTCGAGCAGAAGGTGGGCCGTCCCATCGGCATCATGGCGGACTTGCAGGGGCCGAAGCTCCGGCTCGGCACCTTCACCGGCGGCAAGATCGCGCTCGCCCAGGGGCAACGCTTCCGCCTCGATCTCGAGAAGACGCCGGGCGACCAGAAGCGCGCGCCGCTGCCGCACCCGGAGGTGTTCGCGGCCTTGCAGCCGGGCGCGGACCTCCTGCTCGACGACGGCAACGTCCGCCTCAAGGTCGAGAAATGCGGCAAGGATTTCGCGGAGACGACCGTGCTCGCGGGAAGCGCGCTCTCCGACCGCAAGGGCGTCAACGTGCCCGGCGTCGTCCTGCCGCTCTCGCCCTTCACCGCGAAGGACCGCTCCGACCTCGCCTATGCGCTGAAGCTCGGCGTCGATTTCATCGCGCTCTCCTTCGTGCAGCGGCCGGAGGACGTGGCGGAGGGACGCAAGCTCGTCGGCGGACGCGCGGGCGTGCTGGTGAAGCTCGAGAAACCCGCGGCGATCCAGCGCCTGCAGGAGATCGTCGACCTCGCGGACGCCGTGATGGTCGCGCGCGGCGATCTCGGCGTGGAGATGCCGCCGGAGGACGTGCCGCCGATCCAGCGCGAGGTCGTCCGCGTCTGCCGCCGCGCGGGGAAGCCCGTGATCGTGGCGACGCAAATGCTGGAATCGATGGTGCGGCTCCCGGTGCCGACGCGCGCCGAGGCCTCGGACGTCGCGACCGCGATCTACGAGGGCGCGGACGCCGTGATGCTCTCGGCGGAGACCGCGAGCGGGGCCTACCCCATCGAGGCGGTCGCGATGATGGAGCGCATCCTCCGCCGCGTCGAGGCCGATCCCAATTACCAGGCGGCGCTCCAGAGCACGCACGCCGAGCCCGAGCACACCGCGCCCGACGCGATCAGCGCGGCAGCGCGCCAGGTCGCGCACACGATCGGCGCCGCTGCGATCGTCTCCTACACGACGTCGGGGGCCACGGCATTGCGGGCGGCGCGCGAGCGGCCGGACGTGCCGGTGATCGGCCTCACCTCGAAAGTCGAGACCGCGCGGCGCCTCGCCCTCGTCTGGGGCGTGCACAGCGTCCACACCAGTGACGTCACGAATTTCACGGACATGGTGGAGAAGGCCATCTCGCTCGCGCATCAAGACGGCTTCGCCGAGAAAGGCGCCCGCCTCGTGATCACCGCCGGCGTCCCCTTCGGCACGCCGGGCGCGACGAACGTGTTGAGAATTGCGTGGGTATAGGAGCTGTCAGGTATAAACTGTCGGCCAATCGCTGAGGCCCCCTTCAAACCAGCCCTTCCATCGGCCGGATCCCCGCGCTCTCGGGGAAGACGCGCGTGGCAAGCGCCTGGGCGTCGAGGCCGAGGTGGTCGCGCAGCAGGCCCTTCATCACGGCGCGGCCGTCGGTGGCGACGCGGAGATCGCGGTCGTCCTGGAGCCGGCCGAGACCCGGCCAGTCGCCGGCGATGCGACCGCCTTTGATCGCCCCGCCCATCACGAACATTAGCGAGGCCGTGCCGTGATCGGTGCCGTTGGTGCCGTTGACGCGGACGGTGCGGCCGAACTCCGTCACGGAAACGACCGCGGTCTCGCGCCAGGCATCGCCGAGCGCGGTTGCGAGCGCGTCGAGCCCCTCCGCGAAGCCCGTGAAATTGGCCGCGAGCCGGCCCTTCTCCGCACCCTCTGCCACGTGCGTGTCCCAGCCGCCCATCTCGAGGACCGCGACGCGCGGGCCGTCGGCGGCGGCGAGCAGCTTCCCCGCGGCGGCGCAAAGCGGCTTGAAGGATTGCGGGCCGAAGCCGCCGCCACCCTTCATGTCGCCGCCGAGGACCTCGTCGGAGAAGCTCTGTGCCTTGATGCCTTCCTTGAAGGCGGGGCCGAGCAGCTGGTCCTCGGCGTAGAAGCGCGCGACCGCTTCGATGAAGCCGGGCGCCGCCTCGCGGAAGCCCGCTGGCTCCCAGGAGGCGACGGGAGTT
This sequence comes from Allostellaceae bacterium, assembly GCA_035541215.1. Lineage (GTDB taxonomy): Bacteria > Pseudomonadota > Alphaproteobacteria > ATCC43930 > CGMCC-115725 > DASZHJ01. The sequence continues at coordinate 18,171 of DATKNV010000073.1, read as the reverse complement.
GCCCCGCGCAGGATGAGCGGTGTCGCGCCCCCGACGGCGAGGCCCAGGCGCTGGTCCCCGCGCTGCAGCAGCGTGAGCGCGCGGTTGAGCCAGCCGTCGCTAATCCCGCGCTTGGCGGCGAGACCGCTCTCCATGAGGTCCTGCGCATCGAAATGCGAGCGCGTCTGGTAGCCGTTTCCCGTCGCGTGCACGACCAGGAGCTCGCGCTTTCCGTAATAGGGCTCGATCGGCGCGAGCGCGGGATGGAGCGCGAAGTCGCCGGTGAGCGCGAGTGCGCCGCCCTGCCCTCCCGGAGGCTTCAGCGCGAGGTTGCCGCGGAGCGAGGCGTAGTTGGGATCGCGGATCGGCGCCGCTGCGGCAAGCCCGTCCATCGCGCCGCGCTGGAGCACGACGACGAGGCGGCGATTGCCGGGAATGGCCGCGAAGACCGCGCCGGGTAAGCCCGCGACGGCAAAGGCGCCGCCGATCAGCCGCAGGGCATCGCGCCGTCCGATCATGATCCTCACCTCCGCTGGAATTGCGGGCTCGCCACCAGGAGGGCGAGCGCCATCCGCTTGTCGGGAGCGCGGCGCACGGCTTGCTGCAGCTCCTCCGGGAGCATGTCGCCGAAGGTATCCGCCATCACCTCGACGGGATCGGGCGGATCGGGAAGACGCTGGGCGAAGGTCTGCGCCCACTCGATGCGCCGCAGCGTCGATTCCGGCGAGACCCAGACCGAGGCGACGTCGGGCCAGCCCGCTGGCGACGGCGCGAGGAAGGCGGGCTGGTCGAGATTCTTCAGCGTGACGAAGGCTTCGCCGGGCTTGGGCGCCTCGCCCACGACGCGATAGGCCGAGATCACGAGCTCGTTGGGCGTCCGCACCTTGCCGAGGGGCTCGCGCCAGGCAGCCTCCTCGTGCGCGACCGCGAGCGTGACGCGGCGGAGATCGCCGCCGGTGTCGTGGAAGACGCGGGCGATGCGCTGCACGGCGTCGACGGGCGGCGTGTCCGCGATGAAGTGCCGGGCGAGCTTGGTCGCGACGTGGCGGGCGGTCGCGGGATGGGCCGCGAGATCGCGCAGCGCCTGCTCGCCCTCGGCGATTCCGCCCTCGCGGTAGACGCGGCCCAGCAGGGTCTTGGCACCGGGCTCGTGAATCTGCGCGAAGAAGCGGAAGCTCCCGGCGTCGGGAAAGCGCAGCGGCGTGACCGTCCAGCCCGTGAGGATCCGCGCGAGCGCCTCCACGTCCGCCTGGCCGTAGCCGCCGTCGACGCCGAGCGTGTGCAGCTCCAGGAGCTCGCGGCCGAGATTCTCGTTGAGGCCCTTGCTCCGCCGCTGGCCCGCCGGCGAATCCGGCCCGAATGATTGCGCGTTGTCGAGATAGAGCAGCATGGTCGGATGCCGCGTCACCGCGAGCAGCATGTCGACGAAGCGTCCCGTGACGTGCGGCCTGATCGCCTCGCGCTCGAAGGCGCCGACGAAGCCGCGCACGAAGGGCCGCATCGCCGAGACCGTGAAGTGATTGCTCCAGAACTGCGTCAGGCGCTCCAGCACGGGAGCATCGCCGAGGATCGCCGCGCGCATCCGCGCGTCGAGCTCCGCGAGATAGATCTTCTTGAGCTCCTCCTTGAGCGCCGGTTTCTCCTCCTTGTCCCGGCGCGATTCCAGCATCATCGCGACGGTGCGCTGCGAGGGCGGCAGACCCTCCGGCAGCGGATCGGGCCGGCGCGCGATCTGCTCGCTCACCCAGCCGCGGGGATCGCCGGCGATCGCCGCGAGCTCGCGCGGCTTCGGCGCAAATCCAAATCGGCAGGCCGCCATGAGCGCGGCCGTGATCGAGGCGGGCATCCCGCACTCCTCATCCGCCAAGGGCTCGTCGAAGGATCATACGCCAGCATTGGGGCCGGCATCCCCAGAGCCGCGAGCCCGCCACTTTGGGCGGTAGAGGTTAACCGAGCATCAAGGCGCGCCCGCGCCCAAGCCCTCAGGTCGGGTTACCCTCGAGCTCCTCCTTGAGCTCCTTGACGTGGGCCTGCGCTCCCTTGAGGTGCGGATTGATCTTGAGCGCGGCTTCGAAGGCCCTGAGCGCCGCCTCTTTCCGCTTGAGCTTTAGATAAATCTCGCCCAATCCAGAGAGCGCGCCGAAGTGCCGGGGCTCGAGCGCGAGGGTGCGCTCAATGTCGGCGACGCTCGCGGTGTAATCGCCGCGCAGGTATTCGACGGTGGCGCGCTTGTTGAAGCCTTCGGCGAAAGTGTCGTCGCGCTTCACCACCTCGTTGTAGGCCGCGAGCGCGGTGTCGAGGTCCTCGACGCTGAGCGCATCGGCGCCGCGCGCCATCAGCGCGTCGATGCGGGGATCGCCGTGCTTCGTCCAGATGTCCCAGATCCGCGCCTCAACCACCTTGACCTCGAGCGAGGAGGTCGCGGTCTTGAGCTCCGAGAAGAGTTCCTTGAGGCGCGGGTCGTCCTGGCGCGCCACCGCGGGGGACCCGACCAGGAGGACGCCGACAAGAAAGAGAGAGACGCAGCGGAGTGCACGCATGCCCCTCTACATAAGGGACTGGCCGCCCGCTGCCAACAGCCGGGCTCAACGCGCGGTTTACGAGGCGGAGCCGCGGTCCTCGACCACGATCTCGATCAGTCGATCCGTCCTGCGCGTCTCGCCCATGAGGTCGAGCGCGGCACGAAAGACGGCACCGACGCGAGGATCGGACACCACGACGCGATGGGCCTTGCCGTAGGTGGCCGAGCGCATGGTCGCGGGTGCGAGGCAATTGACCGCGAGGACCGTGAGAGCCACCACGTCCAAGGCCGAGGAAGGCTCGCTCTCGGCGAGGTCGAGCGGGGTGAGATCGAGAGCCGCAGTTGCGGGTGCCATCGAGTCCTCAATGGACGATAACCGATCCAAGTAGCACTCCCGCGTGACAGAAATGTTATGGCCCTTAAACACCGGCAGAGGTTCGCTCTTTCGGTCATCGCGGCTCAGACCTGCGACAGACTTCTCTCGCGACTCGGCCCCGGACCTCAGGCGCCGGGATAGACCAGCAGCAGCGGCTCCTCCGCGATCCGGATGGTCACGGGGAGCGGACCTGCGACGTCGCCGTCGATTTGGACTGGCGCCCCGCGGGGCAGCGTGAAGCGGGCGGCGCGGGCGGTCGCGAACTCGACGTCCGTCAGGCGATGCAGGAAGCCGCCCGCCAAGGCGAGGAGATAGCCCAGCGCCGCGCGTCTGCCGGGGTTGCGAAAGAGCGCGAGCTGGAAGCTTCGATCCGTGAGATGCGCCGCCGGTGCCAGCACGAAGCGTCCGGCATAATAGCGCGCCTTGGTCGCGACGGCCGAGGCCGCCCGGCGCTCGCTGACGCCGCCCTCCCCCTCGAGCGTCACGCTGTACTCCGTCGGACGATAGCGCCAGAGCCGCTTCAAGATGCTCCAGACGAAGGCAAGCTTGCCGGCGCGGCGCTTGAGATCGAGGTCGAGACCCTCGACCACCTCCGCATCGAAACCCACACCGGTCATCAGCAGGAAACGCCGCGCCACCGGCCGGCCCTCGAACACCGCCTCTCCTACGGAGATCGGGCGCGCCGGACCCGCGGCCGCGATCGCCGCGAGTTCCGCGGGATTGCGGGGCATGCCGATCTCGTGCGCGAGCACGTTCCCCGTGCCGAAGGGAAAGATCGCCACGGGGACGCGAAGATCGCCGAGCCCGTTGACGGCCTCGTTCAGCGTGCCGTCGCCGCCCGCGACCACCACCGCATCGAAGTCGGTAGCCGTCGCCTCGCGCGCGAAGCGCTCGGCGTCGCCGGCCGAGCCGGTCTCGCGCAGCACGACCGCGATTCCGAGTCGCCGCATCTCCTCGAGCGCAGCCCCGAGGCGGCGGCGCGCGCGGCCGCCTGCGACGGGGTTGTAGATCACGAGAATCCTGCGGCGGCCGCTCCCGCTGGGCGGTGTCATGGAATTGTCATCGAATGGCAATACCGAGGAAACATCAAACGATTATGAGGATTCTTTTAAGAGACGCGGTAACGAGGGTTCGGATCACACTGTGCGCGAGCCGCGACTCCTTGACAAGGCTGACGCTCGCTGAGAGCGAGGGGGACCGGTGAACTTTATCGACCCGACGCGACGCTATCGCGCGATCTGGATCTCCGACATTCATCTCGGCACGCGCGACTGCAAGGCCGACTTCCTCCTCGATTTCCTCAAACATAACGAGTCGGAATACCTCTATCTCGTGGGCGACATCGTCGACGGCTGGCGCCTGCGGCGCTCCTGGTATTGGCATCAGTCCCACAACGACGTGATCCAGAAGCTGCTGCGCAAGGCGCGCAAGGGGACTCACGTCTATTACATCCCCGGCAACCACGACGAGTGGCTGCGCGATTACGTCGAGCTCCAGCTCGGCGGCGTGCAGCTCGTGGACGAGGCCATGCACACCACGGTCGACGGCCGGCGGCTGCTGATCCTGCACGGCGATGCCTTCGACGGCGTCGTGCGCTACGCGCGCTGGATGGCGCTGCTCGGCGACTGGGCCTACAACAACGCGCTCCGGCTCAACTACTACCTGAACGTGGCCCGCCGGAAGCTCGGATATCCCTACTGGTCGCTCTCCGCCTATCTCAAGAACAAGGTCAAGAACGCCGTCGAGTACGTCAGCAACTTCGAGATCGCCGTGGCGGCCGAGGCGCGGCGGCGCGAGGTCGACGGCATCGTCTGCGGCCACATCCACCACGCCCAGATCCGCGAGATCGACGGCGTGCTGTATTGCAACGACGGCGATTGGGTCGAGAGCTGCACCGCGCTGGTGGAGCACTTCGACGGCCGGCTCGAGATCGTGGAGTGGGCACGCCTCAGGGCTTTCGACATGCTGACGGCGACGGCGCGGGCGAAATCCAAACCCCGTCGCGAGCCCGTAACCGCACGCGGATGAGGATCGCGCTCGTCAGCGACGCGTGGCTACCCCAGGTCAATGGTGTCGTCCGCACGCTCACGACCATCGCGCGAGAGGTGAAGGCGCTCGGGCACGAGCTCGTGACAGTCTCGCCCGACCGCTTCCGCACGATTCCCTGCCCCACTTATCCCGAGATCCGCCTCGCGCTCGCGCCCGGGCGCGGCGTGCGCCGGCTCCTCGAGGAAGCCCGGCCCGACGCGATCCACATCGCGACCGAGGGGCCGCTCGGCATGGCGGCGCGACGCTACTGCCTCGCACGCGGCCTCCCCTTCACGACGGCCTTCCACACGCGCTTTCCGGAATATGTGAGCGCGCGCTTTCTGCTGCCCGTAAGCCTCGGCTATGCCTGGCTCCGGCGCTTCCACCGGCCCTCGCGCGGCATCATGGTGGCGGCGCCGTCCATCCGGCGCGAGCTCGAGCGGCGCGGCTTCTCGGCGATCCGCCCCTGGAGCCGCGGCGTCGACGCGGAGCTCTTCGCGCCGGAGCGGCGCGAGGATTTTCCCGGCATCGCGCGCCCGATCTTCATGGCGGTCGGCCGCGTCGCCGTCGAGAAGAACCTCGCGGCCTTCCTTGAGCTCGACCTGCCGGGCTCCAAGGTCGTCGTGGGCGACGGGCCGCAGCTCGCGGAATTGAAGCGCCGCTTCCCCGCCGCGCATTTCCTCGGGCGGCACGAGGGCCTCTCGCTCGCCCGCTGCTACGCCTCCGCAGATGTCCTCGTCTTCCCGAGCCTCACCGACACCTTTGGCCTGGTGCTGCTGGAGGCGCTCGCGTCGGGCGTTCCCGTCGCGGCCTTCCCGGTGACGGGTCCGGTTGACGTGGTCGGAGAGGCACCGGTCGGGCGGCTCGATCGGGATTTGCGCAAGGCCGCCCTCGCCTGCCTCGACATTCCCCGCGCGGCCTGTCGCGACTATGCGCTCAGCTTCACCTGGCAGGCGACGGCGCGACAGTTTCTGGAGAACCTCGCGCCCATCGGCGCCTGAGACCTTTCAGCCTGCAGCACTCTCCCAGAACGGCGCCGCCGACTTGAACGCTTTCCACTGCTTGCGCAGCTTGGGCTCGAGCGCGGCAATGCCGTGCCCGTACCAGCCGATGACGAGCCCGCTCGAGCGGGCGACGGCGGCAGCGTCCTCCGCCGCGGCCTCCTGCGCGAAGCCCTCGACGAGGCGCCCGGCGATGTCGACGTCGTTGAGATGGCCGAGCACGTCCTGGAGGCGCGACAGCCGCTTCATGTAGGCCGCCGCCGCCGACCCCTCGTAAAGCGAGCGGAAGCTGTCGGCGGCGTAGCGCAGCTTCTTGAGGCCGATGCGCAGGCGGTGGCGATCCTCGGTGGAGAGATCGGCGAAGCCGCGCCCGCGCTTCTTGGCCTTGCGGTGGCGCTCGGCCAGAAGCTCGGTCGCGAAATCGCGGGCGGGCGCCTCGAGGCGCGCCACGATCCCCGGCTCGAGCCCGTTTAGCCAGAAGCGCGTCTCCGCGACCCGGCCCACCTCGAGCAGCAGCGCCGTGTAGCGGCCGGTGTCGAGTGCCGCGCGGACGCGCTCATAGGCCGCGATGCGCGCAGCCGCAGCCCGCGTCTCCAAGGCCTCGAGATCGGACTCCTCCGGCATCCCCTTGCGGATCGGGCTGAGCAGCTCCAGCAGGAACACGTCGAGATCGCGAGCGGGACCGGTCTCGCCGCCGAGCCACTTCAGCTCGTCCGCGAGATGGAGCGCGGTCTCCGCCGGCAGCACGCTGCGGAATAGTGCCAGCACCGAGCGCAGGCGGCGCAGCGCGACCCTGAGTTGATGCACGCCCTCGGGATCGCCGCCGTCCCGCGCCGCAGCCTCGTTGGCGAGCAGATGCGCGAGATGATGGCGCAGGATCGCCTCGAAGGCCTCGAGGCCCGTCGCGTTGGGATCGAGCGCGAGCGCCGGCGACTTCGACCAGGTCGGCTGCGCGTCGGAGAGCAAGGCATAGCCGCGGTCGGACTTGCTCATGGTCTCGAGGTGGAGCGGCGCCACGTCGTTGAGCGCGAGCGCCAGCTCATAGAGCGCGTCCGGCGAGCCCTCCTTGAGCTCGAACTCGATCTCGCAGATCGGCGTCGAGCCCTTGGGGGTCACGACGTGGCCCTCGTCGATCACGACCTCGACGCGCGTGGAATTGCCGCGCTGCACCGTCCGAGTGACGCGGCGGACCTCGGCGGTGAAGACCGGAGCAAGACGCGCGGCGGCGTCGCCTAGGAGCTCGCGCAGCATGACGTCGTCGATCTGCGCAAGGTCTGGCTTGGGGCCCGATACGGTCTGCTGCCACTCCCGCCGCTTGAAGAGACCGCTCGCGCCCCTGCCGCCGGCCTTCACGGTCTGCACGAAGCGCCGCCCGGCCTCGCGCACGCGAAGCGCCAAGCCCCGCTCGTGGAGCGTCAGGTGCGGAGTGTCGTAATAGGTGTTCCGGAGCGCGCGCGCGTGGCCGCGCCCGGCACCCTCCGCCTTCAGATGGGGCGAGCGGAGGAGCTGCTGCACGCGGTCGGGCGGAACTGAAAGCTTGAGCTCGATCTCCCGGCCGGTTTCCATCGGCTCTAATCGGCCCCCCCTGAGGAATTGCGCCAGCACTCTAGCCGATGGTCACGCCGCCGTCACCGAGTCGTAGCAAAAATGTAGGGTGTCGGACTAGATGCTGGGTCGCTCCTCCGCGGCGCTACAATATCTTGCGAGAGCTACGCTTTCACCTTTAGGCTAAACTTGAGGCCCAGGCAGGTCCCATCAGCGCCATGAAGACGCTCTATCTGCTGCGTCACACGAAGTCGAGCCGCAGCGACGATACGCTCGACGACCACGACCGCCCCCTCAGCAAGCGCGGACGGCGCGCCGCCCAAGCAATCGCCGATCACCTCGCGCGCTCTCATGTGAAATTCGATTTCGTGCTCTCCTCGACCTCGCTGCGCACGCACGAGACGGTTCAGCCGATCGTCGCGCGCTTGAAGCCGCGCCGCGTGGTTTTCGACCGCGATCTCTATCTGGCGCCGGGAACGGCGCTGCTCGATCGGCTCCGCCGGATCGAGGAGAGCGCCGATACGGTCCTGCTGGTCGGCCACAACCCGGGCCTCCACGGGCTCGCGCTCAGCCTCGCCGCTCCGGACTCGCCGATGCGCCTGCCTCCGCTCACGGGCAAATTCCCGACCGGGGCGCTGGCCTGCTTTCGCTTCAAGGGCCCATGGCGCAAGCTCGCCTCAGAGAGCGCGACGGCGATCTCCTACGTGGTTCCCGCCGACCTCGAGGCCGAGAAGGCCTAGGGCGCCAGGAGGGAGGGAGAGATCGCAGATGCCCAGCGCCCCCTCGCCGATCAGTTTCGCGATCCTGCTGGGCCTCAGCTTTTTCTTCGGCCTCGCCTTCGAGGAGTTCTACGCGCAGAGCAGTGAGCGCCGGCCCGGCGGCATCCGCACGTTTCCCTTGCTCGCCATGGGCGGGGGCGTGCTCTACCTCCTCGACCCGCAGCGGCTCCTTGCCTTCGTCGCGGGCTTCGTCGTGCTGGGAGCGTGGCTCCACGCGTTTTATCGACAGCGCGTGAGACCTGAAAGCGGAGAGGGCGGCGCCAACGTCGGCCTCATGGTCCTGCTCTGCAACATGCACGCCTATATCCTCGGCGCGGTGACGCTGGCGCTCCCGCATTGGGTTGCGGTCAGCGTCACCGTCGCGGCGGTGCTGCTCTTCACGGGGCGAGAGCGGCTTCACGCCTTCGCCCGCGAGGTGCAGATGGCGGAGATCATCACCGCCGGACAATTCCTGATCCTCACGGGGATCGTGCTGCCGCTGCTGCCCTCCGAGCCCGTGACGACACTCACGAGCATCACGCCGCGCCAGGCCTGGCTCGCGCTGCTCGCGGTCTGCACCGTCTCCTACGTGAGCTACCTGGTGCAGCGCTGGCTCGCGCCGCCCGAGGGCGATTTCTGGATGGCGCTCCTCGGCGGCGCCTATTCCTCGACCGCGACCACGGTCGTGCTGGCGCGGCGCGCGCGCGCCGAGCCCGCCTCCGCCGCTCGCAGCCAGGCCGGCATCACCGTTGCGACGGCGGTCATGTATCTGCGCATCCTCGCGATCGTCGCGGTCTTCAATCTGGGCCTCGCGGTCGCTCTTGCGCCCTCGCTTGCCGCACTCTCGGCAGTCGGGTTCGCCTGGGCGGGGCTGCAATACCGCCGCGCCCTCGCCACCGCCGCCCCGCCCGGGACCTACCGTCCGCGCAATCCCTTGGAGATCGGCGCCGCCGCTCTCTTCGCCGGGCTTTACATCTTGATTTCCCTCCTTTCGACCTGGGTCGCCGTCGAGTTCGGCCGCGCGGGCATCTACGTGCTAGCGGCCGTCGTGGGGGTGACCGACATCGATCCCTTCGTCCTCAACCTCGCGCAGGGCGGCACCGCCAACGTCACGATCGCCACCGTCGCCGGCGCGATCCTGATCGCAACCGCCTCGAACAACGTGCTGAAAGCCACCTATACCTTCGCCTTTGCGGGGCGGCCGCAAAGCGTGCCCACCGTGACGGCGCTCGCGACCTTGGCGGTGCTGGGCGTCCTGCTCGGCCTTTACGCCGGCACGCCCTGACGCAAGGAGCGACTTCGCATGCCCAAACGCTATCGCGCGCCGGCGCTGCCCGAGCCGCTCAGCCACCGGAAATACGCGAAGGCGCTGCTCGCCCTACAAATCGAGCTCGTGAAGCTGCAGCGTCACGTGATCGAGAGCGGGGATCGCGTGCTCGTGATCTTCGAGGGCCGTGACGCCGCCGGCAAGGACGGCACCATCAAGCACATCGTCGAGCACATGAGCCCGCGCGAGACGCGCGTGATGGCGTTGGGGCCGCCTTCCGACCGCGAGCGGCATTCCTGGTATTTCCAGCGCTACGTCCCGCACCTGCCGACCGCCGGCGAGATCGTGCTGTTCAATCGCAGTTGGTACAATCGCGCCGGCGTCGAGCGCGTGATGGGCTTCTGCAGCAAGACCGAGACGCGCGACTTCCTGGAGACCGTCCCCGTCTTCGAGGAGATGCTGATCAAGTCCGGCATCCGCCTCTTCAAATACTATCTCGACATCTCTAAGCAGGAGCAGAAGCGGCGCTTGAAAGCGCGGCGGACTGATCCGCTGAAGCAATGGAAGCTGAGCCCCGTCGACGCGAAGGCGCCGAAGCTCTGGCGCGAGTACAGCAAGGCCCGCAACGAGATGTTCGCCCGCACGCACACGGTCGCCTCACCCTGGTCCGTCGTGCGCGCCGACGACAAGGAGCACGCGCGCCTCAGCGTGATCCGCGACCTCCTCTGGCGGCTCCCCTACCCGCACCGGCACGCGCAACTGGCGCTTCCCGATCCCAACATCGTGTTCTTCTACGACGCGAGCGACCTCGAGAACGGCATGATCGCGCCGTGAGGCAGACTTTTCCCGCGGCGCCAGTGTGCTAGCTTCGCCTGCCCGAGCCGCCCCATCGCGCAGGATGCACGTGTCCGATCCCTCCGCCCTCGCCGAGAGCCTGCCGCATCCCTCGAGCCGCCGCCGCCCGATCATCCTCGCGGCGGTGATGATGGCGATGTTCATGGCGGCGGTGGAGAGCACCATCGTCGCGACCGCCATGCCCACGATCGTCGCGGCGCTCGGCGGCTTCCGCCATTTCAGCTGGGTCTTCGCGGTCTTCCCCTTGACCCAGGCGATCGCGACGCCGATCTACGGCCGGCTCGCCGATCTCCATGGCCGGAAGCCGATGTTTTGCGTGGGCTCGCTGATCTTCCTACTGGGCTCGACGCTCTGCGGCTTCGCCTGGGGCATGGGAGCGCTCATCGCCTTCCGTGCGCTCCAGGGCGTCGGAGCCGGCGCCATCATCCCCGTCGCAACTACCATCATCGCCGACCTCTACTCGCCCGCAGACCGCGCGCGCATGCAGGGCTGGCTCGCGAGCGTCTGGGGCTTCTCGGCGGTGATCGGGCCGCTGCTCGGCGCCTTCATCGTCCAGCACGTCTCCTGGTCGGTCGTCTTCTGGCTCAATCTGCCGATCGGCGCGATCGCGATCGGGATGATCGCGGGCTTCCTGCACGAGCGCCTGGTGCCGCGCCAGCACAGCATCGACTATGCGGGGGCGGCGCTGCTGGCCGTGGGCTCGGGCGCGCTGATGCTCGTGCTCACGCAGGCGCACGAGCTCGGCGCGACGGCGCTCTGGCTGCTGATCGCCGTGGCCGCGGCGGGGCTCGGCGCCGCGATCCGGCAGGAGCGCATCGCCCCGGAGCCGATGTTGCGCCTCGACCTCTGGCGCCACCGCATCATCGCCGTCGGCAACGCCGGCGCGGTCTCGATCGGCGCGGTCATGATGGGCATCACCGCCTTCCTGCCGACCTACGTCCAGGGCGCCATGGGCCGCAGTCCCGTGGTCGCGGGCTTCGCGCTCACGGCGATGTCGATCGGCTGGTCCGGGGTGAGCCCGCTCGCCGGACGCATCATGATCCGCGGCTCCTACCGCATGGCGGCGATGCTCGGCGGCGCGGCCTTCGTGGTCGGAAGTATCGTGCTGAGCCTGATGCAGCCGGATTCCGGGCCGCTCTGGGCGGGAGCCGGAGCCTTCTTCATCGGCATCGGCATGGGCTTCTGCAACACGACCTTCCTGGTCTCGATCCAGAGCAGCGTCGGCTGGCGCGAGCGCGGCACCGCCACTTCCTCCATGCTCTTCATGCGCATGGTGGGGCAGTCGATCGGCGTCGCCGTCTTCGGCGGCGTCTTCAACTACGTGCTGTTCGGAAGCGGCGCCGAGACCGGCGAGACCATCAACCGCCTGATGGACCCCGTCCTGCGCCAAAGCGTCGAGCCCGCCGTCGCCGCGCGGCTCGGCGGCGAGATCGCGGCGGCACTGCACAGTGTCTACCTCATCGGCCTCGCGCTTGCGGCGGTGACGGTCGTCCTCAGCGCCCTCCTCCCTGCCGGTCACGGCGCGGCGTCGAAAGCCGCGGATTAGCGTCCACCCATCGATCACTTGACGCAGTCAACTAATAATTTGACAATGTTCCCAATGGCACGGGCGCACGGAGCGTCATCCATGGGCATGACCCAGCGCGAAGCACGGATCGAGGCGGTTCGGCGATTCAATCGGTTCTACACGCGGCGGCTCAATCTGCTGCAGGAGGGGCGCCTCTATAGCCCCTACTCGCTCGCGGAGGCGCGTGTACTCTACGAGCTCGCGCAGCGCGAGGGCCTCACCGCGTCCATGCTCGGGAGCGATCTCGGGCTCGATCCCGGCTATCTGAGTCGCATTCTCCAGAGCTTCCGCCGCCGCGGCTTGGTCGCGCGTGAGCGCTCCACCGGCGACGCCCGGCGCAGCCTGCTGAGACTCACCGCCGCCGGGCGAAAAGCCTTCGCGCCGCTCGAGGCGCGCTCGCGCCGCGAGCTCGGCGGCTTGCTGGGCGGGCTCTCGGACGACCGCCAAGCCCGCTTCATCGCCGCGATCGGCGCGGCCGAGGCCGCGCTCGCGGATCCGGACCGCGCGAGAGCGCCTTACCTCCTCCGGCAGCATCGCCCCGGCGATTTCGGCTGGATCATCGGGCGTCACGGCGCGCTCTATGCCCGGGAATACGGCTGGGACGGGAGCTTCGAGGCGCTCGTGGCGGAGATCGCCGCGCAATTCATCCGTAACTACGATCTGAAGTGCGAGCGCTGCTGGATCGCCGAGAAAGACGGCGTCAACGTTGGCTCGGTGATGCTGGTGCGGAAATCGAAGACCGTAGCAAAGCTGCGGCTGCTGCTGGTGGAGCCCGAGGCGCGCGGGCTCGGTATCGGCGCGCGGCTCGTCGAGGAGTGCATCCGCTTCGCCCGCGAGTCCGGTTACCGCAAGATCACGCTCTGGACCAACAGCATCCTGACGGCGGCGCGGCACATCTACGAGCGCGCGGGCTTCGTGCTCGTCCATGAGGAGCCGCACCGGAGCTTCGGCCACGACCTCGTGGGCGAGACTTGGGAGCTTGCGCTCTAGGGCCGAAGGCTGATCGGGATATTGGCTGGGGCGCCAGGATTCGAACCTGGGAATGGCGGAATCAAAATCAGTCAATTAGGACTGATTTATCAAGGTCTTACGGGTCGCGGCTCTGGAAAACCAGTCACAAGACACCAAGGACTTAACGGTCATTTGGAAAACCAACACTCGGTCAGGGACGAGTGGTGTCGTACAGTCATCGCGGACTGACCTCCGCGCCGTCAGTCTGTCAGATCATGTAAGGCGAGAATGTCGCTGTTCGCGCTCAGAAATGATTCGCCTCGTTCGCCCTTTCAATTCCGAGCGCACTTTCCTCACATCATTGCGGCGCCAGCCAGACAAGTCGGTCCATGGCGTCAAGTTCGAAGCGCCGACGTTATGGGAGATCACCTGGAAAAAAGGTCGGGCTGCTTTGAGATGGGAGCCACGACGAGATCGGTCTGCGGATTGCCCATCAACGCTTGAGCCTCCGCCTCTCGTTCGCTGGTTTCCAGAAGCTCTGGTTGCCCAAATTTTGCAATCGCGTCTATTACCTCCAACACCTTAAAATCTCGTCGTTCCTCCAAGATCCTTGCAACCTCCCGATCGGCAGGGCGCGGCAAATCGATCTCGGGAGGAACATGCGCATCGGCGGCAAGAAACGCCTGAATGACCCGGAATCCCTCGTAAAAAATCTGCATGAAATCTGCGTCGTGAAGCAATGGGCATACGACGAGGTTCTTAGCCTCATCGTGATAGACGCGATCAGATCGCCCTTGTCGCGTCGGCACAATGCCAATGCGTAGCCCAGCAGCCGTTTCAAGATGACTTGGGTTGATCTTTACGGTGGTGCCCAACCAACGGTCCGAATCTGAGTGCCCTAGAAATAGGTCGGCCTTCCAGAGTCCGCGAATTGAAAAAGGCAGAGCGGGGCGGGTTTGTGGTTTCCGAAAAGCCGCCGCCAGGACATTCAGATACCGCCGCAGTTTAACCGGTCGTCCTGGCGTACCTTGCAGCAATTGGGAATCGTCGGTCAAAACAGCATTTGCGGTGTCGACTAGCTGCTGGGCCCCAGATTTCTCCACGCCAAACAAGATCGATCTCAGTTGTGTACCAGGTAATCTGCAAATCCTAGCGGCGTCTTCCACGCGCTCAAGGACATGCGCGTCATTGCGACTCACGGCGTCGTGAACCGCGTACTCAAAACAAATCCCGCAATCGCCGTCACCCGGTCTGTGCAACCGAGGCAGCATCATGAGTTTGACGTTCTCGTATCCGCCAACCTCTCTCACAACGTCGGCCTTTATCGCGTAAAGGACACCCTTGAGCATCGGCCGAATGACCGCCGTGAGCGCAAGAACCTCATCCCCAACGGGATGAAGTTGGCGCTGCTCTTGAATTCGCATGCCTATCCTCCCTCACGCTCAAAGAGGCTATCACATCGGAAATGGAATCGATCGGCCAACAGAGCGAGGACGCCACAGTCCGAGCTTGAAGATTATCGGAATCATTGACTTCACAGATTGGTCTTGAAATCGGAGCCCGGCTTGAAACCGGCGCATTCTGCGGCACGCTGTAACCACACCCCGGTCTCCCGCGCGGAGTTGTTTGTCCCGAAATACCAGCCGCCGTCCAATCGCTCGGCGTATTCCTTGACCAAATGCGCCTTGTCGAAGAGCTGATTTGCGTCACGAGCGACGATCCTGCGGCTCCGTCCTCGAATCCGAGAAAGGTTATCGAGTGTTCCAGGCTTCTTCTTCTCAAGAGCCTTTAAGGCTTCTGCAAGCAACTGCCTGAGCGAGCCGCACTGGATACGCTTGCCACTTATTTCGAACCAGTAGTCACCGCTTCGGCGCGAAATCTTGGTGCCATCGAAAGCGGGATGATCGGGGACGGGGGCAGCCGTCGTGGTCGGCTGAGCGTCCTCGCCTCCTGTGGGCCCGATGGTTTCCTTGGAAAGGCTAATGATGACCATTGGCTGTAGCGGATCTAACCCCACGCCTAACTGCGTCGTGTTGAGTATCCGCACATACATCTTCTTCTCGGGGTCGGCCGATTGGAGAAGCTCTGCGAGTTTTGATGCCCGGATAAACGAAAGACTGGCCATAAGCACCTCCTCTGCGAGGGACGTGCTTCCTTATTAGGGAGATTCTTACATTGAGTCAAGCTGTAAGATTCGAACCTTTGCGCCGCTATCGATCCTGCGAATGTAAGTCGCCCAGGGCGGCCAAAGCGGCGAATTTTGAGGAAAACAATGGCGGATTAAAATGGAAAACTCTCTCAGAGTCTCTGACCTGAGTGGCTCGTAACCCTTTGAAATTGCTTGGCTGGGGCGCCAGGATTCGAACCTGGGAATGGCGGAATCAAAATCCGCTGCCTTACCGCTTGGCTACGCCCCAGCAGGCGGGGCCGGACCTTACCGGCAAAGCCCAAGCCTCGCAACCGAGGCATGGCCCGGATGAATGGACAGAGGGCGCTCGCCGCCGCATCATTGCGGCCATGCCCTTCCTCGGTGTCGATCCCTGGCGCTGGCAGTATTTCGAGAGCGAGCCTTGTCCCGACGACGTCGTCGTGCCCATCGACGACGCCACCGGCTGGAGCCTCTACCCGCGCCACCGCTGGGTCTACAACAAGCTTCTGATCTGCGAGACCCAGGGCTTGCCGCATGGGCCGCACGGCACCGAGCCGCCGAGGTTCCCCGTCTTCTCGAAGCCCATCTACAACATGCGCGGCATGGGCACCGGCGGGCGCGTCGTCCGCTCCGCCGCAGAGTACGAGGCGGCGATCGAGCCCGGCTACATGTGGATGCCTTTTCTCAAGGGCCTCCACGTCAGCACAGACGTGGCGCTCCGCGACGGCCATGTCCTCTGGTGCCGGCACGCGACGGGGCTCGCGGGGGTCGAGGGCACTTTCGACTATTGGACGCTCCACGCGGAGCCGATGCCTGCGGTCGAGGCGCGCGTGCTGCCCTGGCTCGAGCGCAACCTCGCGGGCTTCACCGGCGTCGTCAATCTCGAGACCATCGACGCCACCATCATCGAGTGCCACCTCCGCATGAGCGAGCAGTGGCTCGACCTCAATGGCGAGGGCTGGCTCAAGGCGGTGGTGGCGCTCTATACGAGCGGCGCCTGGCCCTTCGTCGACCGGCGCAGCACCGGCTACAGCGTCGTACTCTTCGGGGCCCATGGCGTGCCCTGGCGGATCGACCGCGCGCGCGTCAAGGAGCTGCTGCGGATGCCCGGGGTAAGCTCGATCCAGATCACCTACGAGGAAGACGTGCCGGCGGAGCAGCACGCCATGCCGCCGGGCGGATTCCGCCTGGCGATCGTCAATTGCTGGGGCCTCGAGGCCGGCCGCGCCGCGCGCGCGCGACTCAAGGAGCTCTTCACGGCCGGCATCGAGGCGCCGCTCCGCCCGTGAGTGCGGGGTTGCGTCGTGCGCGCCCGCCGGTATGATCGCGGCGCCCGGCGGGCCGGGCAATGGTCAATCCCCGAGGACGGAGCGGCGCGGCGCATGTGGCTTATCGAATGGCTCACGGATTGGAGCAATGAGAACGATCTCTGGCTCTTCTTGCCGATCATGGGCGCGCTCGCGCTGGTGGGCGTGGTGCTCGCAGGCCACTACGAGGACGGCATGCTGCACTATGCCGGGATCGCGCTCTTCATCGTCTCGATCGTCTGGATATTCCTGGCGCTCAAGGGCTACTTCGACGCGAAGGACCGCGGGAAGGCCTCGCATTGAGCTGGGCCGAGCTCGCCGTCCTCTGAACGAGATCGGCGAGGCGGTGGAGCGGCCCGTCATCGATCCCGAGCTCCTCCAGGTGCCGCACCGTATTCTCTAGGTAGTGGACGCAGAGACCGCGGACGCCCGCGCCCTGCAGGATGAGGCGCGCGGTTTCCTTCGGCGGAAGCTCTCCCGCATATCCGCGATGCTCGCGGTCGACGACGAAGGCATAGGCCTCGACGGTCCCGCGCGCGAGCCGGACGCGAAGCTTGCGCATGATGTAGACCCCGCCGCGGATCTCCCGATCCCAGAGATAAATCAGGACCGCCTTGGCGTGGCGCTTCGGCACGCGGTAGACGATCCCCCTGCAGGCGCCGCCGCGGTCGAGCCCAAGCACGAGTCCCGGCCGCTTCGGCGTTCCGCGATACCGGTGAGAATAGACGCAGAAGCGGCGGTGATAGCCGTACAGCAGCGCCGGATGCGCTTCGGCGTGGTGGAAGCCCGGATCCCACATCAGCGAGCCGTAACCGAAGACCCAGAAATCGCGCCCCTCCGCGAGCGCCGCTTTGATCTCGGGACAAGCGAGCGCCTGCTTCTCGCTCATGCATTGCCCCGCACGACGAGCGCCACTCCCGCAACCGCAAGCCCCATTCCCAGGAGCGCGGTCGCGGCCAGGGTCTCATCAAAGAGGAAATAGGCGAAAAGGGCCGTCGTCGGCGCCACCAAATAAAAGAGGCTCGCGACGCGCGAGGCGGCGCCGCGCCGGAGCAACCAGAATAGGAGCATCGTCGCTCCCACCGAGAGGACAAGACAGAGCCAGGTCAGCGCGAAGATGAACTCCCCGGTCCAGGCAATGTGGCGTCCCTCGAAGATCAGCGAGCCCGCAATCATCGCAAGCGCGGCGGTCGCATTCTGAATCACCGTCCCGCTTCGCAGATCCATGGCATCGCAAAAGCGCTTCTGATAGAGCGTCCCGAAGGTGATGCCGAGGAGCGCCGCCATGCTCGGCACGATCCCCCAGAGGGCGCCGGCATCGAGGCGGAGCCTCTCGGCGACCACCAACGCCACGCCGACGAAGCCCAGCACGAAGCCCAGCCACTGCAGGCCCCGTACCCGCTCCCCCAGGAAGTGGCGTACCAACACCGCCGTCAGCAGCGGCTGCAAGGCCGTGATGAGCGCGGTCAGTCCAGCGCTCAGGCCCATGGAGATCGCGAGAAAGACGCCGCCGAGAGCGGTCGCCTGCAAGAGAAGTCCCACGACCGCGATGTGGGCCGCCTCGCGTAGGCTCTGCGGCCAGCGCGCGCCCGCGGCGAGGCTCACGAGCGCCATGATGGCGGCCACGATCGAGTAGCGCAGACCCAGGAACGTCATGGGCTCGGCGTAGGGGAGCCCGAGCTTCGCCCCGATATAGCCCGTCGACCACAGAACGACGAAGAGCCCCGGCGCGACGCCGGTCATCAGGCTCCGCACGCCACCCGAACGGCCGGAGGCGGTCATCGCGAGGAAATCAGCGGCGTTTCGCGTCGGGCATGTGCTGCGGCGCATGTGCGCGGTCGTGCATGCCGTATTGCCGCGCCACCTC
>DATKNV010000072.1:0-8270 GCA_035541215.1 Allostellaceae bacterium | reverse complement strand
TTGCCGAAAACGTCGCGCTCGAGATGGAACGGAACATGGAGCGCTATGAGTTCCTGCGCTGGGGCCAAAAGGCGTTCGATAATTTCCGCGTCGTGCCGCCGGGCACCGGCATCTGCCATCAGGTCAATCTCGAATATCTCTCGCAAGTCGTGTGGACCACGGATGAAGGCGGCAAGACGATCGCTTATCCCGATACGCTCGTGGGTACCGACAGCCACACACCGATGGTCAACGGACTCGCGGTGTTGGGCTGGGGCGTCGGCGGCATCGAAGCCGAAGCGGCGATGCTGGGTCAGCCGATCTCGATGGTGCTGCCGGAAGTCGTCGGCTTCCGCGTCCATGGCGCGATGAAGGAAGGCACGACCGCGACCGATTTCGTGCTCACCGCCGTGCAGATGCTGCGCAAGCGCGGCGTCGTCGGGCAGTTCGTCGAGTTTTATGGTCCGAGCATCGCCAAACTACCGGTTGCCGATCGCGCGACCCTCAGCAACATGGCGCCGGAATACGGCGCGACTTGCGGCTTCTTCCCGATCGATGCCGAGACCATCCGCTACATGAAGCTGAGCGGCCGCGATCCGCAGCGCATCGCCATGGTCGAGGCTTATGCCAAGGCGCAGGGCATGTGGAACGACGCGAACACACCCGAGCCGGTGTTCACCGACACGCTCGAACTCGATCTCTCGACCGTGGAGCCGTCGCTTGCCGGGCCGCGCCGTCCACAGGATCGCGTGGGTCTTTCGGGCGTCGCCAAGAATTTCGCGAGCGAATCGCCGAAGCTCGCGCCCAAGCGCCAGAGCTTCAACGGCGAAGTGGCGGTCAAGGGCGCGAATTACGCGCTGAAGGACGGCGCGGTGGTGATCGCCGCAATCACCTCCTGCACCAACACCTCGAACCCCAGCGTCATGCTCGGCGCCGGTCTCCTCGCGCGCAACGCGGTGAAGCGCGGCCTCAAGGTGAAGCCGTGGGTCAAGACCTCGCTCGCGCCCGGCAGCCAGGTGGTTTCCGACTACTACGCCGCCGCGGGCCTGCAGAAGGACCTCGACGCGCTCGGGTTCAACCTCGTGGGCTACGGCTGCACCACCTGCATCGGCAATTCCGGTCCGCTGCCGGAGCCGGTCTCGGACGCGATCGAGAGCGGGGATCTCGTGGTGGCGGCGGTGCTCTCGGGGAACCGCAACTTCGAGGGCCGCATCCATCCGCTGGTGCGCGCCAATTACCTGGCCTCGCCGCCGCTCGTCGTCGCCTATGCGATCGCGGGCTCGATGAAGGCCGATCTCCGCAGCGATCCCCTCGGCGAGGATGCCGAGGGCAAGCCCGTCTACCTCAAGGACATCTGGCCCTCGAACCAGGAGATCCAGGAGACGATCCGGAAGGCGCTCACGCCGGAGATGTTCCGCAAGCGCTACGGCAACGTCTTCGAGGGGCCGGAGGAGTGGCGGAAGGTCAAGGTCAAGACCGGCATGACCTTCGAGTGGGAGGGCTCGTCGACCTACATCGCCGAGCCGCCCTATTTCGAGAACATGGGCCGCGAGCCGAAGCCGCTCTCGGACATCGCGCTGGCGCGGCCGCTGGCGCTCCTCGGCGACAGCATCACCACCGACCACATTTCGCCCGCGGGCTCGATCAAGAAGGAGAGCCCGGCCGGCGAGTACCTCATCAGCTATCAGGTGCGGCCCGGCGACTTCAATTCCTACGGCGCCCGGCGCGGCAATCACGAGGTGATGATGCGCGGCACCTTTGCCAACATCCGTATCCGGAACGAGATGGTGCCGGGTGTGGAAGGCGGCATGACCAGGCATCTCCCGGACGGCAAGGTGATGCCGATCTACGACGCGGCGATGCTCTACCAGAAGGAAGGCGTGCCGCTCGTCGTCATCGGCGGCAAGGAGTACGGCACCGGCTCCTCGCGCGATTGGGCCGCGAAGGGCACGCTCCTCCTCGGCGTCAAGGCCGTGATCGTCGAGAGCTTCGAGCGCATCCACCGCTCGAATCTCGTGGGCATGGGCGTCCTTCCGCTGCAATTCAAGGACGGCACGACCCGCCAGAGCCTCAAGCTCGACGGCAGCGAACGCTTCGACATCGTGGGCGTGGCACAGGGGCTGAAGCCCCGCGGCGATCTCCTCTGCCGCATCCACCGCGCCAACGGAAAGGTCGAGGAGATCAAGCTCCTCTGCCGCATCGACACCGTGGACGAGCTCGAATACTACCGCCACGGCGGCATCCTGCAGTATGTCCTCCGTCACATGATGAAGGCGGCGTGAGCATCGCTCGCAATTTCTCACCGGCTCGTGAAAGAAGCTGATTGGCAAGGCGGGGCGGCGAGCGGCATCATGGCGACATGATGCTGCGCGCCGCCCTCATGCTTCTCGGCTTCTGCTTGGCTGCGGGCGCCGCTCACGCGCAAGACGGCGGGGCCGGCGCTCCCGCGAGCCGGCCGATCGTGATCGAGCTCTTCACCTCGCAGGGCTGCTCCTCCTGTCCGCCCGCCGACGCCTTCCTCGGCGAGCTCGCGAAGCGGCCGAACGTGGTCGCTTTGGGCTTCCACGTCGATTACTGGGACTACATCGGCTGGAAGGATCCCTACGCCAGCAAGCTCGCGACCCAGCGCCAGCGCCTCTACGCCCAAGCCTTCGACCTCTCCTACGTCTACACGCCGCAGATGGTCGTGAACGGCGAGGAGCAGGCCGTGGGCTCCGAGCGCGGCAACGTCGAGAGCGCGCTCGCGAAAGCGACGGCGCGCCCGCCGGCGGGACCGAGCCTCAGCCTCGCGCTCGATCGCGACGGGGCGCTCGCGGTGCACGTCGGCGCGGGCAAGGAGGAGACGGCGACGGTGTGGCTCGCCTGCTTCGACCGCGAGCACACGACGCGCGTGAGCCGGGGCGAGAATGCCGGCAGCACGCTCACGAATTACCGGGTCGTGCGGCATTTCGAGGCGATCGGCAACTGGAAGGGTCCTGCGCTCGATCTCAAGGTGCCCGCTCCGGAAATGGCCGAATACGTCGAGCGGCCGGACCGGGGCGTGGCGGTGCTGGTGCAGCGCGGCGAGGTCGGCCCCATCCTCGCCGCCGCGATTCTCTCGGGCGCGAGGCAATAGGCGCGGGAGGCGATGGCCGCGGCGGAGACGAGCGCACGAGACGCTGCAACGGAACGGGCGGTCTTGCCGCTGGCGGCGGCCGTCATCATCTACGCGCTTCTCCTCGCCGTCGGCGACCGCCTCCTCAACGATCCCGATACCTACTGGCACGTCGCCACCGGGCGCTGGATCTGGGCGCACGGGGCGGTTCCCGCGACCGATCCCTTCTCCGCGACCATGGCGGGCCAGAAATGGGTCGCTCATGAATGGCTCGCGGAGCTGCTGCTCGCGGGCGCCTACGGCCTCCTCGGGGCCGCCGGCGCGGTAGCGCTCGCGGCGCTCGCGGCGGCCGCGAGTGTTGCGCTTCTCATCCGCGCCCTCGCGAGCGCCGTCCGGGCCCCGATCGCGCTCGCCGTGGGCGCATTGGCTTTTTTCCTGATGGCCTCGCATTTGACGGCGCGGCCGCACGTGCTCGCCTTGCCGATCCTCGTGCTTTGGGCCACGGCACTCGTGCGGGCACGAGCGGAGGAACGCCGGCCTTCGCTCACGCTGTTGCCGCTCATGGCGCTCTGGGCAAATCTCCACGGCGGCTTCGTCGTGGGGCTCGGGCTTGCCGCGGCGCTCGCCTTCGAGGCGGTGCTGCTCGCGCCCGACGCCGAGGCGCGCGGCCGGGCCTTCCGCGGCTGGGGGCTGTTCCTGAGCGGCGCCGCGCTCGCCTCCCTCGTCACGCCTCAGGGGATCGAGGGCTGGCTCTTTCCGATCGAGCTCATGCGCCAGACCTTCGCGCTCTCCTTCGTCAACGAGTGGCGCGCGCCGGATTTCTCGACGCTGCAGCCGCTGGAGTTGTGGCTGCTCGCGCTCCTCGCCTTCGGCTTCTGGATCGGCCTCCGGCTGCCGCCCTTCCGCTTGCTGCTGCTGCTGGGGCTCATCCACTTGGCCCTCGGCCATACCCGCAACGCCGAGCTTCTGGCGCTCGTGGCGCCGCTTCTTCTCGCCGAGGCGGTGGCGCGCGCGACGGAGCGTCCGGAGCCTTCCGGCGCGCCGCCCGGTCCCCGTGCGCTCGCGGCCTTCGCGCTGGCGCTGGCACTCCTGACCGTCGGCGCCGCCTATCGGGGCTATGCGCAGGAGAATCCGAGGATCGCGCCCGCGGCCGCGCTCGCCGCCGCGGAGCGGGCGGGGCTCTCGGGTCCCGTATTCAACGACTACGATTTCGGCGGCTACCTGATCTTTCGCGGCGTGGCGCCCGCCGTCGACGGCCGCATCGACCTCTACGGCGACGCCTTCATGCGCGACTATTCAGCCGCCCTCGACGCCGAGGGCGACGCGCTCCCGCGCTTCCTCGACCGCTTCAAGCTCGGCTGGACCCTGCTCAAGCCCGACCTCCCCGCCGTCGCCGCCCTCGACCGCATGCCCGGCTGGCAGCGCGTCTACGCGGACTCAGCCGCGGTCGTGCACCGGCGGCGCTAGGCCCTTCTCCAGCAGCATCGAGAGCCTGCGGGCGAAGGCGGCGGGGTCGGGGAGGGGCTCGCCTTCGAGGATGCGAGCCTGGTCGAGGAGCACCCAGGAGACGTCCGCGATCACGCTGGCCGCACCCTCTTTTCCCACCTGGGCCGCAAGGCCCGCGATCAGCGGGTGCTTGGGGTTCACCTCGAGGATGCGCTTGGAGACTTCGGCCGTGCGCTGATGCGCGCGCAGCATGCGCTCGAAGTGCATGTCGAGATCGCCCTCGTCGGCGACGAGGCAGACCGCGCTGTCGGTCAAGCGCTCGGACAGCCGCACGTCCTTCACGGAATCGCCGAGCGCGAGCTTGATGAGGGCGACGAGGCTCGCGGATTTGGCGTCGGGCTTCTCCGGGGGCGCCGCTTTCTCGCTGCTCTCGAGGGGAGCGATCTTCGCGAGGTCGGCGCCGCCGCGGGTCGCGGATTTGAGGGGCTTCTCCTTGTAGACGCCGACCGCGGGCATCCAGAAATCGTCGATGGGGTCCGTGAGCAGCAGCACCTCGACCCCGCGGGCGCGGAAGCCCTCGATCTGCGGGCTCTTGCGCAGGAGATCGAGGCTGTCGCCGGAGATCGTGTAGATCGCCTCTTGTCCGGGCTTCATGCGCGCGACGTAATCCTCGAGGGAGACGAATCCGTCGCCCGCGGTCGAGCGGAAGCGCGCGAGGCCGAGGAGCGCCTCGCGCTCGCCGGGCTCCTCGTAGAGTCCCTCTTTCAGCACCGCCCCGAAATTCTCCCAGAACTTCGCGTAGTCCTCGGGCGCGTCCTTCGCCTTCTTCTGGAGCTCCGCGACGACGCGCTTCACGACCTGGCCGCGGATGCGCCTCAGCATGGGGTTCGATTGCAGCATCTCCCGGCTCACGTTGAGCGGGAGATCCTCGCTGTCGATCACGCCGCGCACGAAGCGGAGCCAGGACGGCAGCAGCTCCTGGCAATCGTCGGTGATGAAGACCCGGCGCACGTAGAGCTTCACCCGGTGCTTGCGCAGGGGATCGAAGAGGTCGAAGGGCTTCGTCGAGGGAACGAAGAGCAGCCCCGCATACTCGATCGTTCCCTCGGCCTTCCAATGGAGCGTGAGCCAGGGCTCGTCCCCGGCATGGCCCACGTGATGATAGAACTCGCGATATTGCTCTGCCGTGATCTCCGAGCGCGGCCGCATCCAGAGCGCGGAGGCCGCGTTGAGCGTCTCCTCCTTGCCCTCGGCCCCGAGCACGATCGGGAGCGCGATGTGGTCCGAGTATTTCTTCACGATCTGGCGGAGGCGCTCGGCCTCCGCGAATTCCCGGCCGTCCTCGCGCAGGCGGAGGAGGATGGTGGTGCCGCGCCCCGCGCGCTCCGCGGGCTCGACCGTGTATTCGCCCTTGCCGTCGGAGACCCAGCGCCACGCAGCCTCCTCGCCGGCCTTGCGCGAGATCACCTCGACCTCTTCCGCCACCATGAAGGCGGAATAGAAGCCCACGCCGAACTGGCCGATGAGGGTGCGGTCCTTGCGCTCGTCCCCGGAGAGCTGCTGCAGGAATTGCGCGGTGCCGGAGCGCGCGATGGTGCCGAGATTGTCGATGAGCTCCTCGCGGCTCATGCCGATCCCGTTGTCGGCCACGGTGAGGGTGTGCTGCTTCGGATCGGGGGCGAGCGTCACCCGGAACGCCGCATCCTCGCCGAGGAGCTTGGGCTCCGTGAGCGCGAGGTAGCGCAGCCGGTCGCAGGCGTCGGACGCGTTGGAGATCAGCTCCCGCAGGAAAATCTCCTTCTGGCTGTATAGCGAGTGCGCGACGATGTCGAGGAGGCGGCTCACCTCCGCCTGAAAGCTCTTCTTCTCGGCTGCCATGCCCTTTCCGTCCGCTTAACCGGGGTCCCGAACCGGAGGAGATATGAGGGAGGGCGCGGAGCGGCGCAAGATGCCCGTGCTCAGGGCCGGGGGCTGATGACGCTGCAGTCCGGCGGCGCGCTGTCGTCGAAGCGGAGCTGCTGGGAGTGGGACATGACGTTGCTGAGGAAGGCGCGCTTGTCCTTGCAAAGGCGGAGCGCGCCCGCGCGGAGCTTCTCGGGGTCCTGCTCGGCGGTCGCGAGCGCCCGCCGGTAGAGCGTCCGAAGCGCTTTCTTGCGGGCCTCCGTGTTGGGGCAGATCTCGATCCGGTGGCCGATGTCCTGCCGGGCGGTCTCGCCGAGGAGGGGCAGGCCGCAGGCGTCGAAGGCATAGGTCAGCATGACGCCCTCGTAGAAGCTCTGCGCCTCGTCATCCCCGAGGTCGTCGCGGTGGGCGGGCGGCTTGGCGTCGGCCGGGGGCGGGGAGAGTGCCGGTGGAGGAGCCGGGGCGGGCTTGCTCTGCGCGGGCTTCGTGTCGTTGGGCTGGAAGCCCAGCAGGGTTTGGGGACCCGAGCGCAGCGGGATGGCCGGCGGCTGCTCCAGGCGCGGCGGGGTAGAGGCCTGGGCTTTCGGCGGCGCCGGCGCCGTATCCTCTTCGTCGTCGAAAAGCCCGCAGGAGGCGAGCAGCAGCGGTAGCGCAACAAGGATGAGAATACGCGGCAACGGCATTGGGACGCACCCCCCGCGAGTCGAGGCCGCGATCATAACGGGTCGTGCCGGAATTTCGCAGCGACTCCCTGGGGATCGGCGCCGCGACACCGCCTGCCTTGCGTTTTGCGCTCGGAGTACCGATTCTTACTCCTATGGGTGCCCTGAGTTCCGTCCCACGCCTTACCGCCGTCCTCGGCCCGACCAACACCGGCAAAACCCATTACGCGATCGAGCGCATGCTCGGCCACCAGTCCGGCATGATCGGCTTCCCGCTGCGCCTGCTTGCGCGCGAGAACTACGACCGCGTGGTGAGGGCGAAGGGGAAGCGCGCGGTCGCCCTCATCACCGGCGAGGAGAAGATCCTCCCGCCCAATCCCAGCTATTTCGTCTGCACCGTCGAGTCGATGCCGCTCGACCGGCCCGTCGACTTCCTCGCGGTCGACGAGATCCAGCTCTGCGCCGATCCCGAGCGCGGCCACGTCTTCACCCAGCGCCTCCTCGACGCCCGCGGCCGCTACGAGACGCTGATGCTGGGCTCCGACACCATCAAGCCGCTGCTCCGGCGCCTCGTGCCCGAGGCCGAGGTGATGGGCCGGCCGCGCTTCTCGACGCTCCGCTGCACCGGCGTCAAGAAGGTGACGCGCCTCCCGCCCCGGAGCGCCGTCGTGGCATTTGCCGTCGCGGACGTCTTCGCGCTCGCGGAGCTCATGCGGCGCCAGCGCGGCGGCGCCGCCGTCGTCATGGGCGCGCTGAGCCCGCGCGCGCGCAATGCCCAGGTCGAGCTCTTCCAGTCCGGCGAGGTCGACTACCTCGTCGCGACCGACGCGATCGGCATGGGCCTCAACATGGACCTCGACCACGTCGCCTTCGCGAAGCTCGTGAAGTTCGACGGGACGCAGCCCCGCCGCTTGACCGCGCCGGAGATCGCACAGATCGCGGGCCGTGCCGGCCGGCACATGAGTGACGGCACCTTCGGCACGACCGCGGAGGAGGGGCCGATCGATCCCGAGATCGTCGAAGCCGTGGAGAACCACCGCTTCGACCCGCTGACGCGGCTCTATTGGCGGAACGCCCGGCTCGAGTTCCGCTCGCTCGATCTCCTGTTGCGCAGCCTCGAGGAGAAGCCACGGCGTCCGGGGCTTGTGCCCGCGCGCGAGGCGGACGACCACCGGGCCCTCCGCGCT